>NZ_CP011388.1:140000-440000 GCF_001644605.1 Paenibacillus swuensis | reverse complement strand
GGTCGAACTGGAGAAAGCGGATGCGGCTTACGCGATGCCTGCGAATTTCATCGACATCAGTGCGGCGCCGTATAACGCGTCTGGCAACGGAACTACAGACAATACCTCGGCGATCCAGAATGCGATCAACACTGCCAAATCTCAAGGCAAAGGCGTTTGGATTCCCCAAGGGAAGTTCAAAATCAGCAGCTACATTAACGTGGACAATGTAACCATTCGCGGAGCGGGTCCTTGGTACTCCGCCATTACAGGCTCCAACGGTTTCGGCGGTTTCATGGGGACGGGCAGCAATGTGCAGATGCATGACTTTGCCATCATCGGAGATGTTTCATACCGGGATGACGCCAACTTCCATACCGCCATTGAAGGGAATTTCGGTACCGGTTCGTTGATTCAAAATATCTGGATCGAGCACACCAAAGTAGGTTTTTGGGTGAAAGGCCCGACGAACGGGTTGCTGATTAGCGGCGTACGTATTCGCGACACCTTCGCGGACGGATTGAACCTGCATGCGGGAGCGATTAATGTTCGTCTGGAGCAAAGTCATATTCGTAATACGGGGGACGACGGCGCGGCTATGTTCTCCGAGGGTCAGGCGGATCAGTTCAACAATTTCAAATTTAATACGATTCAATTGCCATTGTTGGCCAACGGAATCGGCATTTATGGAGGCACTTCCAACCGGGCGGAAGATAACCTGATCAGCGATACTGTAACGGGCTCATCCGGTATTGCGGTAAGTTCCCGGTTTAACCCGGCGCCTTTCAGCGGGACCACGACGATACAACGCAACACGTTGTTGCGTACAGGCGGCTATGAGCCGAACTGGGGCTCACAGCTGGGGGCATTGTGGATTTATGCGGATTCGTCCGACATCACCGCGCCGATAGTGGTGCGCGACATGGACATTCTGGACAGTACGCATCAAGGCATCTTGATGTCCTATAATCGGACGATCAACAACGTAACGTTTAACAACATCAATATTACCGGAGCGGGGAGCTATGGCATCGAGCTTAATGCCAACGGATCCGCTGCGTTCAGCAATGTGAAAGTCAGCGGAGCGGCTTCCGGCGGACTGAACAACATCACCAACTTCACTGTGAACCGCGGCGCGGGCAATTCAGGCTGGTAGATTAATGTATGGTGGTCGGGCATCTCAATTCCATTGAGGTGCCCGTTTGTTATTGCTAACAACAGGATCTCTTCTACTTCTTCATATTCTTGTTCACTTCTTGGGCAATAGCTTCTTGATAGATGTCAGAGTATGTTTTTGAATCTTTAATTAAATCGTCGCAGAAAGCGGCTACGTCCCTGCCCGTCACTTCAAGCACGCCTTTTCCCGAGGCTGCGCCCTCTTCAAACAGATCAATAATCCCTGAGAGCAAACCCGTCCCGTTGGTTAACTCCACAGGGCCGACCTTAAAGAGATATTTCTGAATCTCCTTATAAACAATCTGATAATCTTGCGGAATCGCTTTGACACGCGCGACGTGCGCTCTCCACTCTTTTTTGCCTTCGATAATATCTCGTATGCTCATTGTATCCCGCCTCCTAATTACCTAATTTTTTAGCGATATTGCTGTTGAGCTGCTCGCGCCACTTGTCACGAAATGTCTTGGCACCAGCTTCACCGGCCAGCGCTGAACAGAAACCTTTAATATCGTCACCCAGAACCTCTTGGACACTCTGACCGTCCGCCGCCGTTTCTTCGAACAATCCAAGCACACCGTCAAGAATCGGCATCAGGCTGCGGCCCGTGAAATCGGACTGAGACCACAGATTGGCATTCATTATTTTCCATGCCGCTTGATAATCAGCCGGCAGCTTTGCCACTCGCGATTCATAGCTTTTAAATTCTTTAGTCAGGTCGCTGCCGGTAATTTTTTCCCAAAAGTTCATCCTTTTTTCTCCTTTAACTCATTCATTTTTGATGATACGAACTTCCATTTCTCCCAGAACCTCAGCAACTCCTGCCGCCCTGCGTCGTTGATCGCGAAAAACTTTCGCGGCGGTCCCATATCGGAGGGTTTCTTGGTGATCTCCACCAACTTGTTCTTTTCAAGCCGAATCAGGATGGTGTACACCGTTCCCTCCACAACATCTGTGAAGCCGAGGGCGTTAAGCTGCCGCGTGATATCGTAGCCGTAGGTTTCTTTGCGGCTTATAATTTCAAGGACGCAGCCCTCAAGCACTCCTTTAAGCATTTCCGTTAGGTTTTCCAATACAAACACCCTTTGCTATTCTGTATCACTGCTAACATGTATTACTTACTACCACTACAATGTAACACGTAGTAGCTGGCGCGTCAATAGCTAAGTCACAATATTACGCTTTTAGGTCACCAAATTGGCAGTGAAATGCGATACAATAGACTACAATAGTTGACACATCAGCGCTGCAACGGTGGGGGATGAAAGATGAAACGCCTGAAACAACCTAAATTGAAAACGCTTGCGATTATATCCGCTCTTCTATTGGTCGGTTTCTTTGTTGTGCAATCCATGCGACTCTTCAACAACACGACCGAATCCGAGACTAAATCCGCATACGGCACATCCACTCCGGCATCCAACGCGGCAAAGGACACCGTTAAGCCGGCGCCGGAATCGGCTTCCCCAACTAACGCCGACCGCTTGGTCATGGTGTTTCCCGCAGCCGTGGTGCCGCCCGATCTGGAGGAAGTCGAAGAGCAGATTAACCGATACCTCGAGCCGAAGATCGGTGCCGTGCTTGACATCAAGCCCATCGATCTCGGCATCTGGTGGGACCGAACCGGTCTGATGTACGCCTCAGGCGAGCAGCTCGACCTTGTGTTCACAGCCGGCTGGATGCGGTTCGGCGATGAAGTTTCCAAGGGTCGTTACTTGCCCCTGGAAGAGCTCCTGCAACAATACGGACAGGGCATCCGCCAAGTCCTGGATCCATCCATCGTCGAAGCCGGCAAAGTGGACGGACGCATCTATGGCATCGTAACGAACAAAGAGTTCGCTTCCTCCAAAGGCATGGTGCTGCGCAAAGATCTAGTCGACAAGTACAACGTCGATATAACCAAGATCACAAAGCTCGAGCACCTCGGGCCCGTCTTTCATGAGATCAGCCAGCATGAGCCGGGCATCGTCCCGCTCCAAGCCAAAGCCGACCGCAGTCCGTTCACCTACATGATGCAGTACGGCACCTTCGACATGCTGGGCGAAGGCCCCGGTGTTCTGCAACGTTCGGAGTCCTCCATGCGGGTCGTGAACATGGTCGAGACAGCCGAGTACCGCAAGTACGCCGAGTTAATGTACGCGTGGAAACGGGCCGGTTACTTCAACGAAGACGCCGCGACGACCAAGGACAATGAGTTCGAAGCGGTGAAAGCCGGCCAAGCGTTCGCCTACGCGGAATCCCTGAAGCCGGGCTTCGAATTTCAGGCTTCCCGGGATACAGGCATGCCGATGGTCACGATCCCGCTCACCAAGCCCTACACCACCACGGCGGACACGACCAGCGCCATGTTCGCTATCGCCAAGAAGTCGGAGCACCCCGAGAAAGCGATGCAGTTTCTCAACTTACTTTATAGCGATAAATATATTTTGAACCTGTTGAACTGGGGCATTGAGGGCCAGCATTATGTGAAGAAGAACGGCAATATGATTAGCTACCCTGAGGGCGTTGATTCCCGAACTGTAGGCTATAACCTGAACCAGTCGTGGATGTTCGGCAACCAGCTGAATTCGTACCTGTGGGATAACGAGGACCCGAATTTATGGACCGAATACAGACGGTTCAACGATGAAGCGGAACGGTCCAAAGCGCTGGGCTTCGTGTTCAATCCGGACAAAGTGAAGACGGAAATTGCCACCTGCAACCTCGTCGACAAAGAGTTTACGCCGGCGGTGTATACGGGTGCGCAGGATCCGAGCATTATTTTGCCCATGTACATGGAGAAGTTGAAAGCGGCAGGTGCCGACAAAGTCATTGCGGAGAAGCAGCGCCAGCTTGATGAATGGATTGTCCAAAGGAAGGAAGCTCTATGAAGCAAGCCACATTACGCGTCAGATTGATTATCGGATTCGGGATGGTGATTCTGCCCCTGCTGATCTTACTGCTGCTCAACAATTTGTACGCGACGAAGGTCGTGCATTCCCAAGTGGCCCAATCCAACCAGAATTTACTCAAAATGTACATGAACGATATGGACAAAGTGCTGGAGGAAATCCAGAACTATCTGTACAAAACCGCGGAGCAGGATCAGAGCCTCATCTCCTTAAGCCAGAACGAGAAGGACAGCTGGGGTTATTATCTGGCGAAAACCCAAACGGTGAACGATCTCTACCTCAATACCAATTACTATCAGGCGGCGGATGCGCTGTTTGCCTATAGCTCCCGTTATGATGAATTGTTCGTTGCCCAGCAAGAATCCGTATCCTTTATCCAAAAGAAGGCGATCGAAGTAAAGCTTCATAACCTTCTTCGCCTGCAGCAAGAGGACCCCGCCTTCCTTAGCGAGTGGAATATCGTTGAATCGGAAGACGGGACGGCTCTGGTGCGGATTGTGAGCACCAATTACCAATCCTATATCGGCACTTGGGTGAATCTGGACCGACTCATGCAGCCGCTGCATGCTCTTAGTAAAGAAGGCAAAGGCGAGGCTTTATTGCTTAGCCGTGAGGGGCGCTTGATGTCCAAAGCCGGTCCCGTCGTGACGGAGGCGCTGGAGCATAACCGTCTTCAGCCGCACCTGAATCAGGAGGCGTCCGCTTACAATATCGTGAACTTGCCCCAGTCTTACCTCTTGGTCAACCGGACGTCAGCGATGGTGAATATGAATTTGCTGCTCATGCTGCCTGAGAGAACGTTACTGGAAGGGCTCCCGTTCTTCCGTAACTTGACGTATATGGTACCGTTGGCCGCAAGCATCATGCTCGTGCTTTACCTGATCTATCTGCAGCGATCCATAGTCAATCCGATGCACAGTCTCATCCGCGGCATGCGCAAAATCCGCTCCGGTGATCTGACCGCCCGTCTGGAGGCGCATCATTTGCCGGAGTTTATGACCATCAAGGAAACGTTCAACGGGATGGTCGACCAGATTGAGCATCTGAAAATCGATATCTATGAGGAGCAGATCCGGACCCAGAAAGCCGAATTGAAGCACTTGCAGGCGCAGATTCACCCGCATTTTTTCATGAATTCGCTGAATATCGTGTACAACCTGGCTCAAACCCGCGACTATGACATTATTCAAAATATGGCCCTGCACCTGGTCCGTTATTTTCGCTACACGACACGCACCCAAGTCACTACGATTACGATCCGGGAAGAGATGGATCATATCAACAGCTATTTAACGATCCAGCGTTACCGGTTCCCGATGATGATGAACTTTACGTTCGATATCGATCCTGAGCTGGAAGGGGTTGAAATTCCTCCGCTCATTGTGCAACCGTTAGTAGAAAACGCTATGGTTCACGGGTTTTCGGTGGAACAAGGGGGACCTTTTGAAATTAAGCTGCGTGTTTACAGGGATTTGGAAGTTGGAGCCGTGTGCATCGAGGTGCAGGACAACGGCAAGGGCATCACGCCGGAACGGGTGGCTTTTCTCGAGGACAGCGTGCACGGGGTGGAGCCTCAGGGCAGTCATGTCGGGTTGTGGAATGTGGTGCGCCGGTGCCGCTTGTATTACAAAACCGCTGTGTTTATGAGGTTTAGCACCGCAAGTCCGCGAGGGGCTGTAATTACGCTTTGTCTGCCCGATGTCGGCATCAGCACAAGATCAGATTTGGAGAAGGCGGGGAGCATCACATGAATGTACTCATAGTGGATGACGAAATATACGCGGTGAAAGGACTTCGTTCCGGTGTGCGATGGGATGTAATCGGTGTGAATCAGGTGTTTGAAGCCTACCATACCGCGATGGCTCAAGATGTGCTGACCCAAGATCCGGTGGATATTATGATCTGCGATATCGAAATGCCGGGAGGCAGCGGATTGGATCTGATGGCATGGGTAGACGCTCAGGGGTTGGCACTGGAGACGATTGTGCTTACGTGTCATTCGGAATTCTCCTATGCGCAGAAGGCGCTCCAACTGGGCGGCTGCGACTATATGCTCAAGCCGGTCGTCTACACCGAGCTGGAGATGGCGCTGATGAAAGCCATGGAGAAAGCGGAGGAACGCAAGCGAATGTCGCAATCCGACGAGGAGTACCGTGAGATCGCCGAGCGATGGAACAGCCACAAACCGTTGTTGATCGAGCGGTTCTGGCAGGATGTATTGGAGCGGCGCACGGCCCGAAACATGGAAGCTATGAAGGATTCCTTGCTGCGTTACGGAATTACGCTGGATGTGAACCTCATTAGCAAGGTTCGTCTGGTCTTCATCAGCGTGGAAGGCTGGGAGAAACCGCTTAACGATTGGGATGAGGACATTCTGGAATTCGCTGTTCTGAAAGCCGCGGAGGAAATGATTCTGGAGCAAATGCCGGGCCATGCGGTGAAGGATCCGCGAGGGAATGTGATGCTGATCCTGTATGCGGGCGAATGCGAACCGGAATCGGTGTTGACGGAGCAGCTCTGCAGTGAATGGATCGCGGCTTGTAAAGCTTACTTCTACTGCAAGGTGTCTTGTTATGTGGGGAATACGGTTCCTTTGGCGGAAATACTGACCTCTTACCTTGGTCTTCGGGATATGGAATATCGCAATGTGACCCGCACGAATGAGGTCATCTTCTATGAAACCGGTGCCCCGGTTACTTCCGAAGAAGTCGAGTCCGGAGGTCATCATAAACAGTTAGAATGGGCCGACCTTGTGGAAGAGGGGGACGTCCATGCGATCATGCATCAATTGGATGTAAAGCTTAGTGAAGGCGATGGCCAGAGAATGACCGTGGAAACGCTGACGATGCTCTATCACGCGTTGCTGCAAGCCGTTTACTATGTGCTGCAGCGCAAGGGATTTTCCGCACAGCTCCTTTATGAGAAAGGGATGTCTTCAGACCCGCATGCCGTCACCCGGTCTGTGCCGCAATTCAAGCGCTGGGCAGAGGAATTCATTCAAGCCGCCTCTTCGCTGTGGAGTGCGCCCGTTCCGGCCGAGAGCCCCGTGGTGCTAAAGCTTAAAGCTTATATCGCCGCGCACCTGAGTGAAGAGCTTTCCAGAGAGGAATTGGCCGCACACGTGTACCTTAATCCCGCCTATCTGTCGCGATTGTTCCGAAAGGAGACGGGAGAGGTGTTGACGGACTACATCCTGCAGCAGAAAATGCACCGCGCCGCAAGCCTTCTCACCGAGACAGATCAATCCATTTCTGAGGTCGCTGCGGCCTTGGGTTATGGTAACTTCTCCTACTTCGCGCGGCTGTTCCGCAAAGTGTACGGCCACAACCCTCATGATTACCGCAAAGCCCGGCGGAAGCGGGGGTTGCAGTAACTTTACGAAATTGGAACAGGTTATGGTACAATGTTTCTAATAAAGTATGTGACTATGAACATACCGCGAAGGAGCATGAATCTTTTGAATAACAGAGAGACAACAACCGAATTGCCTGAGAACTTTGAGGAACTGAAGAAATCCGCCCACCGCGCGTCCAATTGGCGCGAGCGTCTGGATGCGGTGGAAGCGCTGGGCAACATTCACGCGTCCCAAACCATTACGATGCTGACTAAGATCATGAACAATGATCTCGTGTATAAAGTGCAAGAAGCCGCATTCCACAGTCTGAAGAAGCTGGGCCAGGACGCAAAGCTGCCTTCGAAGAACAAGCCGGAGCTGTTCAAGGGTTTGCCGAAAATTCTGCTGAGAATCAAGAAGAGCTTGCCGGCGGGTCACACCTTCGAAGAGTTCAAGGAGAAGCTGAAGAAGATGCGAATCGACATCTACGACGCGTATGAAGGCGAGAAGGGCGCGGAGTTCGACACCTGGCTGGAGGAGCAGTGGTCCGATCTGTATAGCAAGCGCGGGTAATAGCACACAAAAAGAACTCAAACTTTAAGTTTGAGTTCTTTTTGTGTGCTCTGTGAGTCCGGTTCTCACTCATTTTACCGCAAGGATGGAAGCGGCTTCTTCCGCCTCTTGATATGCTTTTTGCAAGATTTCATCTTGGGGCAAGATGGACGTTCCCTGAACCCGCAGTATATTGTAATCTTCAATGCCAAGAAAGTTAAACATCGACTTCAAGTACTTATGGGAGTACTCCACTTCCGTATACCAGTCATTGTTAGTATAAATGCCGCCGCTGCCTTGGATAACGAGCATACTGCGTCCGTCCTTGAGAAGACCAACGGACCCGTCTTCGGTGTACTTGAACGTCTCTCTTGCGATCAGAATATTATCCATATAATCTTTCAGTTTGGACGGGATATTAAAGTTATGCAATGGATAGGCGATTACATATTTATCGGCACTCTTGAATTGCTGCAAAATATTGCTCATCCGTCCGGTTACTTCTTGCTCTTCGCTTGTTAATTCCTCGCCGTTGTTTTGTTTTCCCCATGCGCTTAAAACCGTTTGGTCTACCATGGGGATAACATCATTGTAAAGGTTAATTTGTTCGATAGCCTCGTCATTGGCATGACGCTCTTTATAGATTTTCATAAAATGATTTAGGACATTTAAACTGTAGGAAGAAGCAGAATTCACTTCAGGGTGCGCATTGATGACAAGCAGTTTGTTCATTGGATGGTTCCTCCACTTTGTTTTTAGTCAGTACTTAAAAGAAGACAACTGAAGGAACTGATTTGTGACAATGTTCGTAAAAAAATAAACCCGTTAGGACTGCCTCTCGAGCAAACGGGCAACACCCAGAAGTTTGTGCGGATTCATCATGACATATACACGTGAAACGGCCGTTCCGTCAGGAGTTACAACCAGAGTGTACACGGCGTGCGGTTTACCGTCATACAGGACCATAAAACTTTCCTGGCCGTTAACAAGTACCTTCTTGAAAGTCCCAGTTCGAAGATAGTTGGAAATGGAAAAGGCCAGCAGATCCTTGACACGACTCCGGCCGATAATCGGGTTGATTGCAGCTTTTACGATACCTCCGCCGTCTGTATGCATGATGGCATCTTCACTCAGCAGTTCAACGATGGCAGGGATATCTCCGGCGCGAAAAGCGGTGCTGAACGAAACACTAAGTGCCCGGGATTCAGGTTTTATCCGAGAAATGGGTACACCGGGGTCGTTTACCTTAGCGTCCAGCTTTCGTTTCCCGCGACTGAACAGCTGCCTGCAATTCACTTCAGAGGTGCCGATCCATTCGCCGATTTCCTTGAAAGCGAAGCCGAGGGTTTCCCGCAGCACGAATACGGTCCTTTCCATCGGTGTCAGCCGTTCCATCACGACTAGATAAGCGTAGGCGATGTCGTCCTGGAGCTCCAGAGACTTTTCGGGATTGCCTTCCGCCGCCGTTACGATCGGTTCTGGCAGCCAAGGGCCGATGTAAGTCGTCTTTGCTTTGCGCGATGATTTGAGCTCATTTAAACAGCGATTGGAGACAAGTTTACAAAGATATGCTTTCATATTGGTAATTTCAACGGTATTCTGTTGCTGTAAGGAGACGAACACATCCTGAACGATATCTTCGGCGTCCTGAGACAATCCCAGCATCCTGTATGCGATATGGAATAACAACGGGCGATATTCGTCATAAAGAGTATGGTAATCAGACATATTTTGTTTTCCTATCCCTTGGATTTCCTCCCAAATTTAGCATGATATTGTATGAAAAATCAAGCTACCTTTTGCTCAACTGAAATGGTACGATACTAGAAAAAACACCCGAAAGGAACACCAACATGAGAAAACCCACTTTCATTCAGCCGGATAAGCAAAGCTGGCTAGAGCAATTCCATTTCTCCATTCCGATCCGAATTCGCTACTGTGAGACCGACATGCTGGGGCATGTGAATAATGTGAGTTACTTTATGTATTTTGAACAGGGACGGATTGAGTATTTCGAGCATATTGGGTTGACCACGGACTTGTTCGGGGATGATCAAGTTTCGGTGGTCGCGGACCTGGAATGCCAGTACCTGGCTCAACTCTATCTGCGGGATGCGCTGAAGCTCCATGTCAGAGTGGCGTCAATCGGCAGGTCTTCGCTGGATGTTGAATACGCCGTCGTCGTAGATAATCAGTTGAAAGCGGCGGGGCGCGGGGCCATTGTTCTGATCGACACGAAGAGCGGCAAGAGCACGAGAATTCCGGAGGAAGTCCGCGAGAGGATTGCGGCTTTTGAAGGCATTGAAATTTAATCAAGAGAACACTTGTCGTTGGACAGGTGTTCTTTTTTTTGCGTAACAGAGTGCCATAAACATAATAAATTACCATATACGCCCAACTCTCACACTTCTATAATCAAAAAGAAAGCGGATACATGACAGTCGGACTAAACTTTATCCTAATAGGAGTGTGAAAGCGTGAAGAAGAAACAGATGGGTTTTCTAGTCTTGATCATGTTGTGGTCGGTGTGTTCCTCTGTGTTGACAGCGTATGCGAACGATCCCGTTGTTGAAGGACAAGCCGGGGGAGCCGTACCGCCGGAAGGCTACAATCGCCTGCAAGAGATTCGCATATTCAAGGATCGGACAACCCCGTTGATGGGTTGGGCGGACGGTCAAATTAATAAGCGCGGCGCGGCGACGTTCCCGATGGATGAAGGGGTTACTTTCGCGACGTACGGCAGCAGTGTTAACGACACGGTGTACCTGCCTTCCGTAGCCTTCGACAAAGCCGGTGGAAATTCAGGCTGGTGGGGCGGCGAACTTGCCATCTCAGGATGGGCGACGAACGATCTGTCCGCCTATTATGAGAATGGAACGCTGGAATTCGAAGTGTTGGGAGAAACAGGCTTGGAATCGTTTATGGTGGAACTGGGAGATCGTGTCGATGAGCGGGCCGCAGGCTTGATGATCAAGGTGGGCCAAACGATACAGATTGATGATAACGCTACCAAAAGTAACAGGAACTGGCAACACGTTTCCATCCCGTTGAAAGCGCTGGCGGACCAGAAACCGGCCTTCCAATTGGACCATCTATGGACGTTGGGATTTGGACCGGATTGGTCGAACAATGCCGCAGCCCAATCGTTCTGGATTGCCAATATTCGCATCACCTCACCCGATAAGGAGCGAAGCTATGATCCGCTGAAGGTGAATCAAGTCGGCTATCTGACAACGATGCCTAAGTACGCGAATGTATCGGGTTTCGCGGAAAATCTGCTCGCGGATGAGGGCACTGCGTTCACGATCGAGAACACAACCAACGGTGAAACCGTTTATGAAGGATCGCTAGAGCTGGTGACAGCTTGGGATCCTGTTGCCAGCGGCGAGAAAGTGCTTATTGCGCGCTTTGATGATCTGCAAACTCCCGGCGAATATGTGCTGAAGGTGGAAGGTTATTCGGAAGCTTCGCATCCTTTCGAGATCGGGGAAAACGTCTTTGATAACCTGCTGGCGGACAGCATGAAATATTACTATTACCAACGCGGAGGGATAGATCTGGATCCCGCTTATGCAGGAATCTATGCCCGCCCGATGTTCTTCGGCGGAAGCTACGCCGAGCAATTCCCGGATGAGAACGACTTCAGCGCTCCGTTCGAATCCGATATGCGCGCGGGGAACGTTGACGGGCCCAAGCGGGATGTAAGTAAAGGCTGGTATGACGCCGGTGACTTCGGGAAATACATGCGCTCTGCAGGCTGGTCCGTGAAACAGCTTCTGTACGCTTACGAAGAAGCGCCTCAGATGTTCACAGACGGTCAGAACCGGATTCCGGAGTCGGGCAACGGACTTCCCGATATTTTGGACGAAGCAAAGTGGGAACTGGACTGGATTCTGAGCATGCAAGACGAGGCTAGCGGCGGCTTCTATTCGGCTGTCATGGATATGAACACGAATCCGTTCGCGACCGATTTGAGCGATCCGGAGCAAGCGCGGTTGCGTAATGATTTCAAAAGGTACGTCACGGACACAGATGATGCGGGCAATACTAACGTGAAGCCGACATACAGCACAGGAGCCGCGGTATCCGCACTGGCACATGCTGCCGTGATTTACAGGGAGAACCCGCAAACCGCGGATTATGCGAATCAGTTGCTGAGCGCGGCTCGTAAAGGATTCAAGTACCTGGTAGACCATCCCGTTATGATTCAAGGCAAAAAAGGCACAGCCGACTACTTCGAAGACGACCGCTTCTTCCGTTTGCAGGCTGCAGGTGCTATGTACAGGGCGACCGGGGAGCAAGCGTACAGCGACTATATGCTGGAGCATTATCTGACTTATGAAGCAGACCCTGCGCCTTCCTCTTCAGGCCAACCGAGCGATGTGGATGTGGAGAATCGTATATTCGGCAACCTGAATCTAGGCATTGATCATGGAATGGGTTACCTGGATTACATTCTTACGCCCGGAGCGGATCAACGTGTTATCGATTATGTGAAGTCCAACTTCAATCACTTTGTAGCCATGCTGAAGTCCAGAAGTCTTTCAGGCGCCTGGAAGAATAATGCCGGTGAAACGTACTTCTGGGGCAGTGTAGGCTTCGGCATGCTGAACACTTCGCAAGTGCTGCACTCCTTCTCCAAAGCGCTGGGGACGGATGATTCCGAGATTTATGAAGTGCTTCGGAACAATTTGAATTTTGCGCTGGGTACGAATCCGTTGAGCTTCTCTTTCGTGTCGGGATACGGGGAACATTCATTGCTTAAGCCTTTCAGTAACATCTACAAGATGGATGGACTGGCAACCGCGCCTGCTGGATACCTGTCGGGTGGGCCGAACGGCAATGAGGGTAAGAATTATTCCCGTTTTAAGGCTAAAGCATTCGCGGACAGCTACGGCGATTGGACCGTGAACGAACAGGCTATATACTGGAACGCTTCGCTCGTCTACGTAACGTCGCAGACCATCGCCGCGTCGAAGATGAAGCCCGAGGCATCGGTGCTCAGCGCCGTGGAACATTCGGAGCATGAGGTGAAGCTCGCTTGGACGAAGCCTTCAGGCAATGTGAAACAAGTTCAGTTGTACATGAACGGGAACATGGTTCAGGCCGCTCCGGGGACGAGTTCCGAAACAACAGTTACGGGCTTGGAGCCTGGAACAGAGTATAACTTTATGCTAAGAACCCAATCTCCGGCAGGGTTATGGTCGGAAGATAGCAATACGGTTAAGGTAACTACTGATAAGATTGCGACACCTCAACCAGAACCGCAACCGCAACCGCAACCGCAACCGCAACCGCAGCCGCAACCGCAACCGGAGCAACCTGGAACAGGCGGGCAATCGGGAACGAACGGGCCGGAGGTAAAGACGCAGCCTGCATCCAAGCAGCAACAGATTACAGTGGAGGCTGCGCAAGCTGGAGTCATAAATGTCGCGCTGTCGGAGGGTAAGAATGAAGCGGTATTGTCCGCAAGCGATGTCATCCGTCATGCGGAGAAAAGCCTGCAGATCTCGAAGGGTTCGGTCTCCGTCAGTATCCCGGGCGGCACATTGAAGCAACTGACACAGTTGCTCGCATCGTCGCAGCTGGAGACGGCGACCGTCCATATGAAGCTGGAGGAAATCACATCAGATCAAGCTACGGTAATTGCGAAAGCTCAGCAGGATAAGGGATTATCCTTAGCCGGATCTGTGTTCAATCTTGAACTATTTGCTGTCACGAAAGACGGCAAGCAGCACAAGCTAGACTCGTTCAACACACCGGTTGAAGTCCGTTTCGCATACGCAGGCTCCGGACATGCGAAACTGTTAGGCATCTATCGCTGGAACGAAGCTGCCAGCCTATGGGAATATGTCGGCGGTAAATGGAATGCTGCCAAGAAAGAAATCACAACCGAATTGTCTCACTTCAGCAAGTATGCGTTGATGAGCTATGATGTTAAACCTGCAGATGTGGCGCCGAAGCATTGGGCGTTTGAAGCTTTCAGAACCTTGTTCGCTAAGCATGTTTTCCGAGGCGAACAAGGGGCTGACCGTAACGAGGCAACCGTTCTTCCACATTCAAACATGACGAGAGGGGAACTTGCGGTATGGCTTACCCGCGCGCTTCAATTGAAATCGGATTCATCGGGAGCTGTATTCGCGGATGTAGACCCGAAGGCTTCGTATGCCGAAGCGGTAAAATCGCTGGTTCGCGCCAAGCTGGCAACAGGAACAAGCAATGGCGCTGCCTTTGAGCCGGATCGAATGGTTACCCGTGAAGAGTTGGCGGTGCTGATGGTCAAGGCCTATGAACTTTACCACGGGATACAGCTTACCGCTGAGGCCGTTTCGTACAAAGATCAACAACGCATTTCCGCTTGGGCGTCGGATGCCGTTAAGAAATCGGTAAGCGCCGGCTTGATGCGCGGAACGGCTGCGGCGCAATTCTCGCCGAAGGCTCCTGTAACGCGGGCGCAAGCCGCAGTAGTACTTCAACAGCTGCTTCAGTAACCGGCCAGCCGCAGGCTCCGTCTATACAGATTGGACAATATAGTGTATATTTCATCAGACTTGGTTAAATAATCAAGAGATACAGGTCCATGACGGAACGGAGTGAACATAGATGGCTAAAGCCAAAGGCGGCACAGGTCGGGGAACCGACAAGAAGGGCTGGACCCGGTGGAAAGAAAAGCCGAAGAAGCGCGTTGAGAAACCGGTGCCGGGCGCGCCGAAAGCGATCTCCAACAAGAAGAAGGCGGAGGTCAACAAAGGGTCCCGGGACCGTTCGCAATCCCCTCAGAACAAGAAAGAAACTATGGTCGATTTCGGCACGCATAAATAACAATGAAGAATCTGTTGATTACCGGCTATCGTGCGCAGGAACTGAGTATTTACGATCAGAAGCATCCGGGCATTCCTTATATCCAAAAAGCCATAACCGCGAAACTTCTTCCCCTCGTGGAGGAAGGGCTGGAGTGGGTGATAACCCCGGGACAGTACGGTGTGGACTTATGGGCGTGCGAAGCGGTCATTGCGCTCAAGAAGGACTATCCCGACCTGAAGCTGTCCATCCTGACCGCGTTCATGAATCCGGAGGAGAAGTGGAAGGACCCCAAGAAGGAATATTATCATAACATTCTGAAGGGCGTGGACTATTACGGTTCGGTGAGCAAGCAAGGATACAGCGGGGTTTGGCAATTTACAGCGAGGGATGAGCTCCTGTTCCGCAAGTCGGACGGCATCATTCTGGTCTATGATGAAGAGGCAGGAGAAGCCAGTCCGCGATACTTCAAGCAAAAGGCGCTTCAGAAACACGCTGAAGAAGGCTACCGCTATATCTCAATCACTTCGGACGAAATTCAGGCGATGGCGGATGAAGAGAGTTACGAAGGATTTGAATAGCACAGTTACTCACGCCAAAAAAACACACACCATGCAGACGAAATAAGTAGCGTATCGCTACTTGTTTCGCCCCATGGTGTTTTTGACGTCAGATGAGGTAGCAAAACACATCTTCTTTTTCCAGTTACGCGCCATTCCCGTCATTTCCGGAATATGTAAGTAGTGACATACTACTTAAAATCCAGAAATGTATCCGAAACCCGCAAATAGATACTATTTCACTACATATTACATTCGCATGGCATGGGAACGACCTGGCTGGTGTCCGTATTACCTAGAAATTGCATGGCGTCCGCACCAGATGTGTCCATCCCTAAGGCTTCAATACTACTTTAATCGACTCATCCTCGTGTTCATAGAACATCTTGTAAGCATCACTAGCCCGTTCCAGCGGCACTTTGTGCGTAATGATTTCCCGCGGGTCGAATTCGCCTGCCGTGATTTTCCGGAACAGCTCGGGCATGTAGTGAATGACGGGGGCTTGTCCCATCTTGAGCGTGATATTTCGTTCAAAGATAGTACCCAGCGGGAACATATTGTAGTTGGCACCGTACACGCCGGTCAGTTGAATCGTTCCGAACTTCTTCACCGCATTGATGCCGATTTCGAAGGCGCTCAACGTCCCGCCTTGCAGCTTCAGCTTCTGCTCAATCTTCTCCACGACGGTCTTCTTGCCGTCCATGCCGACGCAGTCAATGACCACATCGGTTCCGCCTTGTGTAATCTCCTTAATGTGTCCGCCCATATTATCGTACTCGTCAAAGTTGAAAATCTCCGAGTCATTCATCGTCTTTGCCTTATTCAACCGATACGGCAAGTTATCGATCGCAATAACCCGCTTCGCGCCTTTCATCCACGCGAATTTTTGCGCCATCAGACCAACCGGCCCGCAACCCAGTACAGTCACCGTATCTCCGGGCTTCATGCCGGAATTTTCCACGCTCCAATAAGCAGTCGGCAGCACGTCGGAGAGGAACAGCAGCGCCTCGTCTTCCAGTTCGCAGGACTCCGGAATCACGAACGGCACAAAGTTGCCGTAGGGTACGTGCAAGTACTCGGCTTGCCCGCCCGGATAACCGCCGTAACGCTCGGTAAACCCGAAGTAACCGCCTGTATCTATGGCTTCATTGCGGTTGGAATTGTCACACTGACTCTCCATCTCATGATTACAGTAGAAGCAGTGTCCGCAGGCGATGTTAAACGGAAGAACGACGCGATCCCCTTTTTTCACCTTCGTAACCTCAGGTCCGACCTCTTCCACAATCCCCATGGGCTCATGTCCGATAACATAATCCTTTAACGTTGTAGGAAGCGCGCCCTGATAGATATGAAGATCAGAGCCGCATATGGCCGTAGAAGTAATACGAACGATAATGTCGTCTTTCTTCTGAAGCTTTGGATCTTCCACCTCTTTCACCTGGATATCCTTAGCGCCTTGATAAGTTACAGCTTTCATGTAATAACCTCCATACGTGGGATATACATACATACCCCTTAGGTTCAGACATGAACTGAAGAATTATACACGAACGATCGCTGTCCAAAGTTTGTGAATGATCCAAAAGCAAATCAAGCATAATATCATAGTCCTATGCGACAAAGTTCAAATATTTGACAGGAGGCATTACAGTGCATCAGCAACGCTACGGAAATCAACCGCAAGGCATACAGCAGCAACATGTGCCGCAAGGCATGCAGCAACATCAACAGCACCAGGCTATGCAACAAGGAATGCAACAACAAGGTCAGACTTACTCATCCCAAAATATACAGCCTCAACTGAATCATGGCGGTCACGAAATGTTTGACCTTCATGAGGTGTTGGCGGGCATGATCAACGTTCTGGATCAATATATGATTTTCCGCACGTTCGTGAAGGATCAGGAACTTCTGGACATTCTGGATCGCCAATATCACTTCATCCTGTCCGAATACGACACAACGGTTGAAAGCTTCTCTACTGGCCGGAAGCCAAGCCGCGAAACGTCAACGTATATGATGAAGGGATCCACGCAAGTTACGTACGGTTTAAAGCCGAGCCAGCCGAAGAAACCGAATCAATCCTTGGCGGATGTGAAGGATGCCGGAATCAGCGGACATATGTTGGGCTTGATCAAGTCCAGCGCATCCCTGCTTACGATGACCGCGGTGGAAGCTACAAATCCGGTGGTCAGACGAGTATTGGCTTCGCAGGTCCAGAACTACATTGAGATGGCTTACGAAATCTTTTTGTACCAAAACAAAAATGCATACTACCAAGTCCCGCAGCTACAGCAGTCGGATATGCAGCAGATGGTGAAAGGCTATGCGGAGCATCAAGGCGAACCAAGCATGCCTTCTTATCAGAACCCGAACCAAAGACCGAACTACATGAACTAAACCATCAGAAATCCCGGGTTTGGCCAAGTGCCGGATCCGGTTTTTCATTTAGAAAGAAGGCGTTCCGGTGAGTCCATCAGCAGATGAGCATAAGCATGAACCGAAGCAAGGGAAGTTAAGCTGGCTGCAGTTTACGCTCTTTGGCGTGGGCTGCACGATGGGGACGGCTTTTTTTCTTGGGTCCAGTATTGCCATTGAGAAAAGCGGTATCTACGTTCTATTGACCTTTCTGCTCGTTGTAATCATCACCTATTTCATTTATGCCGCGCTGGCGGAATTAACGGCAGAACATCCCGAGAAAGGCTCGTTTCGTACCTATGCCAAAAAAGCCTTCGGGCGTTGGGCGGGCTTCAGTACCGGCTGGTTGTACTGGGCTTCCGAGATGTTGATCTTAGGAGCGTCGCTGACGGCTTTGGGTCTCTTCTCCCAATTCTGGTTTCCTTCCGTTCCGCTGTGGGTTTACGCAGGATTTTACGCGTTGCTCGCCCTAATCGTTGTCATTATAGGATCCAGAGGGATTAATAAA
Source organism: Paenibacillus swuensis (assembly GCF_001644605.1). Lineage (NCBI taxonomy): Bacteria > Bacillati > Bacillota > Bacilli > Caryophanales > Paenibacillaceae > Paenibacillus > Paenibacillus swuensis. The sequence goes on along the minus strand of NZ_CP011388.1, from coordinate 421,784 downwards.
GCGGAAGATTTTTTTGCGATTATCAAAATAGCCGCTGTACTCATGTTCATCACCATCGTCGTCATTGCTCTGTTCAGAAACCCGAAACAAATGGATCTCTCCGGGCAACGGATGGACGAATGGCTCAGCCCTGGCTGGAAGGGAGCGTGGAAGGGACTTCTGTACGCTTTTTATGCGTTTAGCGGCATTGAAGTCATGGGCTTTATGGCGATGAACCTGCGACATCCGAAGGAAGCGCTGAAAGCGGGCAGAGTCATGCTGTTGGCTGTGGGCTTGCTATACATCGTGTCGATCGGTTTGGCTTTAGTGTACATCTCGCCTAAGGACGTAACCCCGGACAAGAGTCCCCTGACTTTAGCTTTGGAGGTCACGGGAACTCCCTTTTTCGTACATTTGCTAAACGGGGTATTCATTATTGCCGGCTTTTCAATCCTTGTAGCTTCCCTTTATGCGGTGTCAACGATGCTGGTCACGCTTTCCCAGGACGGGGACGCGCCGGCTAAACTAGCTGACACCGTGGGTAAACGAAAGCTGCCTTTATATGCATTGGGTGTAAATACGCTAGGTTTACTCGTTTCGATTGCTATGGCTTTATGGATGCCTAAGAGCATATTCGAGCACATTGTAACCGCGGGAGGGCTGGTACTCCTGTACAATTGGCTCATCATTGCGGCGTCGTATCTGAAGTTGGGCAAACCGTCCGTCTGGGGGCGACTTCGCACTTGGATCGCTATAGGGTTCATCCTCTTCGCGGTGTCCGGGACCTTGATGGAGCCAAGCAGCCGTCCCGGATTTTGGGCAAGTCTAGGCATCCTGCTCATCGTTGCGGTCATCACTTTAGGGATGAAGCATCATTGGGCTGCAAAGGAATCAAGCTGATTCTATTCACTTGTGGAAGGACAAGCCTAGCGATTTTAGTTTATTTTTCATCGCCGTGTAAGGGCATTTGGAAGGTGAAGTTTCGTCGTCCCGCAGGAAATATTGCTTCCATTCCTGATTATCCTCCTGGCCATACCACTTGAGCGCGGGATGAACAGGTATGCCGTCGTAGGCTTGGAGCTTGCTGCGGATCACTTTTTTCATATTGCGGCCAAAAGGGGTGGAGTCGTTAATATGTTCAAAAACCCACCGGGGTTGGAACGCCATCATGAAGTAGGAGAAACTGCGGCTCTTGCGAATGATGTGGGCGGGCGTGGCGCAGAAACTGAAATAGGGATGACCGTCATAACAGAACTCCCAAGTCGGGTCGGACGGATCTTTAGAGATATGCTCAGGCCAAGGCTTGGTATCCAGCTGGGTCAAGCGATTCAGGAACGACCAGAATAACTCTTCATATTGTTCAACCGTGGAGTCAGCGCGCAACTCGTAAGGGGTGTCGAAGAAAATGACTAGGGAAGCGTACTTGCCGGTTTCACGGGAACATTCACCGTACTGAACCAGCAGCTCGGCAACTTCCTCCGTACTGGACTCGCTACGGGGATCGCCGGCAAAGCCGAAACGCAATTGATCTGTCAGAAATCCCTGCCGGCCCGGCACACACGGATAGCTCTGATCAGGATCTGCAATCATCGCGCCAAATTGAGTAAAGGCGTCTTGTTGCCATAGGGGTCTTTCGGTAAGGTTGGCGTCGAGCCAGCTCTTGGTGTAAAGATTACTCATATGCTGAAATCCTCCTCATCTGTACGAAAGCATACTATGATGAGAAGGGGGTGTAGGTGAATGTCTATGCGTTTAGGACAGGAGCTGCAGTACCGCCTGATAACCGAAATAGAAACCAAAACCGATTAAAGATAATCCGGCCAGCCCGGAAATGATTTGCAGCACTTTGCGGTTTCCCATACGGTGAAAGGTGGAAGCGAGAGAGGCCATGATGAAATCCCAGAGCAGAATTCCGGCGAAGATCCCCAAGCTGTTCCAAAGCATTTGTTCCGAGGAATGGTTCTTGATGCTGTCCGCCAGGATGGAGCCGTAAATCCCCAGCCAGAACAGAATGTTCAGTGGATTCAGCATAGCCATCACGAAACCGGTACGGAACGAGCTTATACCGGTCTGGGTTTCACGGGAGTCGGCTTCCGGGGTGTTCTTCATATTTTTTAACGTTTCAATGCCTGTATAAATGAGAATAAAACAACCGAACATCCAAAGAAAGGTTTTCATAAAAGGGGTACTTAGGAAATGAGCCACACCGAAGTAAATTAACAGCATGTACAAGACATCGGCGAACATGGCCCCGAGTCCGATTAACCAGGCATGGGTGAAGCCGTATCGGGCTCCTTTATCCAATTGAGCGGCGTTAATCGGACCAATGGGAGCCGACAGGGATAAACCTAGGAACATATAAGTAAAGAACGCGTTCAATGACATCACTCCTTGAATTGAGTCGCTGTACAAGTCATAGACATTGTATTCAAGGGATGTCCGGCTTAGAAGGGCTTAGTGTACCAGTTCAACGCCAATAGGCGTACATTTGTAGCCGTTGCAGGCACTTTCCGATGTGGGACAAGCCGAAATTGCCACAATTAAATCGGCTTCGGCGCGAAGTTCGATATAGTCGCCTGGTTTGGATAAGGGTCTTTCGATCTTGATTTGTCCGTCGGCGTCGATGGTCGTATTCATAAACAGATTAAAAGGGTAGTGTTGGTCGGGAACAGGAGTCTGATAGGGCGCAAGCGCGTCCTTCAAATTCTGATAGCAGCTCCTGTGATTGGGTTTGTCATACAGAAGTACATACATTTCCTGGCGGCAGGCCGGATTGATAAAGTCATGTCTGCCGACGGTATCCGCGATGACCGTCAGCAAAGGCTTGTATTTGTTCGAGTACAGGATGTCTCCCGCATTTACTTTCATGGCGTGCAGTGCGTCCATCGTCACTCCGGGGTCCAGACGTTCGGAGAAATCATCTGCGCGATAGGCCACGAAATCGGCAACCTGTTCCCCTTCGATGTCGGTTACACGCACAATCTGACCTTGCTTCATGCGGAAACCGAGCCCTTCCGTTGCGGGAATAATCCATGGTGGGTTCATGAATGGATGTGACCTCCAGTAGTTTAAGATCTTTCTAGTATGGCTTGCCGGGAAGGTTGGCATTCTTAGAAATGATTCGTATTTTGGGAGGAGACTAGGTATAATGGTATAGGTTTTTGAGAGGGGATACAGCATGAGAACGATCGTGTGGTTTATTTATTTCTGGATATATTTAATTGCATTAATGCCGTCGCTTTGGAAGGCGAATCGGCTGGAGCGTGAAGGGAAGTTGGAAGAACGAGATGCGTTAACAGCCGCGGTTGTGCGCCGCTGGGCGCGATCCTTGTTGCGTGTGGCCAGTGTGAAGGTCACGCTGAAAGGCGCCGAACATCTGCCGAAGGAAGCCGCTGTGCTGGTGTCCAATCATCAGGGGAACTTCGATGTTCCCATCTTGCTCGGATATGTCGGCACCCCCGGCGCCTTGATGGCCAAGAAGGAATTATTGCGAATGCCCATCATCAGCACATGGATGCATCATTTGCGTTGTATCTTTGTGGACCGGGAGAATGTGCGACAAGCCATGAAGAGCTTGCAGCAAGCCGCGGAATTGGTGTCCGGAGGGCATTCCATCATTATATTTCCCGAAGGGACCCGCAGTAAAGGCGATGCAATCGGAGAATTTAAGGGGGGCGGCTTCAAGATCGCCACGAAAGCCGGCGCGCCCATCGTACCAATCCGGATCAACGGTTCTTACAAGGTGATGGAAGCTAACACTTTCGGATTCCTCATTCGTCCGGCAGAAGTGGAGGTCACGATTCTGCCGCCGGTTGAAACTTCCACGCTTACGAAGGAAGAGGCCAATGCTTTGCCGGAGCGGGTACGCGATATGATTGAACATACAATTATATAAAGTTTCCTGTTGACCTTGACGCTACGTCAAGGTGTAAAGTGGATTTATCAGGAGGCGAGACCATGGAATACACCGTGCAAAAGCTGGGCTTGTTAGCTGGAATCAGCACCCGAACCCTCAGGTATTATGATGAAGTCGGCATTCTGAAGCCGGCGCGGATCAACTCATCCGGGTACCGAATCTACGGTGCGGCCGAAGTCGACCGGCTGCAGCAGATTCTGTTCTATCGCGAACTGGGGATCAGCCTTGACCAGATCCATGAGATCGTTTCGGCCCCCATGTATAACGGAGCCCAGGCACTGGTCGAACACCGTGAGAAGCTTCTTGAGAAACGCATGCAGTTGGATCAACTGATCGCTAACGTTGAGAAAACCATTGCATCCACGGAAGGGAGAATAACGATGACGGATAAAGAAAAGTTTGAAGGCTTCAAGCAGAATCTTATTGATGACAATGAACGTAAATACGGTAAAGAAGTTCGCGAGAAGTACGGGGACGACATCGTGAATAAATCCAATCATAAAGTAAAGAACATGTCACAGGAAGATCATGACGCCGTGACTGCCCTTGGGGAAGAAATTCACACGAAGCTGGCCGAAGCCTATAGGTCGGGTGACCCGTCCGGCGAACTCGCGCAGGAAGTCGCCAAGCTTCATCGGAAATGGCTGATGTTCTACTGGCCCGAGTACAGCGCTGAAGCGCATGCCGGTTTAGCGCAGATGTACGTCGAGGATGAGAGGTTCACAGCCTATTATGACAAGGAACAACCAGGCACAGCGGTGTTTCTCCGGGACGCCGTTCACATTTACACAAACATAAATTCATAATTGCTGAAGAAGGGTTATACTAAGGTCATCAGGACCGAGTATAGCCTTTTTTTTGTCATTATAGGGGAGCGAATATCAGTTTCTCGAATGCAAAGTGGTATGTTATCGAATAGCGGGGTAATAAATAAAGAGATTTATTATACTTGGTTATCGCAAAGGAGAACATTATGAGTCTTACACAAGAGCAACGGATTACATTGCACGGCTTTAATAATTTAACCAAATCGTTATCCTTTAATATGTATGACATCTGTTATACCCGAACCAAAGAAGAGCGCGAAACCTATCTGGCGTACATCGATGAACAGTATAATGCCGATCGTTTAACCAAGATTCTTAAAGCGGTGGCGGATATTATAGGCGCGCATGTGCTTAATGTGGCCAAGCAGGATTACGAGCCGCAGGGAGCGAGCGTAACGATGCTTGTATCCGAGGGGCCGTTGGAAGAGGCGCCGGATGCTTCCTTCGAGGAATCGCCGGGACCTTATCCGGACCATGTGCTCATGCATCTGGACAAAAGTCACATCACCGTACACACCTACCCCGAGTACCATCCCGATGAAGGGATTTCCACATTCCGGGCGGATATCGACGTTTCCACATGCGGCGAAATTTCACCGCTGAAGGCGTTGAATTATCTCATTCATTCCTTCGATACGGATATTATGACGATTGATTACAGAGTGCGGGGCTTTACCCGGGATACGAGCGGTCATAAACTGTTCATTGATCATGAGATCAGTTCGATTCAGAACTATATACCGGACGATGTGAAAGATCTGTTCCATATGATTGATGTTAACGTGTACCAAGAAAATATATTCCACACCAAGTGTAAGCTGCGCGACTTCGATCTGAACAATTACCTGTTTGGCTATACGAAGGATCAGCTGTCACCTGAGGAGCAGAAGGATATTACGGAGAGCGTGCAATGGGAGATGGACGAAATTTTCTATGGCAAAAACATCTATCCCGGCTCCATCGAATAAACAAATAAGTACCCTGGGAGAACCTCATCCGGAGGTTCTTCTTTGTGTCGTACTCTATTGTTCCTGTGCGCCCTGTCCGACCTATTGGCTGTGTCGGGATAGTTGGACTTGAGCATTGCTAATGATGGTGCCGATCTTCTGCTCAAGCGTATACATTCTTTGTTGCTTCTCTACGACGATCCGAACATAGTCGGTTAGCGTTCGGAGGGCGTGCAGCGCAGCCGCGGAGTCTCCGGCCTTCGCGGTTTTCCCCAAATATTTCATCTGCGGTGAAAAAAGCTTCAGTGTGCTGCTGACCACACTCTTATCCATCTTCAGTTGTGCATATGTGACAGTTGTTTCGTCTGCCATCGCGCGAAGGTCTTTAATCTTCTTGTAGGCGGAAGCTTTGGCTTCTTTAAGGAACGTTTCCTTATTCTTCACATCTTGCCGGGTCAGCAGAATGGCGGGCTTAATTCGAAGAATATTGTCTTCCAGCTGCGAGACCAGCGCTTTATTCTTCGTTAATTTAGCCTGCTTCAGCTGCTTATAGAGTGATTCCGACAAAGCGTATAAGGGCTTGCTTCGCTCCTTCGTATCGGTTAATTCGGCTTGCATGGCGGCCAGCTTCATGGCGTCAATCTGACGTATTTGTTTGCGGAGAAGGATTAAAGCTTCTTCGTTCGTCTTATGGTGATGAGCAATCAGACGGCCCAGCTCGATTTCCTGTTGCCTGAACATGCTGTACTCGGCATGCGCCGACTTTAACTTCTCTGCGTTGACTGCCTCGCCCGCATTCATTAATTTGTTTAGATTTGCGGCTGTACTCTCCGGAAGATCCATTGCCGCGGCGTTGGCCACGGAGCTATAAAGCGGATTCCCAAGCAGGGCAAGGATCAACAGCGTCAACCCGATGGTTTTGTGGAACATGGACATGAAACATCAACCTCCATTCGTGATATAAGACTCCAACAGAAAAAGCACCCGTAAACAAGGCATAGACCGCCTCGTCTTACGGGTGCTTCCGTCGTAAGTCGTTCAACTTTTTACCAATATAATGCAGAATCAAGGGGAAGTCAAGAATTAATCTATCATATCGGGATGATTGTCTATATGACATTTGTCATCTCTTTGTACTGACGTTTATGACTGCCGGATAATCGGGGTATTTTATATAATGGAAGTATATGATAACGCGTATTGTTGCTAAGCCTGCACTTGCACGCGTCAGATCAAGGAGGAAACATCCGATGAATCAACAACAGGAAAGTATATCTCACCTAAAGAAGAATGTAGCGCCTTTTGAAAAAACCGATATGAAATCCAGCATCCGTCAGCTTGTGAATACCTTGGTGCCTTTGGTGCTGTTATGGTACACGGCTTACCTGACACTATCCGTATCCTACTGGATTACGCTGCCGATCGCCTTGGTTGCTTCGGGCTTTGTCGTTCGCACGTTTATTCTGTTTCATGACTGCTGTCACCAATCGTTCTTTAAAAGCCGTTTGGCGAATGATATACTTGGAACCATCATGGGTGTGCTGACACTTGTGCCTTATCAACAATGGAAACATACACACTCTGTGCATCACGCAACGAGCAGCAACTTGGATAAGCGCGGTGTAGGCGACATGTGGGTTCTAACCGTTGATGAATACAAGTCCTCTTCGTTCACAAGACGGTTGGCTTACCGTATCTATCGTAATCCGGCCGTCATGTTCGGCATCGGACCGATCTTTGTGTTTCTGTTCCAATATCGTTTCAACCGTAAAGGGGCCCGCCGCAAGGAAATAATTAACACCTACGTTACGAATGTATCGTTGGTCGCGTTGTATTCTCTGTTGATCTGGGCGATTGGCTGGCAGTCTTTCCTGCTGATTCAGGGTCCGATCTTCTTCTTCTCCGGCATGCTGGGCATTTGGCTATTCTATGTGCAGCATCAGTTTGAGGATTCCTACTTCGAGAATGAAGAAGAATGGAGCTATGTGAAAGCGGCTGTAGACGGAAGCTCTTATTATAAATTGCCTAAGGTGTTGCAGTGGATTACAGGTAATATCGGTTTCCACCACGTTCACCATTTAAGCCCTAAAGTACCTAACTATAACCTGGAGAAGGCGCATAACGCTGTACCTCCGCTTCATAAAGCAACAACTATTACATTGTCGACGAGCTTGAAGTCGCTTCGTTTCCGCCTTTGGGATGAAGAGAACAAGACATTTATCGGCTACAGGGAATTGAAACGCGGGGCAACCCAGCAACAAGGCCTCATGTCCGCCATGAAACCCAAAAAACCAGGTCTGCAGGGAGAATAGCCTTAAAGCTGCTGAGACGCAAGGTGCAAGAAGGAGACGACCATGCAGAAGTGGTACCAGATTTTTCACAGAAATACAGGTCTTAGCCCATATGTTTGGGTCGTCTTCTATATTCTTCCCTTCTACTTTATCTTCCGCTCTTCTTCCATGTATCAGGTCGGGATCGGCATTGCCATGATCATCGCATTCTTTATCTGTTATGTGCTGTCCTTTGTTTCCCGGGGCTGGCTGGTCTATTTCTGGACGAGTTTACAGATTATGATTTCCATCGCGATGACCCTGCTGTTCGGCTATGTGTATTTCTCGTTGTTCTTGGCATTCTTCATCGGGAATTTACAGCACCGGGTCGGATTTCTTATTCTGTACACCATCCATCTGATTTCTACTGTCGTCACCATCAACTATGGTTTTGTTTCACTGAATCCGGTGTTTATTACCCAGCTTCCGTTCGTTCTGGTCAGCCTCATTGCCGTCATTCTGATGCCGGTGAGCACCTATAACAAGAATAAGCGCGACAAGCTTCAAGGGCAGCTCGAGGATGCGAATAAGCGGATTTCGGATCTGGTCAAGATGGAGGAGCGTCAGCGGATTGCGCGGGATTTACATGATACACTGGGCCAAAAGCTTTCATTAATCGGGCTCAAGAGCGATCTCGCCGGTAAACTGATCACCATTAATCCTGAACAAGCCCAAGCTGAAATTCGTGATGTGCGCCAAACGGCCAGAACCGCATTGAAGGAAGTTCGGGAATTAGTTACCCAGATGCGGGGAACACGGCTAGAGGATGAAATCTTCCGGATTCAACAAATGTTGAAGGCGGCGGATATCGAGTTGCGTGTTGAAGGGGATCCTAAGTTGAATAACACGTCCTTAATTTCTGAGAATGTGCTTAGTATGTGCCTGAAAGAAGCGATTACCAACATCGTGAAACACAGCTCCGCAACGGTATGCGAGATTACCATTGAACCGACGCGGACGGATTTAGTCCTGACGGTTTCGGATAACGGCGTAGGGCTGGCAGGAGCTTCGGTCTATGTTCGCGGCAACGGGCTGCGAGGCATGAAGGAACGGCTGGAGTTCGTAAACGGCACGCTCGAACTGAACTCTGATGAAGGAACATCGGTGGTGATTAAAGTGCCCAACGTCTTCAAACAACCGGAAACGGAGGCGGAAGTATGATTCGAATCGTCTTAGCGGAAGATCAGCGAATGTTGCTTGGCGCCTTGTCTTCTTTGCTGGATTTGGAGGAAGATATGACCGTGATCGGCCGTGCAAGTAACGGTGAGGAAGCCATACAACTGGTACGCCAACTTCAGCCGGATGTTGTAATTATGGATATCGAGATGCCCGTCAAGAGCGGTCTGGATGCGGCTGAAGAGTTGAAAGGCACCGGTGTGAAGGTGATGATCCTGACGACTTTCGCCCGATCGGGATACTTTGAGCGGGCCATGAAGGCGGGAGCGAACGGATACCTGCTGAAAGACAGCCCGAGTGAAGAGCTGGCCGAATCCATACGCAGCATCATGGCCGGACGCCGCATATACGCATCCGAGCTTGTGGACAGCGCGTATGGACAGGAGAATCCGCTAACCGAGCGGGAGAAAGAAGTGCTGACCCTCATCGCCGACGGCAAGAACACCAAAGAAATCGCGAATGAGTTGTTTCTTACCACAGGCACGGTGCGTAATTACATATCCGTCATTCTGGATAAGCTTGGGGTAAGTAACCGAATCGAAGCCATCATGCAGTTTAAGGAAAAAGGCTGGTTTAAATAGCCGCTCATCTCGGATGGGCGGTTTTCTTGCGTCCACTGAAGCTGCAACAGTAACGCTATTGGCTTGTAATGAACACTTGCTGGATTCTAAGGAACCTCAGTGATGCTAATGGATGAAAATGAACACATTCCAGAATCTAAGGAACTCCAGTAACGCTATTTGCTGAAAATGAACACATTCCAGAATCTAAGGAACTCCAGTAACGCTAAAGTGTCTAAAGAGATGATTACTGGGTGACATTTGGAGAAATAGCGTGTCTGAGGTTCGTTAGCGTAGGAAAGTGGCCAAAATCGGCTTAATAAGGTCACTGGAGTTCGTTAGAAAAATAAGAGTAACTGTACTCAGCAAATTAGCATCCCAGCACCCAAGCACGAAGGTACATAGCACATATCACCCAAGCACCTAAACAACATAAACATGCAAGCGCATAAGCAACCGAGTCCGAATGATGGCTCTTGATTCTCTAAGGAACTCCAGCAACGCTAATAGATGAAAATGAACACATTCTAGATTCTAAGGAACTCCAGTGACGCTAAAGTGTTTAAAGAGATGATTACGGGGATGCATTTGATGAAATAGCGTGTCTGGAGTTCGTTAGCGTGGAAAAGTGGCCAGAATCGGCTTAATAAGGTTACTGGAGTTCGTTAGAAAATGAGAGTAACTGTACTCAGCAAATTAGCATCCCAGCACCCAAGCACGAAGGTGCATAGCACATAACACCCAAGCACCTAAACAACATAAACATGCGAGCGCATAAGCAATCGAGTCCGAATGATGGCACACTAGTAGAAATGTTCTAACTCTTGAATCTCTAAGGAACCCCAGTGACGCTAATGGATGAAAATGAACACATTCTAGATTCTAAGGAACTCCAGTGACGCTAAAGTGTCAAAAGAGATGATTCCGAGGGTGCATTTGATGAAATAGCGTGTCTGGAGTTCGTTAGCGTGGGAAAGTGGCCAAAATTGGCTCAATAAGGTCACTGGAGTTCGTTAGAGAATGGAGAGTACATTAATTTAGTACCAAGCACCTAAGCTTTTTGCACAAAGTATCAATTGCCCCAGCACCCAGCACCCAGCACCCAACACCCAGCACCCAGCACCCAACACCCAGCACCCCAGCCCCGACACCCAGCCCCAGCACACCAACCCAGCACCCCAGCCCTCAGCCCCCAGCACCACAGCATAAGCACAAAGAGCCTATTTTGTTGTAAAATCAATAAATCAGTTGATATGTACGATACCGAACCGTTCCGCTTGCTACTTTAAGAATTTTTAATTCCACAAGCTTGGATAATAAACGTCGGCTGTGCTGCTTGGTAATACGCAAATGTGCACATAGTTCATCCGGAGTGAAAGGGCGCAGGAGACGGCGGGCCAACCGAACCGTTTCGGCTTCCAGCCAATCTAATGAAGCATGGACGTCCACAGCCAGAAATTTGCCTATAAACGACAAAACGATTTGCTGACAATGTTTAGGTTCGTCCATGATGGCAGGGTAAGCAACAGGCAAGAAAGTCCAATCATCCAAACCCAAATATCCTTGGCGGTAGCACAGATCTTTAAATCTGCGAACATCCAAATCCCTGGCGTGCGAGGCAAACCCATGAACTTCAATGGCCCCTTTACGGCCCCCGGGAAGGTAGGCAAAGTCAATATAACGATACCCGTTTCCAAAGTCACGCACCTCCCATTCCGGCTGCAAATGATCAAAATGACCAACAATCGGAAACCAAATTTGTCTTAAAAACTCTACACTTCCATGACCTAAACCTTTCAACAATAATTCTCGCCTTCTGGGATTCACTTCTGCGGAAACCAATGCCTCCATCCACAAAGTAAATTGTTGTTCAAAATCAAATCGCATTTATAAACACACCCTTTAGCGTAATTTCCAGAAAAAACAAACGCCACACCGCAGACCGATCCGGATGAATACTCCCAGATCTGTCTATGATGTGGCGTGTGCTTCACGACCTAATGTTCCATAGTATAGCTCGACCCGTGCTCTTTAGCAATAAATGTTCGCGTGCCGACAGATACAATGAGCGTACCTTAATACCTACATATTAAATTATTAATGCGTTGAATATTCCTAATACTCCAGCATAAAGAGCATACTAACCCAGACTGGAAAAACACGGATCAAATGGAAACATTAAATCTTTAGATAAGAACAGCCTAATTGGTTTATATAAGTATAGCGACAAGTACGGATAAGGAGATGGCACGAGATGGAGACGAATCGATCAGGAACGAGTACAGAGAACGGCGCGATCGCAGTATCTGACTGGAGCGAAGAGTTGCAACAAGGGATGCTCGATTTTATGAACTACTATGTATCCAACGGCGCCTTGGAGAACGTGCTGGAGGAGGCGCAACCTGCCGTAGCCTATGCGGACGCTAACATGGACAAGTCCGGAGCAGCCCAATACAGACAGCATATCGGGGGTGTGTTTACATCGGTCAAGCAGTTGGCGGATATGCCGCAACAACCTACCGAATTCCTCCACCAACTAGCATACCTTGTGAACCAAATCGATCTAGCAAAACTAAATGCACTGGCCCCCAAAACGACAACGCATAACCGGGTGGATGCTTACGTGAACGGTGTGGACTGCCTGAAGGTGCTGCTGAGTGAAATCAACAAAGCTGAGCGTTACATCCATCTGTCGGTCATGCTGTTCTTTAACGACCGAGCCGGAAATCAAGTTGTTCAGGCTCTGCTTCAAGCGTTACAGCGCGGCGTTCAGGTTCGTATTATGGCCGATTACGGAATCACGGCGCTCGGCTATGCGAAGAATCTAAGCTTTGGCGACTTTCACAGTTTGTCCGAACAATTAATTGCCGCGGGCGCAAAATTAATCAATACGTTCGATGAACACTACACCGACCGGGATTGGACCGCCAAGCGAAAAGAGCTTGCAGCCGCCGGTGTGCCCGAAAGCCATCTGTTTCTGGAGGACCAAGTGCAAGCGGCGATCGTCACCGGTCTTAACGTGGTGAACCACAGAAAATTTCTTGTAATTGACGGTGTAACATCGATTCTCGGCAGCATCAATATCGGGGATCAGTATCTGTACGAAACGCCGCTTCATACGCCGATTACAGCAGAAGTGGACCATCACCCATTAGGCGTGCCCAGTGAAACAGAGCAATGGCATGACGGTTGTGTACGCATTCAGGGAGCGTTGGCGTTGCCGTTGAATGAAATTTTTGCACTCCAGTGGACGGTGTTAGGCGGGGATGTGTTCGATCCTAAGGATTCGTTCTATGCGCCCGAGACGGACAGACGGTACGGGGAAGATGAGTGTACGCTGCTGTCCAGTTTTCCTGGAAATCCCGTCAATTTGATTCAACAATACTATCTTTCTTTGATCCAGAATGTGTCCGATGAAACGATCATCGTCAATCCCTATCTGATTGATCAGGCTTTCTGGGAATGTCTGCAGGCGTTGGATGAGGAGCAAGCCAAGTGGATCACCATCTGTAACCCGCTCGAGGTCAATGACCATCCGACGAACAAATCCGCAGTCCGCAGCAATATGTACGGGCCTTTCATGAAAGGTGTGACTTTCTACGACTATAGCCATACGGAGCGCTTCTCCCACTGGAAAATCACTTACGATAAACGCGCGGATTGCTTCTTCCACGGCTCGTACAACATTAATGAACGCAGTGCTTGTCATGATTTTGAGCTGGGGGTATTGGTGAAAAACAAGGAAACGGCGGATAAGGTGAAGACCATGATTGAATACGACCTGAACGTTTCCAGCAAAATAACGGATCCAAACACCTTCTTCCGGCATCCCAACCTGCATCCCAGTACATATATTCACAAGCTGACCAAGAACTTTATGTAAGTGTATAATAGTAGAAACTTACTGAATTGGGGGAAGCGAAATGAGCGCACCGAGCGAGGAAATTAAACGCATCATGGAGGAGCATCATGTCGTGGGGCTGGCCGCGGCGGTGCTGAAGCCCGGGGGAGACGTGTGGACCGGCGGGTACGGCTGGGCGAACCTGGCGAACCGTATACCGGTTACGGAGAAGACCGTTTTCCGTGTTGCCTCCATCTCGAAAACCGTTGTTGCGACGGCCCTAATGCAACAGGTCGAGCAAGGTCGGGCCGCGCTGGATCAGGAAGCGGGAGAGCTTCTGGGCTTCACGGTTCGCAATCCCAAACACCCGGACAAGCCGGTGACACTGAAGCATCTGCTGACCCACACATCGGGATTGCAAGATGAATATGTTCGCTTTGTTATTGACTCACGGACCGAAAATCCGCCTAAGCTACACTTGAGAGAGTTGATTGAACCGGAGGGAGCTTATTATTCCGAGGGGTTGTGGGGGGACGGAGAACCCGGGGACCCTCATTTCTTTGAGTACTCCAACACAGGCGCTATTCTGCTCGCTACCATCATAGAGAAACTGTCGAATGAGAGATTTGATCTCTATTGCCGCAATCATATTTTTGACCCGCTAGGCATGGCAGATTCCAGCTTTAACATTCAGGATATCCCTGATATGGACGCTGTCGCGGTGCTCTACGAATATGTCGAGGATGAGCGCCGTTTTACGGTTGGAACCGATGATTTCGGCGGACACAAACCGAATGCGACGGATTTCAGCGATTACGTACCGGGAACGAACGGCGCGATTTTCAGTCCGCAAGGCGGGCTGCGCACCACGGTAAAGGACTTAAGCCGTTTCATGCGCACGCACGCCGAGGGGGGAGCCTTAGAGGGGACGCGTATTCTCCAACAGGAGACAGCCAAGCTTATGCATAACACTCATTGGTCAGGTAACCGGCATGAAGGGTTCTTTCGTACTATTGGTCTTCAGTTTATGATCACAGAAGATCTGATTCCCGGCAAGCGGCTCATCGGACATTCCGGCGACGCCTATGGTCTCTTAAGCAATATGTATTTCCACCCGGAAGAGCAATGGGGCATTCTTCTTATTATGAACGGTCTTCATCAGAAGAAGGATGCATCCGTATTTTTCAAGGCGGAATCGGAGCTTGCGGGGTTGCTTTACAATACGTTCTTAAAATGATTTACAACATGTTAATGCTATGTTAGACTATGTTACACATAGAGTGTTCTGGCGTCCGACGGTCGTAGGAAGCACATCCTTCATATATCCCGTTCGGAATCGTGTCTGAATGCTGAATAAGGAGTTTGGTAGGAATGCTATACGACAAGGATACGGTTTATGTCATCGGGGATGCCCAGGCATCCGTGAACAATCCGATTACACAGAGGTACAGCGCGTTCTTCATCGGGCTCGTTGTTGACACGGCAAGTCATAAGATAGTTGACGCGGGATGTTCATCGACCATTCCTTTGACATCCGAGTTCGTGCGCTCCATCTTTATCGGACACAATATACTCCATTACGAACCCATAGCGGAAGAAATACGCAGACGGTATCACGGTTCTTCACAGAAGGCTTTGATTGTGGCGTATAAGGATGCTCAGAAGAAGTATAACCACACACTTAACGGTCGGAAAGAACAGGTACTCCCCTCTTCCGGTACAGTGTAAGCTGCTTTATTTATACGTATGGACTACATACCCGTAAATAAAACCCAGCAAACGGACATGCAGGAAGAGTCTTCCTGATGCTGTTTGCTGGGTTTTTTTCATATTTGGATTTGAATGGAGGCCAACACATTGAAACTCTATATCTCGATTGATATGGAAGGGGTAACCGGTTTAGTAGATTCCACTTTTGTAGATTCCAGGCAGCATAATTATGAACGCGGCCGGCACATCATGACCGATGAAGCGAACCACGTGATCGGCAGCGCTTTTCAGGAGGGATGCTCGGAAGTCATCGTGAATGACAGTCATTCCAAAATGAATAATCTGATTATTGAAAAACTTCATCCGGAGACACAATTGATTACCGGGGATGTGAAGCCGTATTCGATGGTACAGGGGTTGGACGCCTCCTTTGGGGGAGCGGCTTTCCTCGGTTACCACACGATGGCGGCCACGAAGGGCGTGCTGAGCCACACCATGATTTTCGGCGTCCGGAACATGTACATCAACGATGTCGCCGTGGGCGAGCTGGGCTTTAACGCTTACGTGGCAGGACATTACGGCGTACCGGTGCTGCTGGTGGCGGGCGATGACGAAACCGCCTTGGAAGCGGAAGCGCTGATCCCCGGCGTCACGACGGCTGTGGTCAAGAAGCGCATCTCCCGCACCTCGGCGCTGAGTCTGACACCGGCCAAGAGCGGCGAACTCCTGCAGGCGAAGACGAAGGAAGCGCTGGCGAGCCGCGAACGCGTAAAGCCGCTCGTACCGCCGGACCGTCCGCTGCTGACAATCGAATTCGCCAACTACGGCCAGGCCGAATGGGCTCATCTGATGCCGGGCACCACCCTGGAGGGGAACCGTCCCGTCGTCTCTTTTCAGGCCAAGGATATCCTTGAGGCTTACCAAGCGATGCTGGTCATGACGGAGCTGGCGATGCGTACGAATTTCTGTTAACTAAACGGGTGAGGTGAGGGCATAGCATGGCACAATACATACTTCGCAGATTTATCTCCATGATTGTCACCTTATGGCTGATCATTACCGTAACGTTCTTTCTGATGCATACGGTACCCGGGTCTCCGTTTGAGAAAGACGGGCGGAATTCGAATCCGACCGCGGTGCAGAACATGATGGAATTTTACAATTTGGACAAACCGGTTTCGGTACAATATGTGTTATATCTGAAGTCCTTGCTGCAGTTGGATTTGGGTCCGTCCATCGGCCATTTCCCCAATACGGTGAATTCCATGATTGAACGGGGTTTTCCGGTATCGTTCAAGCTGGGGATGGTGTCCATCGGATTCGCCGTCGTTTCCGGCGTGCTGCTGGGAACCCTGGCGGCGTTACGCCGCAACGGCATCATCGATTACATGGCGATGATCTTTGCCGTGATCGGCATCACGGTGCCTAACTTTGTTGTAGCGACGCTCCTCATCAAGTACGTCGCGGTGGAATGGAAGCTGTTGCCGGTCGCGATGTGGGGGAGCTGGAAGCATGTCATTCTTCCGGCCTTAGCGCTCTCGACCGGTCCGCTTGCCATCATCGCGCGCTTGACCCGCGCGAACATGCTGGAAGTGCTGACGGAAGATTACATTGAAACGGCGCGGGCCAAAGGGCTGTCGCCGTTCAGCATTATCGTCAAGCATGCGTTGCGTAACGCGATTTTGCCCGTGGTCACATTGCTTGGGGCTTTGGTGGCTAACGTGTTGACCGGGAGTTTCGTGATTGAGAAGATTTTTGCGATTCCGGGGATGGGCAAGTATTTCGTGGACGGTATCAACAACCGTGATTATTCATTAATTATGGGCACAACGGTGTTCTATAGCGCGCTGTTGGTGTTCATGATGTTTCTGGTGGATGTCGCCTACGGATTCATTGATCCCCGCATTAAGCTTCACCGAAGGGAGGCCTGACCATGAACGTTCCGGATTCATTATTCGTACCGATGCAACCGCGAGCCGGGATGGGGGAAGCCATCGTTCGTCCGCGAATGACCTTCTGGCAGGAAGCCTGGACACGGCTGCTCAAGAACAAGCTGGCGATGCTCGGATTGATTTTGATTGTGCTGATTGCGGTGCTTGCTGTGGCGGGACCGTATCTGACGGACCAAAGCTATTCCAAACAGGTGCTGCTGGAAGGAAATCAGAAGCCATCCGCCGCGCATTGGTTCGGCACGGATGAGTTAGGGCGCGATGTGTATGCCCGGATTCTCTACGGCGCGCGAATTTCGCTGTTCATCGGCTTGATGGCGGCGCTGATCGACTTCCTGATCGGCATTGTGTACGGAGGCATTTCCGGTTATGCCGGAGGTCGTATTGATAACATCATGATGCGGTTCGTGGATCTGCTGTACGGCATTCCCTACCTGCTGATTGTTATTCTGCTGATGGTCATTATGGGCCCGGGGCTGCTCACCATTATTATCGCGCTAAGCGCTACGGGCTGGATTGGAATGGCCCGGATCGTGCGGGGCCAGGTGCTAAGCCTGAAGAGCTCGGAATACGTGCTCGCGGCCAGAGCGCTCGGATCTTCCCCGAGCCAGATTATCCGCAAGCATCTGCTGCCTAACGCCATGGGCGTCATCATCGTCCAGGTCACGTTCTCCGTGCCGTCGGCGATCTTCGCGGAAGCGTTCCTGAGCTTCCTCGGTCTCGGCATCCAACCGCCGATGGCGAGCTGGGGCGTGATGGCGAACGACGGGTTGACAACGATCCTGTCCGGACAATGGTGGCGGCTGTTCTTCCCGGCGTTCTTCATCTCCATCACGATGCTGGCGTTCAATCTGCTGGGTGACGGCTTGCAAGACGCCTTCAATCCGAAGCTGAGGAGGTAAGCGCATGGAAAACTTGAACGACATAACGAATCCGAAGGACCTGAAGGACCTGAAGGACCTGAAGGACCCGAAGAAATCGAGGGGTTTGGAAAACTTGAACGACATCAAGGGAACAACAGCATCCGACCTGCTGCTTGAAGTCGAGAACCTGCACGTCTCCTTCACCACGCACGGCGGCCGCGTGCAAGCGGTTCGCGGTGTCAGCTTCACTTTGCGCAAGGGCGAAACCTTCGCCATCGTAGGCGAATCCGGCTGCGGCAAGAGCGTCACCGCGCGCAGCGTGATGCGCCTTCTGCCGCCGCACAGCTCCAGCATCGACCAGGGCAGCATTCGCTACAAAGGCCGGGAGCTGACCCAGCTGAGCGAGAAGCAGATGAGGGAGCTTCGCGGCTCCGAAATCTCCATGATCTTTCAAGACGCGATGACGGCGCTCAACCCCACCCTATCCATCGGGGAACAGATAATGGAAGGCATCATCCGCCATCAGAAGCTTTCCCGTTCGGCCGCGCGCAAACAGGCGATCGAGATGTTGGGTCTTGTGGGCATCTCCAACCCGGAGATGCGCCTCAAGCAATACCTGCACGAGTTCAGCGGCGGGATGAGGCAACGCATGATGATCGCGATCGCCTCGGTATGCAACCCGTCCATTCTCATCGCCGATGAGCCGACTACGGCGCTGGATGTAACGATTCAGGCGCAGATTATTGATTTGTTCAAGTTCCTGCAGAAGAAAACAGGCGTAGCCATCCTCATTATCACGCATGACCTCGGCGTTGTAGCCAACATCGCGGATCGCGTGAATGTGATGTACGCCGGCAAAGTTGTCGAGAGCGGCACGGTGCACGAGCTGTTCTACAACCCGCAGCATCCGTACACCCAAGGCCTGCTGGATTCCATTCCGCGGCTGGATATGGATCGGTCCCAACCGCTCAAGCCGATCGGCGGCACCCCGCCGGACTTGTTCGCTCCGCCGCAAGGCTGCGCTTTCGCCGCGCGATGCAGTCATGCCATGGAAGTTTGCGGCGTATACCAACCCGATAACACCGGATTGAGCGGGCATCACACGGTTGCCTGTTGGTTGCAAGATCCGAGAGCCAAGCGAATATCCCAGCCACCCGCGAAGAAGGCTTATGTTGCGGCTGTGCGATAGAAATACAAATAAATCATTAAGAGGAGAGAACAAAACGAATGAAAAAACTATCGGTATGGGTGATCGTCTTAACGTTCGTACTCGGAGCTGTGTTGGCAGGCTGCAACAGCAATAACAACACAACCGACAACGGCAACACGCCGGCGGGAAATAACAAAGAGCAGGCGAAAGAAGAGAAAACAGCGGAGGCGGAAGCCAAAATTGTCATGTATAACAACACGCGCGAACCGACTTCCCTGGATCCTCCGATCGGTTTCGATCAAGTATCCTACGACGTCGTGAACAATGCCTTTGAAGGCCTGACCCGCCTGGGCAAAGACCAGAAGCCGGAAGCCGCGATGGCGAAGGACTGGACGATTGCGGCGGATGGCCTGAAATACACATTTAACCTGCGCGACGGTATCAAATGGAGCAACGGCGACCCTGTGACCGCGGCGGATTTCGAATTCGCATGGAAGCGGCTGTTGGATCCGGCAACGGCTTCGGATGCGGCTTTCCTGGCATATCCGATTCAAGGCGCTGAAGCGTTCAATTCCGGTAAGGGCGCAGCGGACGGCGTCATGATTAAAGCGGTCAACGAGAAAACCCTTGAAGTTACCCTGGCTCAGCCTGCTTCCTGGTTGATTAACATGGTAGCCAGCCCGGCGTTCTTCCCGGTGCACAAAGCAACAGTGGAAGGCAATGCCGCTTGGGCCGGTGAAGCCGCAACGATCGTGAGCAACGGACCGTTCACCATCAAGGAATGGGCCCACGACAGCGAACTGAAGATGGTAAAGAACGACCAATACTGGGATGCAGCGAATGTGAAGCTGGACGGACTTACGTTCAAAATGGTCAATGACGCCAACACTGCCTACCAACTGTACTCAACGGGCGAGCTGCATACGACAGGCTCCATTCCGGCCGACCTCAGCGACCAATTGTTCGCAGAGAAGAAGGTGACCGTGGAAGAAAGCGCGGGCGTCGCCTTCTACCGTTTCAACGTAACGAAAGAGCCGTTCAAAAATGCGAACATCCGTAAAGCGTTTGTGGCCGCGGTGGACAGGCAGCAGCTGGTGGATCTGGTACTGAAGCAGAAGCAGAAGCCAGCGGTGGCCTTCGTTTCCCCGGGGCTGATCGAGCCGTCCGGCAAGGATTTCCGCGAAGTCGGCGGGGATTTGATCAAGTTTGACGCGGCGGAAGCGAAGACTCTTTTGGACAAAGGTATGAAAGAAGCGGGTTACACGACACTGCCGGAAGTGACCCTGACTTACAACACGAACGACGTTTCCCAACGGGTGGCTCAGGCGCTGCAAGCGATGTTCAAAGACAATCTGGGCGTCGATGTGAAGCTGGCGAACAAGGAAAGCAAGGTATTATCCGATGAGCAAAAGAAACTGCAGCTGCAACTCTCCCGCTCTTCGTTCCTGCCGGACTTTGCCGATCCGATCAACTTCCTGGACGGTTTCCAGTCCACCAACCCGTTCAGCCGGACAGGCTGGGTCAACGCGGCGTATGATAAATTGATTAAAGACGCATATAATGAACCAGATGAACCGAAACGGTTCCAGATGCTGCATGATGCGGAGAAGATTTTGATGGATGAGGCCCCTGTGCTCCCGTTATATTTCTACAACACCGTGTACATGCAAACGGAGAAACTTGAAGGTGTGGTCCGTCATCCGTTCGGATTTATCGACTTTAAGTGGACCGATTTGAAATCATAATCAATTAGGAAATAAGGGGTGTGCGCCTTTAGGGTGGCTTCCCCTTTTTTTCTAGAGAATTGGGCAGAAATGAGGACATCTATGAGCGTACATCGGATCAAACCGCGGGCATTAGTCCCGGGAAATACCGTGGGAATCACAGCGCCTGCAAGTCCCGGGGACTGGGAGCAGATGAAGTCGGCTGCGGCTTATTTGGAACAGCTGGGATTACGGGTGCAAGTAGGAAATACGGTGTTGAAGCAGCACGGGTACTTGTCGGGAACGGACGCGGAGCGGGCGGAGGAGTTGAACGCGATGTTCGCTGATCCGGGGATTCATGCGATCTTGTGCGCGCGGGGCGGGTATGGTACGCCCCGAATCGCCGATCGACTCGATTATGAGATGATACGGGCGAATCCGAAAGTGTTCTGGGGATATAGCGATATTACGTTCCTGCATGCGGCGATTGGCAAATTGTCGGGTTTAGTGACGTTTCATGGACCGATGATGATTGATTTGTGCAAAATGGATGTGAATCCACTCACCGTTCAGAATTTGCAACTCCTGGTTCAGCCGGGGGTATTGTGTTATACGGAAGAAATCGCGCCTTTGGATGTACTGGTGGAAGGTGTCGCTTCGGGCCCGTTGATTGGCGGGAATTTATCGTTAATCGTGAGCACGCTGGGCACGCCATATGAAATCGACACCACCGGAGCGTTGCTGTTCATAGAAGATATTGATGAGGAACCGTATCGGATCGACCGGATGCTGAACCAATTGCGGTTAGCCGGGAAGTTT
This sequence comes from Paenibacillus swuensis, assembly GCF_001644605.1. Classification (NCBI taxonomy): domain Bacteria; kingdom Bacillati; phylum Bacillota; class Bacilli; order Caryophanales; family Paenibacillaceae; genus Paenibacillus; species Paenibacillus swuensis. The sequence continues at coordinate 400,014 of NZ_CP011388.1, read as the reverse complement.
GCGGACGCGGCCGGGATGGTGATCGGCGATTTCAACAACTGTGCGCCGAGGAAGCGGAAAGTGTCATTATCACTGGATGAGGTCATACAGGATCACATCGTTGCTGCAGGCAAGCCGGTCATGGCGGGATTCCGCATCGGACACTGTTCACCGAATATCGCGTTACCGCTCGGCATCGAAGCAACCATGAACACGTACGAGAAGCGGCTGGAATGTCATGAGCCCGGGACTTACGCCTAAGGAGGACTACATACGATGATTATTGAAAATATAGAAATCATGAGGCAATCCACGCCGCTAATCAAGCCGTTCAAAACCGCGCTTCGCACGGTATATCATGCCGAATCGATCATCGTCAGGCTGGCAACCGAGGATGGACGCGCGGGATGGGGCGAGGCTCCTTCCACGATTGTGATTACGGGCGATAGTCTGGAAGGGATCCATGCGGCAATTGAGAATACGTTCAAACCGCTATTGATCGGGCAGGATGTACGCGGCTATGAGCGGATTCTGCAAGCGGTACACCAATCCATGATCGGCAGTTCAAGCGCCAAAGCCGCCGTGGACATGGCGGTGTACGATCTGATTGCGCAGTGCTGCGGATTGCCGCTCTATCAGTTTTTGGGCGGATACAAGGATGAGCTTGAAACAAATTTCACGGTCAGCGTGAACTCGCCGAAGGAAATGGGTGAGGATGCGGTCAGGTATGTGCAGGACGGCTTTAATGTGTTGAAGATCAAGGTGGGCAAGGACAGTATGGCCGAGGACATTGCTCGGATGGAGGAAATTCGCCGGTGCGTAGGGCCCGCTGTGAAGATCCGCGTGGATGCGAATCAAGGCTGGCAGGTGAAGGACGCGGTGCGCGCCATACGCCGGATGGAGGATCTGGGTCTGGACATTGAGCTGGTGGAGCAACCGGTAAAGGCGCATGATATCGAGGGTTTGAAGGCGGTCACGGATGCGGTGGAAACGCCGATTATGGCGGATGAGAGCGTGTTTTCGCCGGGGCAGGCGTTTGAAGTGCTGAAGCGTCGGGCCGCGGATCTGATCAACATTAAGCTGATGAAGTCGGGCGGGATCTATAAGGCGCAGATGATTAACCATCTCGCGGAGGAATGCGGCGTGGAATGTATGGTGGGGAGCATGATTGAGTCAAGGGTGGCGGTCACGGCGGCAGCCCACTTGGCGGCAAGCAAAAAAAACATCACCCGTTTCGACTTCGACGCGCCGCTGATGTTGATGAACGACATTGTGGTCGGCGGCGTGCAGTATGACGGCCGGCGGATGACGTTTCCGCAGGAAGCGGGGCTGGGCATTCGGGATGTGCTCCGGCATTCTTCGGTCGGGGCGGGGATGTAGCTCGTAAAGGTTGAGTGAAGCGAGGAATGAGCGAGATATTGCCCGGGCAATATTTTGTCGAAACGTAAAGAAGAGGGAAATGGCGCAGGAAAGTGGAAGGCGAGGATTAAGGTTAAAGCCAGGCGTAGAGGGTGAGCGCAGAACAGCAGGAGATGAAAGATATAGCCTCTAGGCGAGGAGGGCGTGATGATGAACGCTGACGAACATGAAATGCGGCAAATGACGGTAGCGGTGTCCGTAGCCACGGTGTGGACGACACCGGAGTCCCCGCGGGCGCTGGATGCTCCGGCCCTGGCGCGGCCGGCCGGCATCCGGGAGTGGCTGTCCGCGATGACGATAGCGGACAGACTGGATCTGTGCGCGTCGAACCGGGTGCAGACGCAGGCGCTTTATGGGGTGACCGTACGCATTGCGGAGGAACGCGAGCAATGGGTTAAGGTGCTCTTGCCGCAGCAAAGCACGCGACAGCACGAAGCCGGGTACCCCGGCTGGGTGCCGCGCGCGCAGCTGGCTGCGGCGATGGTTGCTCCGCCGGGCGCAGCCTGGGCGGAGGTGGTCGCCGGCACGGCGTGGCTTTACGGTGCCGCGGAGGCGGTCGGTGGCGGGGGTTTGCCCGCGGAGGCGCAGCCGCAGCCGCGGCTGGAGCTGAGCTACCTGACGAAGCTCCCGGTGCTTGAAGCCGCAGGCGACTGGGTGAAGGTGCAGACAACGGAAGGAACCGGCTTCTTTAAGGCGGACGATGTTCGGATCCTTACGGGTTCGGCGGAGCCGGTGCCTGGGTCATCACCGAATTTCCACACTGGCAGAACATCTCCATTTTCAATGGAGGACATGTCGGGTAATTCCAAGCCGAACGCCACTGCCGGTCAGACCATTGTTGAGCAAGCCCGCCGCTTTCTCGGGCTCCATTACCTCTGGGGCGGCATGTCCGCGTTCGGGTACGACTGCTCCGGATTTGCGTATAACATGCATCATTCTTTCGGCATTAACATCCCGCGGGACGCATCCGATCAAGCCAGACATGGTTTACTGGTGGAGAAGGCGGATTTGGAAGCGGGGGATTTGCTCTTTTTTGCTCATGAAGAGGGGAAGGGCAGGGTGCATCACGTAGGCATTTATGCAGGTGACGGGCGGATGATTCATGCGCCGGAATCCACTTCCAGTATCGAGCTGGTGGACCTGAAGGGCTTCAGGCTGGAAAAGGAGCATTGCATCTCGCGGCGGTATTGGTCTTAGGCGACTTTTCAAAATAAGCAAACTCTGTGGAGAATTACCACAGAGTTTTTTTGCTGAGCGGAAAGCTATGCTGCTAGAAATTATTGAACAATAATACTATAAAATATGGTAAATTACTAATAGAGGAGGTGGACTGTATGAAGGATGATAAAAACAGGGTCATCAAACGTGAAGAACTAGAAGAGTCACAACAAACAGGGAGTATTATCCCTTCCAAGGAAGCCGTAAGCCAAGCGGCAATGGAGGTTATGAAACGTCACCGTGAAGTGCTTGAAAGACTTGCGAAGAATTAAATATTAGCACAGCGATTTAAGCTATTTTCGTTTCAACAAAGCACGGAAGCAATACAACCCGCCCCACATCTCGGTGTACAGCGCATCCTCCGGCAGCTCCCAGTCAACCGGGCCGGCGACAGCCAGATCGGCTTCCTCCAACTGCTCGCGCAACAAGGCCAGGTCGATATTGGGGTAATCGAATGTCAGCACGACAAGTCCGTCCGGCCGCAGCACTCTCCGAAATTCCTTAAGCGCGGAAAGGCAGGCTTGAGCAGGCATTTCTTCCAGCACCGAGATACAGAAAACCCGGTCAAAGGAAGCATCCGCATACGGCAGCCGCGTCAAATCCGCATGGGCGAATTGTACCCGATCCACATACTGATTCCGAACAACCTCCGCCGCTTCAGCCCCGAAGAAGCTCCCCCTCATGCTCTCAATAACCTGTTCCGGCATCACAATCCGAGGATCGATATCACAGGCATACACCTGATCCGTGACCGTGGTAAGGTAAAACTTAAACGGATGATCGATCCCGCAAGCGGCATCCAGCACGACATCCCCAGGCCTGACAAAGTTTTTGGCCCATTCATATTCATAGAGTCGGCTCCACCAATAGTGGGGAATCCGAAACAGCACTTCATCCGAATGCGGATCCGAAACCTTAAAAAATCGGCTATCCTCAGTTCCCATGCGCTACACTCCCACCTTCCCGTGCTTTATACCTCCGCTTCCACAAATCTAAGCCACTTTCACCTGCCGCCCTCCAAGCATTCAACGTCGCAAAGCTGCGTTAACCATGCTATTGCCCCGCCACGCCTTACATTACCTCAACCCCGTTAATGCTCCCAACCGCGCCACAATATCCTCCGCCCGATGCCTGTACGTATGGTTGGCATAAGCGTGATTTTGCCCCTCCGTACGAATCCGTTTCATGGCGTCTGGTCTGGCCTGGTAATAGCGAACCAACTCGACCGTTTCCTCGGGACTCTGAGTCCACACCAGATGTTTATGATTCTCGAACATGTGCTCAATAGCAGGGGTATGTTGTGTAAGGAAAAATCCGCCGCAGCCCAACACTTCGAACGTACGCATCGACTGCATCGTAGACGAGTTGCCAATGCTGTGCACGCCCAGAATGAAAGCGGATGAAGCGCATAAATCGGGCCAATCCAGATAACCGAAATATCCTTTGTAAGCGTTCGGCGGCACCTGGTACCCCAGTTTTCCGTTCACCCAGTTGTCATCGCCGTAGAACACGAGCGGTAAATCAGCCTGTAGACAAGCATCAAACAAGATTCGATGACCTTCAATCCGATGGGGATGATTCTCGTAATTATTGCCTACGAACACAAGCTCATGGTGAAATTCAGGGCGCAACAAACCCTTTCTATGAAACGCCGGATTACAGGCAAAAGGGATACAAATCGCCTCCACACCGGCAGGCTCATAAATCTCCTGCAGCCACTCGCGATGGGTCGTCAAGGTTAACACAGACCGCTTCCCGTACGCCAATGACAGATTATAGGCGACAGGGTCTTCGATGCCCCAGTACACGTGGGAAATGCCGCTCTGTTCCAGAACGGGAAAGATGACATCTTCCCGGCCCACGCCGCCTTCAGTCAGGAGCACATCAGGCTTGCACGCCGCAATACGATGCAGCATACCTTCCGTGGAATCTTCTTCCGGGCGTAGAATCTCAACCTCGTGTCCGAGTTGTTGAAACCCTGCAGCAAGCCCGAATGTGATGATGGGAGCCCAATTCAGAAAGAGAATCCTCAACTTTCATCCCTCCTTTCATCCGTTATCAGCTTATGTCGGTACAGGAAATCGGATGACAAACTAGGTAGATACACAATCAACCGCTAAGGCCTATACATACTGTGATAAAGTCTCGGTTACAGAAAAATATACGGATAGGTGAGAAGCCATGAAGACGGAGATCACCATCATCTACCCGCCAGCCATTGACTATCAGTTTATGCATCAAAGGCCGCATCAGATGATGAAAGCTTTTGCCCAAGCCGGTGCCAACGTCGTGTTCATTAATCCGGCGGATCTGTTTCCCCAGCATGAACCGGTCATCCAGCCTTATCCGGAGCTTCCTGACTTCAGGGTCATTCATCGCAGTGTAGACTATAAACCTTACATTCGAGGTAAGGTGGTGTTCTGGTGCGCGGTAAATCAAGGGTGGTTTATCGACTCCAATGATCATGATCTGGCGGTGTTTGATTCTTGTGATCTGGCGGCGGATGAATTTTCGGCTTGGCATCAACTCGTACCCGTTATGGAACGGAAAACGGCGATTACCTTTGCCTCGGCGCAGGCAATCTATAACGAGCATGCTTCCCGCGGAATTCGAACGGTGTTGTTACCGAATGCGGCTGATTATGAGCATTTCAAAAGCGCGGCCCAGCGACTGTCACGACCTTCTGACTTACCTCAAACCAAGGATGAGCCTTTAATCGGATATTACGGAGCGGTGACCAGCTGGATGGATCTGGAGATGGTTTACGCCGTAGCGGAACGTTATCCTGTTGTGTTAATCGGAGCGAACCGGCTCTATGACCTGGAAGTGAAGCACCCTCGGGTGACCAAACTGGAGATGAAATCATACGAGGAGTTACCCGGCTACTTAAGCTGGTTCGATGCCGCCTTGATTCCTTTTCGTTTGACTCCGATGATCGAAGGCTGTGATCCGGTGAAGTTTTATGAGTATAGTTCCGCTGGAAAGCCCGTGATCGCCTCGGATATGCCGGAGCTGCGGAAGTTTGGAAATTTAGCCTATATTACGAATGTAACCAACGCGCCGGACACGGTGGCCAGAGCATTAGCGGATAATCATGAAGTTAAGGTGCGTCAAAGGCAAAGGATGGCGTTCCGAAATTCTTGGATTAACCGGGCCCGATACGCATTGTTCGTCATGATTAACCAACTATCAGTAAACCAACTAGCAAGAAAGGGTGGGGTGCGAAATGAGAACGTTGAAGTTAAAGAAGGGCACACGCGGTAAACAGGTCGTCATTCACGGTTGCCAAAGAAAACCCAAAAAGAAACGGAAGCTGTCCAGGTTTCGCATCACGCCGATTCAACTGTTGAACAGAATTCGCAGGGTTTCCAGACAGCTGGCCTATTTCATGACAGATTACAATCAACGCAGACTGGAGACAGCGGCCGCTATAGCCAACCTTACAACGGTATCGCAGAATTTGGCTCGGGAAATCACGATTTTGCAGCAATCGCGGCTTACAGATTTAGCCCGGGGCGGCGGCATCGTGAGTCCCATTCCGTTCCAAGGCATCATCTCGATCTTGACACCGCGGCTCGGTACAACCGTTGCTCTGGAGACCGATGCCGGTCCGATTGTCGGGACCCTGGCTGAAGTAGGAAGCGACTATGCGCGCATGAATGAACCGACGGGAGCGATTGTATTCATCCCATTTGGTCAGATCAACACGATTGAATAGCGACAGACGATATGTTCCCAGAAGAAAGGAGGTTCCTCATGCCATCATTCACAGAAGCTTTGCGCGCCTTTACAGGACGGAGAGCTGAGATTTATCAAGCTTCCCAACTGACCAGAGGCGTTATCCTGCAGGTAGAACCGGCCATCATTACCGTACAACAAACACCAACCGCGTATGAACAAGTGACGCCTGTGTCTGTATCGGTCAGCCGGGTTGAATTTGTGCGCCTTCCGCCGATCTAGACTTCTAACGGTTTCACAAACAGGCTGAACCAATCTCTCCACTCCGCATAGTGGCTGGTATGGCTGGCGCTGACACTGTCTTCCCGCAAGCGCCTATGGTACAACGGCTCCGGGATGCGCTCGACCGTGTAGTGACCGGCCAGTCTGGCCATCATTTGAAAGTCTTCATACAACCGTCCTCCTCCGGGACCGTGCTCCCACCAACCGCCAAGCGAGCGTAAGGCTTCGATGCGATAGCAACGCGGAGCCAGAGGAATAGCATCGCGAAGCAGCTTAAGCGCGGAGAAACTTGCCATGGCGGGTACATATTGATGAAATACAGGTTGCCCGTCCGGACGTTCTTTCCAGAGGATATGGTCCGCGTACACCATACCTAAGTCCGGCTGAGAGGTTATAGTCCGGTGCAGCACAGACAAACAAGCAGGATCAAGCCAGTCATCCGCATCCAACTCGAGAAGATAGCTTCCTTGAGCTTGGATCAAGGCCTTGTTGAGACTTGCGGCTTTCCCTTCATTACGATCACTGCGCAGCATCCGAACCCTGACATCCCTACCGTAGTCTCTCATCATACCGTCGCTCGATTCCGTGGAACCGTCATCCATCAGAATCAATTCCCAGTTCGGGAAGGATTGCCTCATCACACTTTGGATGCTCCAAGACAAGTACGAGATGTCATTATGAAAGCACAGAACAATGCTGAAATAGGGCAGAGCACCAACAGGAGTAATGCCATATGTTGAACGTGCGGATAACAGCGGTTCCATATACGTCCATTGAGCCATGGATTTATGCCATTTCGGGGGAACGGGGTGACGGGTCCACATGTCGAGGGCGCACTCCGTCCAGGTCCATTCCTTGCCCAGCCGGAGCTGCATCTCAAGCAAGACATAACATTCGAACGGCAGCTTCTCCCTACTTGCAAAATAAAGCCGCTCCCCCTCCCCCGTAAAGCAAGCTTCCCTGCGCCAGAGGAAGGGACCGCGGGGGACGGGTTTGCTGTTCCCTGCACCGGGTGCCTGTTCCGGGGCTGCCACCCCTGCGCAACCGGATTCCAATCGGCCCTCCGCCAACGAAAGAAGGGCCGGAGAAAATAACTCTCCGGCCACAACAGTTATGAAATATTCACCGATGCCGGCCTCTCCCATCGACTCAGGGCTTCGCAAAGTTTCATTCAGGACAAGGGAAGCTTGGCCGGACTCGGCAACGATGACCACCGCATCCGGTATGCATGCTTTCACATGGTGCGAGGTGCCACGGACGGCTGCTTCCCCAAGATTGAATAAATCCAGAATGAAGATAACCATCACATGCCCCCTCACCAACCTATAGAATCGGGTAATCCACCACAATCACTTGCTCGAGCAACCCGCTGAGCGAAGCGACAAAAGCTTGATGCAACGGATGCGGACCATAATTGCGTAAGTCTTCCTGCGTCTCGAAGGTTACCCGCAAGCCTAGGGAGAAGCCATGGGCAACTTCGGTTTCTTCCGTCACATTGATGCCCGCGGACAGCTCGGCGATGCCCGGAATCTGACCTTTGAAAGCCAGCAATTGATCCAGTAAGGCTTGTTCCTGCTCCGACGTTACCTTTTCGTTAAACTTAAATATAACAATATGTTCAATCATGGGATTTAGAACCTCCTGTTTTATGATATAAGAGAATTTAAAGTCGTTTGTAGTCTCGGATAATCACATGAATCACATGCTTACCCCAATCTGAAAGTTCTGAGCCTTTGTCATTCCAAGCGTAGGTTATGAGTGCTTTCCACAAGGCCCAGCCGCGAGCGCGATGGACGGTGTCTTCATCTATGTTCATGCGACTAATGAATCTCTCGCGGCTGACGTCGTCAAAGAAGTTCCATGCCATTACAAGATCGCATGAAGGATCTCCAACACCCATGGTTCCGAAATCAATAACGCCACACAGTCGTCCGTCCTTCACAAGCAGATTGCCTACTGCGATATCGCCGTGCACCCAGAGCGGAACTGATTGATATCTTGTTTTAAGTGATAGTTCCCATATTTCTGTAAGAAGCATTGGATCATATTCACCGGAAAGAGTCTCGATGACGGACCTTGTATCATGGTCGTAAACGGCAAGGTTTCCTCCTCGATGGAAGTTTTGGATGCCTGCAGGTATACCACGGCTCGGATCGATCGCTTCCAGCTCTTTCAGAAATTCCGCGAGGTCTTCGGAAAATTCGTTAAGATCGCGTATATTAGAGCGCGAGACGGTATCGCCTTCGATCCATCGGTTGACCGACCATGGGAGGGGATATTCGTCCGTCGGCTCGCCTTTGGCAACGGGAGCAGGAACGGGCAAGGAAAGAAGAGGCTGGAATACAGGAAGCCACAGCGACTCTTTCTCAACAGCCGAAGCGTAGCTTTCATGACTGGGCAGACGAATGGACAATTCATCACCGAGACGAAAGGTGCGGTTATCATGTCCGCTTCTTTCTACGGGCCTTATAGATAAATGACTCCACTGTGGGAATTGACTATCCATTAATCGGCGTACTAATTCGACAGTTATTTCAATCATTGGTTCCCTCGCTTCCTGATTATATGTAGTTGATAGGAATAGTTTAGCTCAACGAAGATATTTATCATAGAATGTTTTGGAACAGGAAGGAAGATGGGGGGCTGAATTTTTGATTATAAAGTTGTAACCTTATAGTCCAGATTGCGTCAAATATAACAGACAGATGATATGGAGGTACACGGAATGGAATTAATAACAGGAGGAATTTTAATATCCTCTGTAATGGTACACGCAATGTGGAAGGTGATGAACCGGCTCTACAAGGGGTTTAAATATAGGCAAATTAGCGAAATCATAAAAGGTGTTCTTGCCTTCGGCTTACCCACCCTATTCGTTGGAATAGCGTATGAGATTGCCTATGTATTATATATTACTTTTAAACCATCCTAAGCCATACTTTAATGCAGTGAGAAAGAAGGAATCGGCCTGCTTCCACAGAATACCTCCTATGGTAACAAACCAACAACTGGGAGCGAAAGAAATGACAGAGAGATTGATCCGCCTCATCCGCATGATTATCGCGATACAAAGCAAGCCCGGCATCACCGCCAAAGAACTGGCCGAGAAATGCGAGGCCACCGAAAGAACCATTTACCGCGATCTGAACTTACTCGCCATCGTTACACCCCTGACGAATGAAGGGTACGGCAAAGGGTACACGTTCATGGGCAACTTCGCCATCTATCCCCTCAATTGGACGGAGCAGGAGGCGCTGGTGTTCTCGATGTTGCCAAAGGTGATGGACCAGGTGCAGACGCTCTTGCCGCCGGGGTTCGACTCCGCCTATGAGAAAGTCATGGCCACATATAATAAACAGCGGTCCAATCACAAGGAGATTCTAGAACAGATTACCGAAGTCATCCAGATGGGTACACCCGCCTACAGGGAGGACAGCCCCAACTATCTGTATACGATCCTGCAAGCGTCCCTTGAGCATAAATCCATCAAAGCCATCTACCATACCCAGAGCCGTAACACCCAGACGGAGCGAATCATCGACCCGTATTATCTGGTTCCGCGGGACCAAAGATTCTACTTGCTAGGCTATTGCCACACCGCCGGCGCCGTACGGACGTTCCGGATTTCGCGGTTTCGGGAGGTTACAATCATGCCGCAGACGTATGAGAGAGAAGATTTTAACATCAAATCCTATCTGAAGAACACCTGGTCCATTGAGCGGGGCGACAAGCAGATCAAGTTCAAGGTGAAATTCTACCCGGATGTGGCGCGTTACATTAAAGAGGAGGAATTGTTCGTGCGGCCGCGGATTACGGATCTGCCAGACGGCGGGTTGCTGTTCGAGGTGACGGTGAATGACGATCGGGAATTCCTGAATTGGGTGTATCAATATGGTCCGTCGGCGGAAATTCTGGAACCGGTATCGTACCGGGTGGCGCTGCTGGAGCAGTTGGATCGCTGGAAGTCCCTGTATAGCAAGACCGAAACTACAATTTCCTGATACGGTCAGAATAGGTACAGAACGCCGGCAGAACACGTCCCATCATCTTAATCCAAGGTTTGGAGCCCAAGAAGCGGTGTAATACTATGTATATCGACTTTCGGGAGGGATCCACGTATGGGCATGAATCATGATTTCTATCAAAATTTCCGTATCAAAATCAAGGACTGGCTCGCCACGGACGAGGGAAAGACCAATAAGGTCGCGGAGTATGTGTTGTTCGCGCCGGACCTGTTTCATCTGCTGTGCAGGCTCGCGCTGGACCCGGAGGTCCCCGCAGCGGAGAAAGCCAAGCTGGCCGGAGTCATCGCTTACTTCGTAGCCCCGGTGGACATGCTGCCGGAACTGCTCACAGGACCCGCCGGATTCGCGGATGATTTATCGCTTGCGGCTTTCGCGATTAGCGGCGTCGTGAACAACACGAATGCGGACTTAGTTCGTAAGCATTGGGCGGGCGATGACGATGTGCTGGAGCTGATTCAGAAGATTCTCAAGAACGCCAACGAGTTCCTGGGCGGCGGCCTATGGGGCCGGTTAAAGAAACGGTTCGGCGGGTCGAAGGAAGAAGCGCGTGACAAGCATGATTCGCTTGATAAAGTATCGCATGACGAGCCTGAGGCACGTATCAATCCGGTATCGCCAGACAAACCGGAGACGAACATCAAGACTGTTTCTCCTGACGAGCATGAAACATATATCAAGCCAGTATCGCACAACGAGCATGAGACGCACGACAAACCTGTATCGTATGATGGGCCGCAGACTCAAGCCAAGCCTATAGCGCCTAGCAACGCAGATCAGCAAGCCAAGCCTGAAGACAAACAGCAATAGACTTGGCTCAGCCTAGTCTACATACAATCGGGAAGTTGGATACGGAATGGACTGTTCCCGGTAACCCGTCGGCGACAGACCCACCTGTTCCCGGAACCTCTTCCCGAAATAGCTTACACTGCCAAACCCGTTCTCTTCGGAAATCTGAGAAACGGGTTTATTTGTATTCCGCAGCGCATAAGCGGCCGCTTCAATTCTACGTTTGGTCATATAGTCGAGGGGGGTGACCTGTACGGTTTTTTGAAATATTCTGCACAGCTGATACTTATTCGTACCGCAATGCTCTGCAATGTCGTCCAAGCTTACAGATTCCGATAAATGATTTTTCATGTACTGCTGCGCTTGTTCAATTATCCTCAAGTTACTGTCTTGTACTGGTGCATGATAAGGGTGATCTTCGGCATGGGTTCCCAGAAACAGGAGGATCCAATTGTAAACCATAACGGATAGATTATGTTTATCCCGCGCTTGCTCATTCTGAATTCTCCGGTACATGTCCCACAAGGCTTGAATCGGCTGCGATTGCGGGTGCAGTTCGACAAGTTCGCCTTGGTAACGTTGTTGAATCCGATCCCAGAACATCTGCGCGTCCGCACCTTTCACATTCAACCATAGAAATTCCCAGGGTTCAGACGTTTGTTCATAATAGTAACGATGCTCGCCGGGAACTTGCACAAAGAACGCGGTGCCCTTCGGTAACCGGTATACCTGCTCCCCTATTTCAATTCGGCCTTCCCCCGATAACGTGTATTGAAAAATAACATGACCCTGATCCGGCCGCAACCTGCCGTCGAAGCTGTACTCTACCCCGTCAACCGAACTCCAGCCTATGGAATCTAACGTCATAAACGGGCTATCTTCTGTCCTAAAAGAAAATGATTGATAGTCCTTAACCAACATGCAGCCCTCCATGGAATCAGCAAGATTGTTATATGAGAGTTGAATCTGCGAATGATTTAATAACAACATGTAATATCAATGATTGTCAATATTGTTATACCATAGCAATATGTTAAGATTGGCGGCACCCATTCCTGATGGTACCCTGATGATAGAACTTTTAATAATCGGAGGTACACAGATGTCCAACAGAACACTAGTAATTCCACTCCTGCCAGGCGAATATTGGTGGGGCGGTAAAGCGGCAGACGGAATCGACATGCCTTATTCTAAAGATAGTGTTGTACACGCGGATCTTTCCGTTCAACTCGACGGCAATCAGGGTAGTCCGCTGCTGCTCTCTAACCGGGGGCGGGTGATATGGTCGGAGGAACCTTTTGCCTATGAGATGGAACAAGGGGTTATAACCTTAACGGGCAGCGGTGATGTGCGATGCACAGAGGAGCTTGGCGATTTGCGGGAAGGTTTTCGATATGCTTCGAAGACGTATTTTCCGCCATCCGGCACGTTTCCTGATGAAATTCTGTTCACGGCTCCGCAATATAATCTGTGGATTGAGCTTCTGTATGAACCGACGCAGGCGAAGGTGCTCGACTATGCGCGCAACGTGCTGCGGCACGGGTACCCGCCCGGCGTCATTATGATTGACGATAACTGGCATGAGCCTTACGGCACCTGGAAATTTCATTCCGGCCGGTTTCCGGATCCTAAAGCGATGTGTGACGAGCTGCATGAGATGGGATTTAAAATTATGTTATGGGTGTGCCCGCTAGTCAGTCCGGATTCGATGACTTTTCGTCAGCTGGAGCGCAAAGGTTATCTCTTGAAGGATGCCCATGGGGATACCGCCATTCGAAAGTGGTGGAACGGTTACAGCGCGGTGCTGGATTGCACGAATAAGGAAACGTCGGAGTGGTTGAGGGGACAACTGGATGAGCTTATGCAAACGTACGGGGTGGATGGATTCAAGCTGGATGCGGGCGATCTCGACTCCTATGAACCCGCGGATAAGAGCGCGATTCCCGGTACGCGGAACGATCAATGCGAAGCTTGGGCCAAAGTGGGTTTGCATTATCCCTTGAACGAGTACCGCGCATGCTGGAAGCTGGCGGGACAACCGCTCGCTCAGCGGCTGAAGGATAAGCATCACCAGTGGGGAAGGAACGGGCTCGCGCATCTGATATCGGATGGTTTGGCCCAAGGGCTGCTGGGGTATGCGTTCAGTTGTCCGGATATGATCGGCGGCGGGGAATATCTGAATTTTCTCGAGAATTCGGATTCGCTCGATCAGGAATTAATCGTCCGCTATGCTCAATGCTCGGCGCTGTTTCCGATGATGCAGTTTTCTGCGGCGCCTTGGCGTATTTTGGACGATGAACATCAATCTTATGTGCTTGAAGCGGCCCGGTTGCATGAGCGGATGGACGGGGAAATCATGAAGTGGGCAGAACATGCGGCCGTAACAGGCGAGCCTGTCATTCGGCATATGAGCTACATGTTCCCGGATGCGGGTTATGATGAGGTGAAGGACCAGTTTATGCTGGGGGAGGACATTCTGGTGGCGCCGGTGCTGATTAAAGGCGGTGTGGAGCGGGAAATCCGGTTTCCCGAGGGACGTTGGACGGGAGAGGACGGCCGTGTGGAGACGGGACCTTGCAGGAAGATGGTTTCGGCCCCGATCCACAGGCTGCCTTGGTATCGGAGGGATCGCTAGAACCGAGTTCTTAGGGGTTCTTTTGCAATAGGGACAACGAGTTCATGGGATGAATGCCGCGCGCGCCGCATAAGATGAAGTATAGGACCTCCAAGAAAGGAGCGCATGACCCATGAATATCATCCAAAAAGTGAAACAAGGCGCTACCGACGCAGCCAAGCTCGCCCAGAATAAAGTGGAAATCACCAAATATAAATCACAGGTCGCATCCAAGGAAAGGGAAGTGGAGCGGTACCAGATGCTTATCGGGCAGGCGGTGTTTCTCTCGTTCCAAGCGGGAGAGCCGTATCCGGTCACGTCCAGGACTACCATTACCGAGCACTGTAAAGTCATCGTCCATTTGCAGAAAGATATCGAGGCGCTGGAGCAACAAATCATGAACCTGAAGCGGGAGAAAGTGTGCGTATGCGGCACCGTAATCTCACAGGAAGCCTACTACTGTTCCATGTGCGGGAAGAAGTATATTGGATTTAAATAAATAGGTCTGAATAGCGGGGGGCTTAGGCTCCCTTATTTTGTTTGCGGCCAAGTAGGGTATAATCATATAAATCGGGTTAATAAAGAAGAGAACGACTATGAAGCGAAGGGTGAGGGGATTATGTCTTTTTTGAACAAAATGAAGCAAGGCGCAACCGACGCCGCCAGAATGGCGCAGCAAACGCTGGAGGTTACGAAGTTGAAGTCGCAGATTTCCTCCAAGGAACGGGAAATTGAGCGTAACCACACGGCGATCGGGCAAGCGGTGTTCGCGGCGTTTCAGGCGGGGGACTTGTCGTCTTCGGAGTCCGCGGTAAACGAGTATTGCAGCGTAATTGTGAAACTGCAATCGGAGATTCAGGTTGTGGAACAGCAGATTCTGCAAGTGAAGAATGAGCGAGTATGTACCTGCGGCCATGTGATTCCGGGGGATGCGACATTCTGCTCCAAGTGCGGAAAGAAGTATGAGCCTGTAGCGGTATCTTCGGATGCGGAATTTACCGAGGCTGTGCCTGCATCGCAGGATAAAGTCGCCGTGCTGTGCGCCTCTTGCGGCAAAGAAAACGAGCCGGGCTCGCTGTTCTGTATCGGTTGCGGGGCTGTGCTGACGGGATAAAATATAAAAAAAGCAGTCCGATTTTATTGAAAAGCGACTGCTTTTTTTAATGTATACGTAACGAATTAGTAAATCCTCCTTCTCCGGAAGGCTAATCCGATTAAGACGATAAACAGGACGGCTATAATCAAAGTAAACATCCAGGATAAGGGGGACTGATCCGCAATAGGTAAGGTAACATTCATACCGAAAAAACTAAATACAAGCGTAGGAAGGGTTAAGAAGACTGTGAATTTCGTAAGAGTTTTCATGGTGTTATTCAATTCATTCGAGATCAGCGAGGAATAGGACCCCGTTATACTGTTCAGAATTCTGGTATATAATTCTGTGGTCTCTATGCCTTGATTATTTTCAATGATTACATCTTCGAGGAGTTCTTTGTCCTCTTCGTATAACTTTACGGAATGCGTGCGAAATAATTTGGTGATAATATCCCCGTTACCCTTCAATGATGTTAGAAAGTACACCAGACTTTTCTCAATTTCCATGAGGTCATAGAGCTGCTTGTTCGTTAAGGAATTCCGCAAATTATTCTCAATTTTATGGCGTTGTTTGTTGAGCTGTTTTAATTTCTCAATATACTGAGTTGAAATTAAGAATAAGATTTCTAATGCGAATCGACTCTTCATGGACGTGTTCACATTTCTCCTGACCAGACTTTCTAGAAAGCCGGTGGACTGGCTGCAGATCGTAACCATGTAATCTGTACCCAAGATGATTCCGATCGGAATGGTAATATAGGAATCAAATTGATCGTAATTCATATCGATCGTAGGAAAATCAATAATGATTAAGGTGCAATTCGTCTCTTCATCATATTGAATCCGAGCGGTTTCTTCTAAATCTAACGGATCTCTTAAGAATTCCATAGGGATATTACAGAATTGAGATACCTGTGCTAATTCCTCTGTGGAAGGAGCGGTCATGTTAATCCAACAATTCTTCTCAAATGATTCTGCTATGTTCAGAGTTCCTTCAAGAGAGGATCTATAGGTAATTAACATGACATGTCACCCTTTCGTTATTATTTCTTTGGAATTACTGGTACCAAAAGGTGAGAATCGTACTTTCCACCGGTGTAAATCACATGCGTTCCTTTGTTGACCGTTTCCGTATGTTCATAACGCACTTTCAATCCTGGCGCGCTGCTTCCTTTCACAACCTCGCTGCCTTTAACAACAACTTCAATACGTTCTCCCGCTTTGAAATGTGTACCTGAAGGCAAGATTTCGATTTCGACCGGGACGATTTCCTGATCTTTTAATTTCAGGGTTCTCTCATGTTTTAACCAAGGTTGTGCCTCCGTTGATTTATCCATATCCAATTCACGATGAGATACGCGTAACCAACCAGTGGCGACTTGACCGTTTTCAATATGATTAAAATCAGGAAAATACACTTCGTCACCGCGGCGATTTAATTTTTTGATCCCAACGAACAGATCCATATCATCCGCATCCTCCGCGGAAACCCATAATTTCAGTTTCATGTTACCCGTCAATTCGGTATCTGTATCGAATGTTGTGCTGAATCTCACTTCATCTTGATGAGCTGCTACCGCTTCGCTGTCATAAGAAACTTTCGTGGATTCTTCAGGTTGTTGTTCGTCTAATGTCATCGCTGAGCCATTGAGATATAACTTCTTATACATTGTGTCCGCTAATGGCCAAGCCGTGCCCACCTGATTATGACCTTGATAGAATGTATCTCTCACTTCATAAGATACACGCGGCGTATCCATCCAGTCGTTCTCGATTCCTTTTAAGAAATAGTCAAAAAATTGTTTTTGCTGCTCCAATGATTCCCGGGTATAATAAGTTTCCCATTCTTTACGGCCATGAATCTTCAACCATTTGTGCTCGGATGATGACTGCTTAAAGCCTTCAAAAGTACCTCTGTTGTGTAACCCTTGGGTTGACCAGCTTGCGCATACGAACATCGGCACTTGAATATCGGTAAGATTCACTTGTCTACCCTGCCAGTATTCATCGAATAAGGGATGTTCTTGCTGTTTGGCTCTCAAGTCTTCAATGTTGTTGTTATCGGGCCATCTTCTGACAATACCGTCGTACCAGAATCTGAAGAAGCCTGTATCCGGAATCCCGCCATGGAAGGCAATTTCGCGATACATGTCGTTAAGACCTTCCCAAGGGATCATGGCTTTCAGATGTGGCGGATTGAGAGAAGCAGCCCACCATTGGGTTACGGCCAGATAAGAAACACCATTGGTTCCGACGTTACCGTTACTCCATTCCTGTACACCCGCCCATTCAATCACTTCGGCATAGTCTTCTGCTTCCAGACGTGACCAAGGGTAGAGCGCGCCTTCCGATTTAGCACTGCCGCGAAGCGCCACTTTCACTACAACGTAATCATTGGGTACCCAGAAACCAGGGTCCGGTGATTCTTCCGGTGTAAATTTGGATGTGGGAATCGGACCTAAAGTGGGCCAAATCGGTCCCATGTTCGTGATTTTCGGTTTGTTATCTTTCCCATAGGTGTCCGCTGACATCACAACAGGGAATGTTCCAGGTTTATTTGGACGGGTTACATTCACATAAAGAGTCACGCCGTCACGCATGACAACGGGGACATCTTTCTCCATAATCATTTCCTGATACCCGTAATGCACTGTATCTATGACGATGTTGTTCAAGCCTGGTTGAACATCCTCCGAATTTGTAAGGACTGCTGAAGAATTACCTAAAAATTTGTTCATGGTCCATCTACCTTCCTTTCATTATTCCCAATTTGGGGTGAAACATTTTACTTATTTTGAAACGAATAAGATATAATAATGAACAACCTGTTGTTTATTACAAGTCAAAGTATAGGACCGAAACCGATTCTGTTCAATCACTAATAATGGCGAATGTGTTGGTTACGGAACACCTGTAATCAATGTGTTGGGTAAAATGTAAAGGAGGAGTTTTCTTGCGGAGCAATATTCATGATTTACGTGTCATTCGGACCAAAGAGTCGATTCGGCAAGCATTAGTAGACTTAATCAATGAGCAAGGTTTTGAGTCCGTTACGGTTAAAGATATTACGGTTAGAGCGAGGATCAACAGAGGTACATTCTATGCGCACTATCAAGACAAATTTGATTTGCTGACGAAATGTGAAGAGGAAATTATGGTGGATATGTCCAGAATTACTCAGCAAGAATTCCCGGATGTAATAGCTGCACTTGAAACAGACACGCAGACGTTAACACCCTTCTCCTTAACCGTTTCATTATTTGAGTATTTAAATATAAACAGTGAATTTATGAAAGCTGTCTTAGGTCCGAGGGGGGATTTATCGTTTCATACGAAATTGAAAGAGTTTATGTGGGAAACCCTGTACGGGAATAATTCTAACGCGTTTATTAAAGAAGAAAATTCACTGGTTCCAGGAATGTATTTATCTGCATACATGGGGACCGCCATCATAGGAGTCATTCAACAATGGTTGGAAAGCGGCAGGCAGGAGTCTCCTCAAGAAATGGCTCGGATCCTGACGACTATGATGGCTAACGGTCCGTTCTTCGCGGCTGGGTTGAAGAAGTAATGATTTCACGCTAATAGAACAGATCCGCGTTTCGATAGCCCCTCGGCGATACCCCTTCCCACTTGCGAAACGTCCGGCTAAAATAATGCAAATCCTCGTAACCCACATCCCGTCCGATCTCCTCCACCGTGAGATCCGTGTGCCGAAGCAGGTCCTTCGCCTTCCGATGACGGATGAACTGCAGATACTTGTTCGGCGTCATCCCGTACATCTGCTTGAACAGCTTGGCCATATAGTCCTCATGTACATGAATGAGCCGCGCCAGCGTCTGGTTGGAGCAGGGCTCGCGGTAATGCTCTTCCAGCCACGAAGTCACAACGGACAAGCGTTCCCCGGCATTCGGGGGCAGCGCTTGCGCCTGATCCATCTGCATGCGGTACAATCCCGTGAGGATCTGGAGCATCAACCCTTTGCATACGGCGGGTGTGCCGGGCAGCTTCGAACCGAATTCGCGAATCAGGCGCTGCATGTCCGCCAGAATTTCCGAACTGTAAGGCAGCACCGGGCTCGCGCTCCAAGGCGAACAACCCGGCATCACCGCCTCCGCGCAGAAATCCTCCACTCGGGGCGACCGTTCATCCACGATAATATCCAAATCATACGCAATCTCCAACTCATCATAATAGTCAAAATGCACCCCCAAAAACAAAGCCTCCTCCGAATGCACACGGAGCTCGTGCGGTACACCGGCGGGGATGAATAGAAGCTCGCCTGAAGACAGGCTGAACTCCCGATCGTGGATGCGCGCGGTCAGACGGCCGTCCAGCAAGAGCAGCAGCTCGTGATCATAGATGCGCCGAAGCGGATACTCCTGCTTCTTGCGCGTCGTATGCAGCTGCGCCCAATGGACGCTCGGGGATACCTCGCCGAAGTCGGTTTCCCGAAGGATCGGATAGGTCTGGGGAGCATTCTTTGGGATATCGGAAAAGTCCAACTTTATGCCTCCATTCTGCAAAGCTATACGAATAAATCCATAGTATCATGGGGTTAATCAGAGCTCAAGGAGTGGATACGCATGAACGAGATTATTCAACTTAACGAAGAATTACAGCAGGACTATACATTAACCGCGGAGCAGATTCAAGCTTACCAGGCGCAGGGACATATCCTGTTGCCGAAGCTCGCGTCACGCCCCCTGGTGGAAGCATACAGACCCGTCATTCAAGAGGAAGTGATTCGGCTGAACCGGGAAACGCGGCCTTTGGAGGAGCGGGATACGTATGGGAAGGCTTTTCTGCAGATACAGAATTTGTGGGAAAAAAGCGACAAGCTAAGGTCCTTCGTCCTCGCCCGGCGGTTTGCGAAAGTAGCAGCGGAGTTGATGGGGGTATACGGTGTTCGGATGTACCATGACCAGGCGCTGTTCAAGGAACCGGGCGGCGGACATACGCCGTGGCATCAGGATCAGATCTACTGGCCGGTCGATACGGACCAGACCATTACGTTGTGGATGCCGCTCGTGGATATTCCCGAGGAAGTGGGATCCATGACCTTCGTCTCTGGCTCGCACCACCGGGGGTATATCAGCAAGCTGGAGATTTCCGATCAATCCCACCAGACGCTGAAACAGTACATCGAAGGTGAGAATCTGCCGCAAGTGTGTTATGGCGCGATGACCGCCGGGGATGCCACGTTCCATGCGGGATGGACGCTGCACAGCGCGCCGGGCAACCCGACGCCGAACACGCGGGAAGTGATGACCGTCATCTACGTCAAGGACGGCACTAAAGTCATTGAGCCGGACACGAACGCGCGCAAGGGTGATTTGCGGACTTGGATGCCGGGCTTGCAGCCGGGGGATGAAGTGAACAGCGTGCTGAATCCTCTGATTTATAAAGCGTAAACAGCTGCATAAACGCGCACAAAGAAAAGAGCTTATGCCGAAGGCATAGGCTCTTTGTCGATCTTCAAGTTGAGCAGGGCGCTCAATCCGCTAAGCGGGAAATTGCCTTCCGGTTCCTCCGTGCTGTACACCGTCTCGGATGCAACCAATTGCTCCTCGGAAGCGATGTTGCGCTCCAGCTTCAGCTCCGGGTAAAGGTGACGGAAAATCTTCGCCGTATTGAACGCGTCATCCAGCCCCGAGTGTTGCCGTCCGGTGAAGGGGAAGTCCAGCAGTTCAAGCGCTCTTTTGAGACCATAGCGTTGGCGGGTGTCTTCACTGTGTTTCTTGGTAAATGAGTATTGTAGGTCGTTGTGGTTTGCGATCCAGGTCAGGTCCATCTGCTGGTCTTTGCAATGGCGCATGAGTTGGAACCGGTCGTCGTTGCCCCAGGAACACAGGAAGTACTCCTCGTCCGAACCCGCCCATTCACGGAATTGTTCCACGGCCTCTTGAAAGGAAGGGGCATCCTTCATATCTTCTTGCGTGATGCCAGTAAACTGCTGGGTCATCTGCGACAGATTCGGATGATTGCGCGGACGTACATGGGTGTGGAACAAATCCGCCATATAGAGCTCACCGCCGGCCTCATCCACGCGCATCATCACCGCGCCCCACTCAATAATCTCCGACAGATGCTGCCTGTTCCGCAGCACCGTAAACTCCAGATCATAAATGATAAACTTCAAGGTCATCATCCTTTGGCCCAAGGTATATGTATATAGGTCTATTATAGCAGGGAAATGAGACGTTGGGTTGTCAGCGAACGCATGATCTGATGACATACAGTTGTCAAAAGTGTTGTGTAAGATCATTATATCAGCAAGTACGAAAGGAGGTCATAGGATGTCTGAACGACTACTACCTATACTGGCACTGGCGAGCGGCATTTCACTCATCTTTCTCCATGATACTTGGATGTCTCCGTTTGAGAAGGCTTTTAATATATTCTGTATCATTTTCAGTTTATCGGCGGGAATCTATGGTCTATGGAAATCGAGAGAACTTTAACCCCGATCCGGGGTTTTTATTTTTATATAGGCAAGAACATATGATCTCTGACATCCCCGTGACATAAGTCTCAGGTAAGATGGGTGCAAAGACATAAAAATGGAGGAATGTACCTATGAAACCTGTACAGTTTACGTATGCTTGGAATCGCCCTTTTTGGCCGGAAGCGGGTGTGGAGAAGGAGTATCTGTTGCTGGAGATGAAAGGCATTGGAGATAAGAAGGTCAAGGAGCGCGCGCCGCTGAACCTCTGCCTGGTGTTGGACCGGAGCGGATCCATGTCGGGGAACCCGTTGGAGTACAGCAAGAAAGCCTGCCAGTTCGTGGTCGACCAGATGAACGAGGGGGATATGCTCAGTATGGTGACGTTCGAGGATGAGGTGAGTACGGTGTTCGAGCCACAGTTCGCCGAGCGCAAGTCCGAGTTGAAGCGGAGAATCCAGACGATCCAGCCGGGCGGTTGCACGAACATAAGCGGCGGGTTGTTGAAAGGGCTGCAGTATGTAGCGATGAACAAGCGGGAAGGGTACGTGAACCGGGTGATCCTGCTGTCTGACGGCCAAGCGAACCGTGGGATTATCGAACCGGAGAAACTGGGCAGTATCGCCAAAGAGTATGTAACCGCGGGCATCGGCGTGACCACCATGGGTGTGGGCGAGAACTTCGACGAAGAGGTGCTGGAAGCAATCAGCGAGAACGGCGGCGGGAACTTCTACTATATTGATAAGGCGGAGCGGATTCCTTTTATCTTTCATAAGGAACTGGAAGGACTCCTCACCGTTCTCGCGCAAAATCTCCAACTCCAACTCACCCCCGAACCCCATGTCTGCATCATGAATATTTACGGCATTCCGGCGGGTGATTCTAACAAACTCACGTTCCAGTTAGGCGACCTGTATCATCATGAGGTGAAATCGTTATTGATCGAGATCAGCTCTACCCGCCAATCGGCCGGCATCCACAGAGTGTTGGGCGCAGCGTTACAGTACATGGACGTGACAGGAACCGTGCAAGCGGTAGAAGAGAACATGGACATCCAGGCGCATTATACGCAAAATGTGGACCTTCTGGACCAACCCGCGAACCCCTACGTTGATCAACAAGTTCAGATTACAAAAAGCGCCGAGGCAATCGAGCGGGCGATGCACGCATTCGACAGCGGTGAGTTGAACGAGGGGCAGGAGATCCTTAAGCATCAGGCGGATGCGTTGCTGGCACAGGCGATCCTGACGGACAACGTGGTGCTACGCGAGGAGTCGCAGCTGTTGTATGAGAAGCTCGAGAACTTCGAGTATTCGGCTGGGATGCGGAAAGAGCTGCATGCACAGAAGTATCGGAGTAGGCGGCGGGGGTAGGTGTGGGAGGGAATAAACTCTTTAACTGGTGATAAAAGGATAATAGGCGATCTTGTCGAATATAGTCCTTACATAGTTCATTAGACGCATAATAAAGGAGATTACACCATGCCAACCTACAACAAACTTGTCCGGGATCTCATCCCTCAAATTATAAATAATAGCGGTAAAACCTATAACACACGCATCCTGGATAACGCGGAGTATGTAGTAGAACTTCGCAACAAACTTGGGGAAGAGCTCAATGAATACCTTGAAGCAGGCACGGATCTAGAATCCCTTGAGGAGTTAGCAGATTTGCTTGAGCTTGTTCATGCGTTGACCGCCGTTCACGGCTCCACACCTCAACAATTGGAACAACTACGTCAGGCTAAAGCAGAGAAACGCGGAGGATTCAACGACCGGATCTTCCTGATCGACGTTCAAGATGCCTAATATCAAACTGATTACAGAGAACTTGGCAGATGAACTAATCCCAGCGATAGAGAGAGCCACATCGATTTATATCATGACATCGTTCGTTATGGCTTCCGGCGTGCAGATCCTTGCCCCACACTTAAGGAAGGCCGCTCAATACGGCACGGAGATTAAAGTGTTGGGTGGGGATTATCTTTTTGTTACGCAGCCGGATGCCCTAAGAAAGCTTCTTCAGATCGACCCGAGAATAGAAGCCCGATTATGGCGCAGCCGGGGTGCATCCTTTCATCCGAAGGCGTACCTGCTTGATTTTGAAGAGAATGAGGGCTTGCTTATTGTGGGCTCATCCAACTTGTCCCGTTCCGCGTTTAAGTTAGGGATTGAGTGGAATCTAGCAATGAATGCTCAAGCGGAGCCGACAACGTTCCAAGATGCACTGGATAAATTCATGCACAATTTCCATCATGAGTGGACAGTCCCTCTTAACGAACTGACCATTGCGGAATATGAGAAGGAATACGAGATTCACAAACAACGAAATCCAGAGCTTGAGAGGCTGGTGATCGAGTTAGATGAACTGGAGTTACATACTTCTGCACCTGTTGCGATTACAGAACCTATTATTGAGGAAACAATAACCTTCCTTGAACCCCGTCCTGCCCAACAGTTGGCCCTTGAGGCTCTAGCAGCAACCGTAGAGGAAGACTATAACAAGGCCATGGTTGTGATGGCAACGGGGCTTGGGAAGACGTATTTGGCCGCATTTTTTGCAAAAAGTTATAAAAGAGTTCTGTTTGTAGCCCATCGCGAAGAAATTCTTCAACAAGCCTCGGCTTCATTCCATAGAGTGCTACCCGATCGTTCCGTCGGACTTTATAACGGGCAAGAGAAGAATGTGACGGCGGATTGCGTGTTTGCATCCATTTACACACTTGGGATGAAGAAGCATCGTGAACGGTTCAATTCAGATGCCTTTGATCTTATCATTGTGGATGAGTTTCACCATGCTGCGGCCAGATCGTATCAATCGGTGCTGGAGTACTTCCAGCCTGAGTTCATGCTTGGGATTACCGCGACACCTGATCGGATGGATGGCAAGGATGTATATGGCCTTTGTGATGGGAATGTGGCGTATCAGTTGCATTTTCTGGATGCAATACAACAACAGTGGTTAAGTCCATTTCGGTATTTCGGGGTTTATGACGAGACGGATTATAGTGCTATCCCTTGGGTTGGTTCCGGCTATGACGAGGAAGAATTACTGGCGGCGCAGCTCAAGGATGATATGGCGGAGAAGATATATCAGGCATGGACACAACATAAGCAAACACGAACCATCGGCTTCTGTTCATCCATTCGGCAAGCAAATTTCTTGGCGCAATTCTTCAAGGGCAAAGGTGTTAAAGCTCTGGCTCTGCATTCCAATACAAGAGAAATGTCCAGAGTTCAGGCAATTCAAGGGATTCAGGACTTGACGTTGGAGCTGATCTTCACCGTAGATCTGTTTAATGAGGGTGTAGATATTCCATCGGTAGATACACTACTGTTCACAAGACCAACCGAGTCATTAACCGTATTCACCCAACAAGTGGGCAGGGGCCTAAGGTTACATGGGGGCAAATCGCATTGCTCCATCATCGACCTGATCGGGAACTATCGTTACGCTGACTTGAAGATGAGCCTGTTCCAAATTGCAGAGGAGAGTACGGAACGTAATAATAAATCCGCTGTGCCTTCTACAGTGGCTAGTTGCGAAATCAATCTTGAATTAAGAGTAATCAATCTACTTGAGGAACTGTTCCGGAAGCGGCAACCAAGGAAAGATAACCTTAAGTTCTCATACTTCAAGCTAAAGAGTGAGCTTGGACGACGTCCAACCTATCTGGAATTACACCTCCATGGACATGCGAATAGCCGGGAGTATGTGCAGGAATTTAAGTCTTATCTCGGCTTCCTGCATTGGGCAGGGGAATTAGATGAGCACGAGGTTGAGGTGTACTTGCAACACCAAGATTGGATCCGTGAGGTCGAAGGAACTGTGATGACCAAGAGTTACAAGATGGTTGTATTAGCAGCCATGTTGGAGCGCGGACCAGATCACTGGGCGGATGCTATTACCCCAGAAGAAGTTGCACCCTATTTCCATCGCTTCTATATGGAGAAGGACTATAGAAAGAAGATTGATTTCTCCGATGCTGAAACAAAGAAGTTATGGGATTATGATGAGGCTAAAGTAGCCAAGTTAATCGCGAGGATGCCTATGACCAAATGGAGTGGGAGTTCTAAGGGGTTAGTGTCATTTGAGGGTGGAAGATTTGAGTTTAACATTCCGAATAATATTGATTCATCAGAATTGATATACGTTTGGGTTGAGCAAATATGTAAATATAGATTGCATTGGCATTTTGAAAGAAAAGTTAATAATACATTGTTTATTAATACAAAGGGGAAGTAGAAATGAATATTATATCAGTACCTCCATTTGCCCCAGTGTTGATGGAATCAACTAGGTCGATTGGTTACTCTATAGAAACTGCAATTGCAGATATAATTGATAATAGTATTGCTGCGAAAGCAACGAATATTGATATTGCCTTTTTTCCAATCAATCCGTATATATCTATTCTTGATGACGGACATGGAATGGATCAAGATAGTTTAATAAATGCGATGAGATACGGAAGCAAAAACCCAACGGCCACTAGAGGAACTAAAGACTTAGGAAGGTTCGGTCTCGGTTTAAAAACAGCTGCGCTTTCACAATGCAAAAAACTCACAGTTGTAACTAAAGTAGGTTCATCATTATTAGGAGCTCAATGGGATTTGGATCTGGTGATTAATACAGGAGAATGGTCACTAAAGCTATTAGACCTGGATGATGTGAGTGAATTACCTCAAGTTAGTCAGCTTATGTTACTTAAGGCTGGGACATTAGTTATAATGCAGGATCTAGATAGACTTATCTTGGGTGAGAAAAATATTGAATTAAGCATGGGCAAATATATGGACACTGTTAGAAACCATCTTTCTTTAGTGTTTCACAGGTATATCTCAGGTGAAAAAGGATTAAAGAAAATTAAAATATCTATTAATAATTTAAAGGTTGAAGCAAATGATCCATTTTTAGTAGAGAAAAGCAACCAGATCATGGAAGAGGAAGTCATTAATATTGAAGGAAAGAAAGTGACGGTAAGTCCATTTATACTACCTCATATCTCTAACCTCACACAATTAGAACTAGAACAACTCGGTGGAAAAGATGGATTGCGTAAGAAACAAGGTTTTTACATCTACAGAAACAAAAGGCTGCTTGTTTCAGGAACATGGTTTAATATGATGCGGCAAGACGAAATGTCAAAATTAGCACGAGTTCGTGTTGATATACCTAATTCCCTTGACTACCTATGGACGCTTGATATTAAGAAATCCATGGCTATTCCTCCCGAAGTTGTAAAAAAAAATTTATCAATTGTCATTGAAAGATTAGCTGATCGCAGCAAAAGGACATGGACATACCGTGGTAAAAAAGAAACTAACGATTCGAATATACATATGTGGAATAGAATAATTACTAGAGGTAAAGGAGTATTCTATGAGATTAATAGGGATCATTTACTCTTTGATGGACTTGAGAATTTAAATAAATCGGAGAAACAATCACTGAATCATTTAATAAGGCAAATAGAAACTAATCTACCGTTAAACCAGTTATATGTAGATCTGACAAATGACGAACAAATTACAAATACAGAAAACATTATGGATGCTGAGATCCTTAAAATGCTAAAACATATTTTAAGTGGATGTAAAGACAAAAGGGAAAAGAACGAAATGCTGGGCAGGCTTTCTATATCTGACCCTTTTAATCAACACCCAGAAGTAATAAAGAGATTAATGCAGGAGGTTAATTAATGAATCCCAATGTACAAACTCTAGATAAATTTATATGGGCAGCAATAAATACTAAATTTCCGGATACACCTCCAAATGAAGAGGATTTTATGTCAGAAGCTACGACATTGCGGAATACATTAAATCTTCTGTATCCAGTGTCAGATGATGAATTCGAAAATGTTGTTAAGAAATTAAAGTCATCATTAATGATTGCAATGGATGTCGGAGTATACATATCCGATGAACACAGCGATCACCAATCTTGGTTGCCAGGCCGTCGTGCAGAAACAGACTTTTATTATTGGCAACGTTATAGAAGATACCTTGAAGATTTAAAAGGTTGGAATACTAGAGTTACTTCAAACCTAGATATTGTGTCTAGTGAAATTGTAGATTTACTTGGAGATCCTAAAAACATAAATTCTTGGCAACGAAGAGGCTTAGTATTAGGAGATGTTCAATCAGGTAAAACAGCTAATTATACTGCTATTTGTAATAAAGCTGCAGATACCGGTTACAAGGTGATTATTGTGCTTGCAGGAACAATGGAAAATTTAAGAATGCAAACCCAGGAACGATTAGATAAAGAATTTGCTGGGCGTTTAAGTAAAGATTTATTAAAAATTAAAGGCAATCGAGAAGTGAAGAATGTGTTTGACGGAGTTGGGAAAATAGATTCAACTAAAAGAATTTCAGCATTTACAACTGTACTCTTTGACTTCAACTCTTCAATATTAAACAGTAATGACTTGACACTAAAGAACATAAATGAACCTGCATTATTTGTTGTAAAGAAGAATAAACAAATTCTCAAAAATTTAGAAAGTTGGCTTTGTTCCAACAATGCTGATCAAAATGGAATGATTGATTTACCTCTTTTGATTATTGATGATGAAGCAGATAGTGCATCTGTAAATACTAAAAAAGAAGATGAAAGTCCGACTGCCATAAATTCTGCTATACGTTCAATTCTAAAGAGATTTTATAGAGCCTCCTATCTTGGAATTACGGCTACACCGTTTGCTAATATATTTATTAATCCTGAAACATCCGAAGAAATGTTAGGCGATGATTTATTCCCTAGAGATTTTATATATGTATTATCACCTCCTACTAGTTACATTGGTGCAGATGCCTTATTCGGAGATGAACCTAAATATTATGGTAGTTTAATTAAAATTGAAACTGATGAAATAGAAGATTACTTACCATTTAAGCATAAGAAAAATCATGAAGTGGATTTATTACCTACAAGCCTTCATATTGCCATAGGGTACTTTATGCTAGTTAATGCAATACGAGATGTACGTAAGGATAATAATGAACATAGATCTATGCTAATAAATGTTAGTAGATTCACTGATGTGCAAGTCTCAGTTAAAGAAAATATTAATGTATGGATTGATCAAGTGAAATCTGACATAAGGAATTATGGAGGACTTGATGAAAGACAATGGGATAAAATTGGTTCAATTGTTTTCCTTAAGAATGTTTGGGATGAATATGAGCTCGAGAAGAAATGCGCTGTAAGCTGGATGTTGTTAATTAAGGAATATTTATATAAGGCTATATCACCTATCGAAGTTAGAGCAGTAAACCAGAAAACTGGAGCTGCAAGCCTGAATTATTACGCTTATAGAGACAATGGATTCAGAGTTATAGCAGTTGGAGGAAACAGTCTATCACGAGGACTAACCTTAGAAGGGCTATGCGTAAGTTATTTTTATCGTAACTCACAGATGTATGATACTTTACTTCAAATGGGGAGATGGTTTGGTTACAGACCAAACTACGATGATTTATTTAAAGTATGGATGGCGAAAGATGCCATAGACTGGTACGGCTATATAACATCTGCAGCAAATGAGCTGAAACTTGAAATAAGCAAGATGAATAAGTACAGACAAACGCCAAGAGATTTTGGTCTTAAAGTAAGACAAGATCCTAATTCATTACTGGTAACAGCAAGGAATAAAATGAGATCTGGAACAAGTGTGAGCCGGCCGATATCAGTTACAGGAAAAGTGTTGGAGACTCCAAGATTAAAATCTAAACCGGAGATTCTACATGCAAATGAAAAAGCTTTTAAGATGTTTTTAGCAAGTCTCGACGTTACAAGAGAAGTTAATTCTTCACCTAAAGGTTTTTTGTGGAGAGGTGTAAAAAAGGATTTAGTTGTAGAGTTACTTAGTAGCTTTGATACTCATCCATGGCATTTGGCATTTCAGGGTAAAGCTTTAGCCAGTTACATAGATAATAAATCAGAATTAAGTTCGTGGGATGTAATTTTACCTTCAGGTTCTAGTGATATTGAGCTTGATTTAGTTGATGCAATTGGCAACTTCTCAACGAAATTGCAACAACGCACAGTAGACGAATCAGACGGTATGTTAAGGATCTCGGGAACAAAAGTCAGGGTAGGTTCTGGCGGTTTAACTAGAGCAGGTTTGTCCCTAGACAGAATTAAGGAAATTGACAAGAATTTCAAGGCTAATAATCCTGACAAGAATGTTCCTGATAGTGAATATCTCTTAGAAGACAGAAATCCATTATTAATGTTACATATTATTGAAAGTAAAAAAGAAGGAAAGAACATTCCTGATATATTATACGCAATAGGCATTGGTATACCCGGTATTGGTAATGTGGAAACTGTGAATTATATGGTAAACGTTGTAGAGCTTAGGAATTGGATGGATATAGATGATGATGAGGACGACGATGATGGATACTGAAGAAATCAAAAAAAAGTGGGAAAGTATATCCGATAAATCAGGATATATTAGAGTTGATGCAACCCATAAAATGGAATGGTACTTGGGGTATCAAGACCCATATAACAAAAGTTTATTGTTAATAAGTAATAGACAACCTACAAATATTCGCTCATCTGAGTCAATTGAAGTAACATGTCGTTTAAGATTTGATAATAAATGGACAATACTATTCAATTTAACTAATCCAAAACATGAAGAAGTATATGAACTGTTATGTATAGATCTTATTGAATATTCACGCAATATTAATAGCAATCAAGATGGATTGGAAAAAGTCCTATATAGGTATAAACAATGGCTCAATCTATTAAAAGCAACTCCTTCTGGAATCATGGATGGGTCAAAACTAAAAGGGCTATTCGGTGAGTTGCTTTACCTTGATAAACAGATAAATAATATTAATGGGGCGCTGGAGTCTATTCAAGCTTGGATGGGTCCAGAAGGAGCTGACCAAGATTTTTTCTACTCTACTGGATGGGCAGAAGTTAAAGCAACAACAGTTAGCTCAAATCAGGTAAGTATATCTTCTATAGAACAGTTAGATAATCTACTGCCTGGTAAATTAATAGTTTATAGAATAGATGAAACTGCTCCAAACGCTAAAGATGCTCTTACAATCAACCATTTAGTCCAGAACATATTAAACAAGCTATGTTTAGACTCATCTGATACTTTTAAAGATAAGCTTCTCAAAGCAGGGTATGTATATAATCCAGGATATAATGCTATTTGGTACAAATTTAACAATATTCCTGATGAGTATGATGTCGTTAATGGTTTTCCAAAGATAACGAGAGCTAGTTTGCCTGTTCACATAACAGAAGCGAGTTATAAATTAGACCTTGCTTCGATTAAAGCATGGAAAGTTGTTCATTAGTTTATTTGGAGGTCATTATGGATATATCAACATTTCGACATGACTTTTTACAAGATATTAGGTCAACCGCTGCTACTTACGGTGACGGATCTTGTGCGGCTTTTGTGAATATATTTAGTAATTATTTAACCAATGCAGAAGTTATACCTGATTTTGAAGCATCATTTTATACTGGTACCGGATTGAGAAGAAGAAAGATAAGAGTTGATGGTTATTCTTATGATGAGCTTGATTTAACTATGAACCTTGTTGTTGCAGACTTCATTGGTGATGAGGCAGATAGGACTTTAACAAAAACAGAGGCAGAGAGTCTATTTGAATTACCATTGCGTTTTGTTGAAGAGTCACTAGGTAATAACCTTCAGTCAAAAATAGAAGTTAGTACATCAGCATCGGATTTAGTAGACATTCTTATAAATAATAAAGATAGGATTAGGAAATATAAAATCTTATTATATACTGACGGATTTATGAGCGGGAAAATTGAAAGCTTCTCTATAAAACAATTAGGGAATGCAAATGTTGAATTTCAAATTTGGGACATAGAGAGATTATATAATGTTGTTTTAGCAGATTTTGGTCGAGAAAGTATAGAAATAAATTTTAAAGAATTTGTTCCCAATGGATTACCTTGTTTAGAAACAGATGAGGTTGATAATGATCATTATAAGTCATTTCTCTCTGTAATTCCGGGGACAATTCTTGCTGACATTTATGACAATTTTGGTGCGCAGTTATTAGAAGGGAATGTTAGGTCTTTTCTAAGTACTAAAGTTTCAGTGAATAAAAAGATAAGGGAGACAATCCTCACATCACCAAAGATGTTTTTTGCGTTTAATAACGGAATCTCTGCGACGGCCAATGTAGTTGAAGTCGAGAGTAATACTTTCGGTAAATTTATTACTCGGGTATCTGATTTTCAAATTATTAACGGCGGCCAAACTACCGCTTCATTATCTAACGCCAGATATAAGGATAAAGCCAACTTAGATAATATTTCCGTTCAAATGAAATTAACAGCAATAAATACAGGTATAGATTCCACATATGACTTAATGCAAAAAATATCTAGATCTTCAAATAGTCAAAACAAGGTCAGTGATGCTGATTTCTTCTCCACCCATCCATACCATGTTAGAATGGAGCAGATATCAAGAAGGTTATATGCTCCTGCAGTGGGCGGAGCACAACATGATACCCATTGGTTTTATGAGCGAGCAAGAGGACAGTATCTCCAAGCTCAAATGCAAATGAGTAAGGGTGAACGTAACAAATTCTTATTGCAAAATCCTAAAGCGCAATTATTGAGCAAGACTGACTTGGCGAAAGCACGCAATTCTTGGCGTTGTCTACCACATACTGTTAGTAAAGGAGCGCAAACAAACTTTACTGAGTTCGCTAATAAGATTGACGCTGAATGGTCAGTATCCGAAGAATCGTTTAACGAAAAATATTTTCAAGACTCGGTTGCTTTATATATTTTGTTTAAACACACAGAAAGTCTTGTGACTAAACAGCCTTGGTACGATCAAGGTTATAGAGCCAATATAGTAACTTATTCAATAGCGTTATTGTCACATTTAATTCAAAGGAATTACCCTAAGTTGACATTAGACTTTAATTATATCTGGAATAAACAATCAATTAATGAAGTGCTCACAAAGCAACTTATTGTAATTACTAAGGAAGTATTTAATTCTATTACAAGTCCATCAAGAGGAATAGCTAACGTTACTCAATGGTGCAAACGTGATGCTTGCTGGAAGGCAATTAGTGATTTAGACGTTGAAATGCTTGATGAACTTGTAACTGTTTTAGTTGCTAAAGATGAACTTAAGTCTGAGATCAAGATAGCAAAAAAAGAGCAAAAGGTAATATCAGGGATTGAGGCGCAAATGAAGGTAGTAAATTTAGGCGCTGATTATTGGAAACAAATGAAGGAGTTTTTAAATAATAATAATATGAAATTATCAATTCTAGAGGGAGAGTCATTGAAAATAGCATGCCTAATTCCTTCTAAGTTGCCTAATCAAGTTCATAGTCAACAACTTGTTAATCTAATAGATAAAGCCAAGATAGAAGGTTGGACTGCATAAAAGGAGAAGGTTTAACAATGGCACTTATTCAAAAAGAAAAGATAATCCGTTTAGATAAAGAGAGAAATTCCATTCATTCAACAGTCAATTGTACGTACACTTCATTTGAACTGGAAGGTAAAAAGATATTTCAACTCGATACGTACGGATCATCAGATAGACAGCATCCCGAGAAAATAAGTCAATCATTGCAGATAGATCAGGAAGTTGCCAAGATGCTTATTGGATTGTTTATGAAGGAGTTATTTTAGAGGTTACCTTTCAAGATAGAGCTTAAATGTTCAACTATTGCAATTGAAAGAAGGTGGTTACTGAATCCTCAGGGATCATCTTCTTTGAATTTTAAATTGTAGAATTATTATAAATTATTAAAAAATTTTTACCCTTTCATAAATATGAATGTTTTGGTTTGCTTAATTTGAACCAAAAAAGGAAGTGGAAGGATTTAGTCGAATGCTTATTGGATAAAAAAGAAAACTGGTAATACGGGAGCTTAGACTAACATGAGACTACTATACTCAAACATCTTACCTCTACGAATGGAAGAAGGGCAACAAACATTTATTGATTATTTTAAAGAAGCAGCAACCAACTGTGACAGATTGGAGATTGCGGTTGGTTATGTTTCAAAAGCAGCTTTAATGGAATTGCAAAGTATTGTTGAAGATAATGGCATTAGCAATGTATGCCTAAACATTGGTATGTATTTTCTAGAAGGTATGCCAGAGGGTACCTATCATGCTGCTACATCGCTCAATGAAAAATGGATGGAGTCAGGTGTTGGTGAAGTAAGGATTGTGAAGGCTTTTAAATATCATGGTAAACTTTATACCTTTTACAAAGAGGGACACCCGAAAGCTGCAATAATTGGATCCAATAACTTAGGTGCAATTAAACTAGAGGCCTCGAACTTACGGCAATATGAGGTATCAACAGTTACTGAAATCCCAGATGAAATCGAAGAAGTAACAAAGATAATCAATAAATTAAAAGAGCAATATTGTTCTGCTAACATTGAAGAAGTTACAATTCCACTGGTGCGGGAAGTAAATAATGCACTGGTCGGCCAAGAATTCGTGACAAAAGTTACCTCAGATGAAGTAGGTGCTTACAAACGAAATATCTCCAATATCTCTTTTGAAATCCCTTTAAAGGTTCCAGCAAACCACGCCGACTTAAAGATGAGAGGTTCAAATATAAATGTATGTTATGCTAGTGGCCGCAAAAGAGTTTGGTGGGAAAGTGAAGTAGTGGTAGCTAAAGAAATTCGTACGTTACCTGGATATCCAGAGTATAAAACCCCTATCATGGCGGTTACTGACGATGGTTGGAAATTCAAAGTTTGGACATGTGGTGATAACAATAAAAACTTATACTCCAAAGATGATCTTAAAATAATGGGACGCTGGATTAAAGGGCGTCTTGTTGCCTCAGGAATTGTAGAACCAGTTAATGATGTTGTTGCTGATTCAACATTTAAAGGATTAATAACAGAGGAACTACTAGATAAGTACGGTAGAAAGAGTATTACATTAACAAAGACAAATGAAACAACTACTATGGAAGACGGTACGGTAATGGAAGTTTGGATGCTTTCATTTCTTCCAAGCAGTACGGAAACTGTTCAGGGGGAAAGAGTTTGAAATATTTAGATACTTATCTGGAGACTATTCAGCATAGAGGGAACCTGCTACTTGCTGAGTCCATAAAAGAAACCGTATATGATGTTGCACCTACATACCTGGAGAATTTTTCATTTACTGATCACAAAATAGGTCTATTATTTGGAAATGTCCAATCAGGAAAGACAGGTCAAATGTTTGGTATTATCTCCGCTGCATCAGATTTGGGATTTCCTGTATTTATTATTCTCACGACAGATAATGTTGCGCTCCAGCAACAGACCATAGATAGAGTTCGGGCAGACTTAAAAGGGTTTTGTGTCTGTGATGAATATGATTCAGAGGTATTTTCTCTTAATTCCTTAATGAAGCCTACAATAATTGTCCTGAAGAAGAATGCTAGAACATTGAAGCAGTGGACTAATATCTTGGCTTCAACTGGATTTATGAAAGGCAATCCACTTTTTATCATTGACGACGAAGCTGATGCAGCTTCTCTAAATACTTTGGTTAATAAAGATAAGAAATCCTCAATCAATAAATATTTGGATGAAATAAAAACTAAAGCTGCAAGCAGCATATATCTTCAGGTTACAGGGACACCTCAATCAATATTCCTACAAACAAAGGCTTCAGGATGGCACCCGTATTTTACCTACTATTTCCGTCCAGGCGTAGGATATTTCGGTGGTGATTATTTCTTTCCTAAAGAAGGCATTCCAGGCTGTATTGAATTCACTGACAATCTTGATAAGCCGATAGGGTCAGCAATTATTCATCATCTAGTAAACTCAGCTCAAATTTTAATCTCTGAGGGTAAGGTATGTAACTTCTTAATTCATCCAAGTGTCCGCACTGTTGTTCACAAAGAATATGAGAATAATGTACTTAAAGAGCTTAGGCATTGTAAAGAGAATGTTAATAATGCTGAGCTTATTCTAGAATTGCAAAAAGTATACAATAGCAAGCATCCTCAGAAATACAGACGTGCATCTTTTGATGAGGTACACACTAAGATTAAAGAGCTATTAAAGAACAACGAAATAAAAGTGCATGTAATGAACGGATCCTCCTATGTTTCAAGCGGAGATTATGAAATCGGATCAAATATTTTAATAGGCGGCAATACACTAGGAAGGGGCGTAACCTTCCCTGGATTACAAACAATACTATATACACGAACTGCAAAAAAACCACAAGCGGATACCATGTGGCAGCATAGTCGTATGTTCGGATATGATCGAGATGCTGGTTTAATGAGTGTTTTTATTGATGAAACTTTATACAAATTATTCTCTGATATAAATTCCACAAATAACTCGCTTATATCTCAAGTTGAACGCGGCCTAAGTGATATTAAAGTTTATTACCCTGAGGGCCTAGCCGCTACAAGAAAGAATGTACTTGATAATAAGAGAGTTGCTATTATCTCAGGTGGAACGAATTACTATCCATTCTCACCAGATAATAACACTATAGAGGAACTAGATAAGCTTTTTGCACGATTCGATGAAACGGTAGATTATTATCAAGTAAGCATGAAACTCATGATTCAAATATTAAATCACATTACTTCAGAAGAAGATTTTCGTGTAAATGCGTTTTCCTCCATTATTAACTCTATATTGGCAGAACAGCCTACATCTCAGGGAATACTCATTGTTCGCAGGAACAGAAATGTTGCAAAAGGAACCGGAGCACTTCTGTCACCAAATGATTGGAAAATAGGTGCCTCTATTCAAGACAAGGTAATAATGACTGTCTATAAAGTGACGGGGGACAAAGGATGGGATGGAAAGCAATTGTGGGTACCAAATATCAAATTACCTAGTAATATTGTTTACTATGATGTTAATGATGATATGGGTGATTAATATATAGATCATTAAGTGTATAATTAATAAGTGAACAAAACACGGATTATGTTCGTGTTTTGTTCGCATTTTGTTCTGGTAGAGAAGAAGATGAAGTGGTATAATAGCTTTAAAGTAAGGAGGAATAACTATGAAATTTAAAAAGGGCGAACTCTTTAACGGTCCTGGAGGATTTGCTTGGGGCGCAAAACAGGTGAAAGTTATTCATCCAGTGACAAATGAGGAATTTTCTATCGAGCATACTTGGTCGAATGATTATTGCGAGAGTGCTTGTGATACATATACGTATAATATATGTCCTGATCGTCCTGAAACCGTTCATCGAGGCGATGTGCGTAACTTGAATATTAATACACTTGAGAATATAGATGGATTTATATATGGGTTTCCTTGCAACGACTTTAGTCAGGTTGGTGAGAAGAAGGGATTTGATGGTACTTTTGGGCCGCTGTATTCTTACGGAATACAAGTAATGAACCATCATAATCCTCTGTGGTTTATTGCTGAGAATGTAGGCGGATTACAGAGTGCAAACGAAGGTAAAGCGTTTATAAAAATACTAACAGATATGTCCGAGGCTGGTAATTTTGGCGGTTATAGACTTACACCACATCTATATAATTTTGCTGATTATGGTGTTCCGCAATCACGTCAACGAATCTTAATTGTTGGAATACGCAGAGACTTAAACATGGAATTTAAAGTTCCTGCACCTACACATGGACCTGGAAGAGAGTTTTCATATAAAACTTCATTTGAAGCGTTAATGAATGACCCTATATTTAAAGATACACCTAATCATGATATGCCAGTTCATAACGCTAGAGTTATACAGTTCCTTAAGCATATCCCTGAAGGACAGAATGCATGGTACGAAGGAATTCCTGAAGAGATGCGATTGAAAGTGAAAGGTGCCAAAATGAGTCAGATCTACCGCAGATTAGACCGTAGTACTCCATCGTATACCGTAACAGGAAGCGGTGGTGGGGGCACTTCTATGTACCATTGGGAAGAACCAAGAGCTCTAACCAATCGCGAACGTGCACGACTTCAAACATTCCCTGACAATTTTCTTTTCAAGGGAACAAAAGAGAAAGTACGTCAACAAGTTGGAATGGCTGTTCCACCAGAGGGTGCTAAAATGGTCCTTGAGGCAATAATGAGAACCTTCGCGGGTATAGAATATGATTCTGTTGCTCCTAAATGGAATATAGATGACATGCTTAGAAAATCTCAATTAGAAGAACTCGTGCTTATATAAATATGATGCGTCATGCGTCCCTGAACATGTTCAGGGACTTTCTTTATATTGAACCTTAGTCATCCAATGGGGGAAAAACTTATGGATAACCTAAAGCCGGAACATCGCAGGAAAAATATGCAGAACATTCGATCTAAGGGAACTAAGTTAGAAGAACGCATATCAAAGACGCTTTGGAGACACGGTGTAAGGTTTAGAAAAAACAGCAAGAGCCTACCAGGTAGGCCTGACATATCAATTAAAAAGTATAAAATTGTAATTTTTTTGGATTCATGCTTTTTTCACGGTTGCCCCGAACATTATATAGCCCCTAAGACTAACCCAGAGTACTGGGTACCTAAGATAGAGCGAAACAGACGACGTGATCAGCAGATTAATGAAATTTATACAAACATGGGGTGGAAAGTAATGCGCTTCTGGGAACATGAAGTAAAACGGAATTTGGAAAGTGTAGTAGATATGATTGTAACGAGTATTAAAGAACGTAAAAGCTAAAAAATTATAATGAACCTTTAATAAGGATAGTTGTTGTACGTGATAAGTAACCACGCTAACACAAATATAAATATGATTACACAGATGAGCAAGTTAAAACATGACGATGATTTACCAGATAAGATCAACCATAACGCCCCAGCGCCATCGCTGCGGTCTCGGCCATGCGAACCTGCATGGCCTTATTTTTGACCACGCACACCCGCTTGCCTAGAAAGCGGACCTTGCTCAAGATGAATTCCATTTCATCCTTGGAGAACGTCAGCTTGATCGTGTAGGTATCTTGTTCCTCGTCGTATCGCACTTCCTTGTCAAAACAAGAAAAAGCATAGAGAATACGAGACAGCTCGACGTTATACTCGGGCACCACCTGAATCTCCGCCGATCGCTGGCGAGCCTCCGCCAAGGTCCCCAACTTCTCCTCATACTTCTCCGCCAGTTCTGCCGGAACCTCGACTGATTCCACATCTACGATGTTGCGCAGTTTGGTGGACATGAAGGAGTGGTTCTGGGTGTTGAGCCAATGCAGGTACCATT
The DNA here is from genome assembly GCF_001644605.1 of Paenibacillus swuensis. NCBI lineage: Bacteria > Bacillati > Bacillota > Bacilli > Caryophanales > Paenibacillaceae > Paenibacillus > Paenibacillus swuensis. Next base: position 361,250 of record NZ_CP011388.1, on the reverse strand, counting down.
CGCGTTTGACCATGGAGTATTCGAGTTTACATGGATACCCGGGCAAACCTTGACGTACCGTGCCGTTCTTGAGGATGTAGGAGATCCGCACACCATCCTTGCTTACAATGATGCGTCGCAGCACGCGCAACAAGGGGCGGTACACTTGGCGTTGCACGTAGCCTGCTTTCTCCTGCAGGCCCAGGTACAGTTCATCGGCCTCGGATACTCCAGTGCCCGCCAATACCTCGCGCAACTTCGCCAACGTCGACGCCTCGAATGCATCCATTGCCGCGGGATGCGCAAGCATTGCACGCAACCACGTCCGCTCATGTGACGTGATGGTTACAGCCCCCGATCCCTCCATCCGCGACAGGATCTGATAGTTAAATATCTTCTCGAACGGATTCATAATACCCCTGCAACTCCTTCCATTCCGCAATAAACTCTTGCCGCAGCCTCGCGGGTTCCAGCACCTCACATGAAGACCCGAAGCTCCGCAGCCAAGGCTTGATCTCGGTCATCCCGTTCACGGTAATCTCATACACGAACGACGCCTCGTCCTCCTCGGTGATCACGCCCCACTGCCCCTGCATGAGCACACGCTCCTTCACGAAGTTCTTCTCCGACGGCCCGGGATGAAAGAACCGCGCACGAATCACCACCGGCGCAGTCGTATCCACCATCCAACTGAGGCGGAGTTTTTGTTCGACGACAGCGAGCTTTTGCCCATAAACGTCCTCATCCACCGCCTCGCCTTCCTCCAACTCCGTGAGCCCTTCCATCCGGAAGATCATCAGCCCCTGCCGCGCATTCATGCCCACCACATACCACCGCCCATACTGATGGTCATAGATCACTTTCATCGGAAGGACCCGTTCCGCGCGGCCTTTGCTCTGGCTTTCGAAGAGGGGATTGGTATTGCGGGAACCGTAACTGGTGCGGGACTTGGGGGAGTAATACACGAACTGAATCTCGCGACGCGCCTGAATGGCCGCCAACAACCGATACAGATGCGCTTCGTCCAGAAGGCGGGAGGGATAATGATACTTATAGGCAAAAGGGGGCTCCGAACCCACCGTCCGCTTCAAGCTATCCCGCAGGAGAAACCCTTGAACCGAAGGAATCTGCGTGTTCGCCATGACGTCCACGAAGTCGTACAGATCCGTGCGCTCCTCCTCGGACAAGTCCGCAAGCAGCCGCAGATCCAGCTGATATCGGTGGGGACGCCCGCCCGGCTCCCGGTATACCACGCCTACGTCCTCCAGATACTTGAGGTCGGAACGAATGGTCTTCTCGTCCGGCATCGGGAACGCCTCATCCACGCCCGCGCAACAAGCATCCAACAGCTCCATCGTCGTCATCGCCTGTCCGTTCAGCGTCTGTACGATGAGGGATAACCGATGGCTTTCCGACTCTTTCACGGACTTAGCCCGGAACAGCATCAACAAGATCGGATCCGGTGAGTTGTAATAATCGTTCCGCAGGGAATCGGCCAACTCCTCGTTGGCAGTCCCCGGTGCCCGTTTCCGGACGATGCGGACGATGTCTTTGAGGCGGCGGATGGTTTTGTCATAGGTATGTACGGAGATGCCCATGCGCTTCGCAAACTGTTGCCGGGTATACGCCCCGCCGGTCTGCGACATCACTCTCAGCAGTTGAATCTCTTTGTCAAAACTCTCTCTGGCCACGCGCCCTCGCCCCGTTTCATTGCATGTACATTCCATTGTAGCAGTCCCGTTCGCAGGTGGGAATAAAGAAAAACTTGAAGTGTCGTAATACTTTCGCCATGTTCGCGGGCCCGATTTCGGGTGATAATCAGGATATCCGACATGGCAACCTGCCGGTTGTACCTTGGGCAGGGAGTTCAGATGCTCCCGCAGTACTTGCGCCGGGTTGGCGCAGGTGTACTGTACACCGGTAAGGGGCCATGTCCCAAGGGGTTCAATTCCCCGCTCGCCTTTCAAGCGATCATGGTTGGAGCCCGTAAGGGCACTTAAAAAATTTAAGACCCGGAAGGGAATGCTCAGCCACACCTGCGGGTGAGGCAACCGGGGCTGAACTTAGCAGAAGGCGGATCCCGCGCGGGAGGGTGTGCGAAGCATTTTGGAGAACATTGGAGTGTTGGCAGGGATGAAGGCAGCGTTTGTGCCGGATGTTCGCTTCCATCGTCTTGGTTCCTTAAGCTCGCGCCCCGCCTGCACTTAAGCCGACTCCGTATTAGCGCCGGGAGCATTTCCAAGTACGGTCACACTTCATTATGTGTTGGGAGGAAGTACATATGTTTAATAAAGTGACGATTCAAGAGGACCAACGCGGTCTTTTGTTCCATAAAGGGAGTTATGCGCGCTATCTGTTGCCGGAGACGTACACGGTGTGGTCGGTTCTGGGGCAGACGGTTGCGGTGGTGGATGCGGCGAAGCCTTTGGCTGTCGAAGGGAAGGCTCTGAAGGGGTTTCTCGGGGATGCGGCGTTGTTGCAGGATGTGGACGTGGTGGATGTGGCGGACTCGGAGCTGGTGCTGCGGTATGAAGACGGGAAGTTCGCGGGCGTGTTGACCTCGGGGCAGTATGCGTTCTGGAACGTGATGCGGGCGAATCGATTCGTGCGTGTGGATCTGGGTGATCCGATGTTGTCCGATGAGGTGGATGCGGCGATTGTGCCGAAGTTGGCCGGGTATGTGCAGGGGCTAGAGGTGCAGGCGCACGAGACGGGGCTATTGTATTACAACCATGTGTTGCAGCGGGAATTGGGGCCGGGGAAGTATGTGTTCTGGCGCGGACCGGTGAAGGTGGAGGTGAGGACGACGGATTTGCGGCAGCAGCAATTGGATCTGTTGGGGCAGGAGATGATGACGGAGGACAAAATCACGCTTCGCCTAAACTTCGTCTGCCAATACCGTGTGACGGATGCACTGAAGGTGTTGCAGATTCGCTCGATGGAGGATCAGTTGTATGTGTTGTTGCAGTTGATTTTGCGCGAGTATGTGGGGACGATGAAGTTGGATGAATTGCTGCGGGTGAAGGAGGAGATTGCGGCTTTTGTCATGTCGCGGTTGGCGGAGAAGCAGGCGGGGTATGGGGTGGAGTTCGTTTCGGCTGGGGTGAAGGATATTATACTCCCTGGGGAAATCAAGGACATCTTGAATACCGTACTCTACGCGGAGAAGAAGGCCCAAGCCAACCTCATCACCCGCCGGGAAGAAACGGCCTCGACCCGCAGCCTGCTCAACACCGCGAAGCTGATGGACGAGAACCAGACGCTGTATCGGCTCAAGGAGCTGGAGTTTGTGGAGAAGATCTGTGAGAAGATCGGGCATATCTCGCTGACGGGCGGCGGGAACATGTTGGAGCAGATGAACGCGCTGTTTGGGAAGAAATAGTTTTAATTTGATTGACCGCCATTTCTTGAAGAAACGGCGGTCTTTTGGGATTTTAGAATATCTTCGAAGTTATCATTACGGCAAGTAACGCCGGGCTCCCGCATACTCTCTCAACCAAGTAGATTCACTCAGCGAGGCGATATGAATTTGAGAGGCGGAGTTCGGTGAATGGATCATTTGATTGTTTCCGATGTACATTCCTACATGGTGGACAGTGCCCTTTCCATTCTTGGTGGCAAAAAACACTAGGTCTCCCGGTTGAAGATTGCTCTTCAATATAGCGGTACCCGCTTGGGATTGGGGCCCTGCATCGCGTGGGATCGTTATCCCGTGTGCCCTATAAATGCTGTATGTATAGCCTGAACAATCGTAGCCGTAAGCGGAAACCCCTGCCCATAAGTAGGGTAGTCCGATAAATTTGCGTGAGGTGTTCACCAGATCTTGCTGACTCACGGGTACAGGAGGCGCGCCGGGAGTAAGTACGTTAACCTCTGTTTTCTTAATCCATTTATTCCCTGCATCGGGCGTTGCTACTAAATATAGCGTACTGTTCTCGCCTACAATAGGGAGCTTCGTATTAAAACTAAGTTCTAAGAAAGGCACCTGTAACGACTCGTTATCATACAACATGCCGAAGTTTGTAGTAACGACAGCTTGCCGATTCCCCGCTAACGCATCCAGGCTAAGGGTTGTAGTCAGTTGACGTTTAGGCATATAACCCGGATACCCGATAGGATCTCTTGGTGTCGGTTGTTCTAAGACTTGAACCTTTACCCATTCCCCAAGGTCTTGTGTAATCATCACTTTATGGCCGTACAAGGCTTCCGTCTCTAACATTCCGTTCGTTGAGAGTTGTGTTTTTTCTGCTAGTGTCATGTTTCTTGTCCATGCCCGCATATCTACCGGATTACTGAGAGCGGGTGCATCGACTGGACGAACTGAGTTCATTCCGGACAAGGTCCATTGTGTGGCAACGGCTACCGAGATGTAGGCAGTCGTTCCCGATGCTTGGAGCTCAGGTTGTGCATCTGTCCGTTTGGCCAAGGACATACCTGGCAAAAGGGTTAGAATTAGTGCCAGACTGAGTGTAACTTGAGTCCACTTCTTGCAACTGAACATGAATACGCACCTCCATGAAATGGTAGTAACATGTTCAGTTTATAGCAAAAAGAGAGCAAATAGAATAGTTTTCTATATTTATGTAAGGTTTATGTGAGATATACTTTCATGTAATATCGGGAGAGAAAGTTTAATGTTTTTGAAATGAAATTCGAGTAATTTGTATTACAAAAGTTCCGGGCGGTTGGCATAATAGAGTAAGTTTTTACAATTGAGTGAAGCGAGCGTGAATCCTATGCCCTATGAGTCATTAACCGTCGAAAGATTCCATTCCTTAAAGGATCGTATTGAACAATCCATCTATCAGCCCATCGAATCGTTATCCGTGCAAGCTTGGGTGACGAAGGAGCCTGTGCCCTACGAGGAGAGAACATCAGGCAAAGCTATTACACTTAACCCGGGCGATCCGTGGGGAGAGTTGTGGGACTGCGCTTGGTTCCATTTCCAAGGAATCGTTCCCGCCGCCGCTGCCGGTCAGTCCGTCGTGCTGCTTATCGATGTGAATGGGGAGCTCTGCGTGGTTGATGCCGACGGTTCTCCCTATCAAGGGCTTACGAATATTAATTCTGAATACGACTACGCCCTCGGATTGCCGGGCAAACGAGTTGTATATGTTGCCGAGCAAGCGAAGGGCGGGGAACGTATCGACTTATGGGGCGATGCCGGATGTAACGATCTGTTCGGGCGTTATCGGAGCGGTAAGCTGAAGGAAGCTTTGATCGCGGTTTGCCTCGAAGAGAATAAGCAATTGTACTATGATTTGGAAGTTTTGATGGAATTAGCAGATCAATTATCCAATGAGTCATCGCGTAAGAAACAGATTTTGCAGGCATTATTCGAAGTTTCTCATGTTCTTATGGATATAACGCCGGAATCGGTCGGTGCGGCAAGACATCGTCTCTCGGTTGAGTTGAAGAAGCGGGGCGGGGATCCGACAATCCGCGTCAGCGCCATAGGACATGCCCATATGGATTTAGCCTGGTTATGGCCGATTCGCGAGACCATTCGTAAGGGAGCCAGAACGTTCGCGACGGCTTTGCGCATGATGGAGAAATATCCGGATTACGTCTTCGGGGCTAGCCAACCGCAGCTATACGAATGGATCAAGCAGCATTACCCTGCCCTCTTCGAATCCGTTAAACAACGAATTAAAGAAGGGCGTTGGGAAGTTCAAGGCGCCATGTGGGTAGAACCGGATTCCAACGTGGCAGGAGGCGAGGCGTTAGTCAGGCAAATTTTGTACGGGAAACGATACTTTAAACAGGAATTTGGTATTGACGTGCGCATGTTGTGGGTACCTGATATATTCGGTTATTCCGCGAGTCTCCCTCAGCTTCTCAAAAAATCGGGTGTCGACTATATGGTCACGCAGAAGCTCTCTTGGAATATGTACAACGATTATCCGCATCATACGTTCTTCTGGGAAGGTCTCGACGGAAGCAAGGTGCTGACGCATTTACCGCCTGAAGATACTTACAATTCACCGTCCGCCCCTCGTTCCCTGGTGAAGATCGAGAAGGAATATCACGATAGCGGGGTTTCCGACCGCGCCCTCATGTTGTTCGGAATCGGTGACGGAGGCGGCGGACCGGGTGAAGAGCATCTGGAGCGACTGAAACGGGAGAAGAATCTGCTTGGCCTTCCGCCTGTTGAGCAAGAGCCGTCCATCGATTTTCTGGATAAATTGCAAGAAGGGGCGTCCCATTACAAAACGTGGAAGGGCGAACTCTACCTGGAAAAGCATCAGGGAACGTTGACTACGCAGGCTCGGAACAAGAAGTTTAACCGCAGGCTGGAGAAATCACTTCGTGAATGGGAGTTTGCCGCCTCGTTCGCTTCACGGGCATGCGCTGTCCCTTACCCGAAGCAGGAGCTCGAGGAGATTTGGAAGGAAGTGCTGTTGTATCAGTTCCATGATATTTTGCCGGGATCATCGATCGGACGGGTTTATGATGAATCGCTGGCTCGATATGAGGAGATTACGAAAACAGTAGAGAAGGGCATTGAGGTCGCTTACGGGGAGATCGCCAATAACCTTAATTTATCTGACTACCGGGACCCTGTCGTTTACTTCAATTCTCTGCCTTGGGAACGCGCGGAGTGGGTCCAGCTTAAGAAAGGTTGGATGAAAGCCGTCGTACCTTCTATGGGTTATTGCGCCGTGGAACCCGAAGAGGTTGTTGGTGTAACTGAATTCGTTCAACTGAAAGCATCAAGCGAAGGGATCGAGAATGAAGAAATTCGCGTAGTGCTGAATGAAGCGGGCGTAATCGTTTCCCTGTTCGACAAGAGGGAAGGAAGAGAGCTGCTGCAAGGAGGCAGGACTGGAAACAACCTGGTCTTGTTCGATGACCGGGGCGGGGATGCGTGGGATTTCCCGGGCGACTACCGCGAGCGCGCGTCGATTGAATTGCAACCGGCATCTACTCAGGCATATATAGATGGACCTTACGCAGTGGTGGAGCAGCATTACGTGTTCGGGAATTCCGAATTGACACAACGCGTGAAGCTGTCTTCGGAAAGCAGACAAATCGTATTCGAGACACGTGTTGATTGGCAGGAATCGGACAAGATGCTTCGTTCTTCCTTTCCGCTTGCTATCGCAACGGATTTAGTAACCAGCGAGATTCAGTTCGGCTCCATTAAACGACCGACGCACCGCAATACATCTTGGGATACCGCTAGGGATGAGATCTGCGCCCACCATTGGATTGACGTGTCGGAGAGCCGCTATGGCGTTACGATGTTGAACGATTCCAAGTACGGTCATCGGGTCGAGAATGGTGTGCTTGATATCAATCTGTTAAGAAGTCCCGCGTATCCGGATCCGTTGGCGGACAGAGCTGTGCACGAATTCGTGTATTCGATCCTTCCCCATGCGGGCTCCTGCGCGGAAGCGCTAGTGTATAAAGACGGTTACGAGTTGAATACGCCACTACGTTCGGTTAAACCGGCGAGTAAATCGGGGACTATGGCGGCTTCCGATTCGCTGTACAAGGTGGACCATCCACATATTATGATCGAAGCTGTGAAACAAGCCGAGGATGATCATAGCCTCATCATTCGTTTATATGAAACGTCCGGAGGTCAGGCAAATGTGAATTTGCAGGTGGCTCACCCGTACCTTTCCATCGAAGAAACGAACTTGATGGAGGAAACGATCGCTTCCCTGGAATCGGACAATGGTGCAGTGAGGTTGCGGTTCAGCGCATTCGAGATCAAGACGATTCGAATTGTTATGTAATTAACGGAATAGGGAGGATATTCTTAATGCTTAGAATTGAGCGCTTTATCCGTCAATTAAAGGAAAATGAATGGCTATCCGAAATTCAACTCAATCCATGGACGTTCAAAACTTGCAGCTACGAAGCCCCCGGGTTTTACGTCTCTAACCAAGAAGACAGTCGTCTGGTGACCGAAGGAGACTGGCTGGCAGATCGGGGCACAACTTTTATCCTGGAACAGGAAATCCACATTCCTCCGTCATGGCGAAGCGGGAAGGTTGGATTGTGGATTGATGGCGGAGGCGGAGAAGGGCTCTTATATGTGAATGGTATTCCCTATCACGGGTTGGACGGCAATCGCAGCTACATTCCGCTCCATGCCGAAGTGATTGCGGCGGGTTCTGCTTTACTGCGTATCGAATGGTATAACCCTCCGGGATATCCCTCGGAATTAATGAGTGGTTTCACGGATCATATTCCGAAAGAGACAGATCCGCCGCCTTTATACTTAGCGAAAAGCCGACTGGTGGCGCCGAACGAAGCGTTGCAAAGCTTCCGGTATACGATTTATGTATACGCGGAGGCCGCGAAACTTCTTCCCGATACAGATGCGGCTAAATTGGCCATTATTCGTGAACTGCATCAAGTCATGGATGATCACGGTTTCGGAGAGCCTGGGTCATGGAATGATCAGAATGTATGGTTAGATTCGGAGTTGAAGCTGAAAGAGCGGCTTGCATCACATACTTCAGCAGCAGGAACCATGTTAATGGTCGGCCAGTCTCACATCGATACGGCATGGCTGTGGCCGCTGAAAGAAACGGTGCGTAAAGTGAGCCGGACGTTCTCGACGGCCTCCACTTTATTGGATGAGTATCCCAAATTTGTATATTCCCAAAGCCAGCCTCAGCTCTATTCCTACGCTAAGGAGCACTATCCCGATGTGTATGACAGAGTTAAACGTCATATTGTTTCGGACAGATGGGAAGTCGTTGGCGGCATGTGGGTAGAACCGGATCTGAACATTCCTTCGGGGGAGTCATTGGTACGACAATTATTACACGGAATGAAATTTTTCCGTGAGGAGTTTGGAGCGGTTCCCCGGATCGAATGGTTGCCCGATACGTTTGGATACTGCGCTTCTTTACCTCAGCTATTGAAGCTGGCAGGCATTGAATACTTCATGACTTCCAAGATGGGATGGAACGATACGAACGCCTTTCCTTACGATTTATTCCATTGGGTCGGAATCGATGGCACTCGCATTCTATCCTTTATTAATCATGGATTAAACGAGCAGACGCATCCTGTAGAAATTAATGATCATTGGTCCCATTATAAACAGAAATCATGCCACCCTGAGCAGATGTTGCTATATGGTTACGGGGATGGCGGCGGCGGGGTTACCCGTGAAATGATCGAGAACGTAGAACGTTCGGCTAACCTTCCCGGTCTTCCATCAGCCAGACATGGTACTGCGCACGAATTTTTCGATCATGCTGCCCGCTCGGGCACAGAATTGCCGACATGGACAGGGGATCTGTATTTGGAACTCCATAGGGGAACCTATACGACACATGCCCGGAACAAACGATGGAATCGTAAAGCGGAAGCGTTGTACAGGGAGGCAGAGGTCTGGAGCAGCATCCATACTTTATTTGGGGGCGCCTACCCCTCCGAAGCGCTGGCCAAAGGCTGGAAGCAAGTGCTGCTGAACCAATTCCATGACATTATTCCAGGAACCTCTATTCAAGAGGTCTATGAACGTTCCGAACAAGACTATGCTGAGGCTTTTGACATTGGTGAAAAAGCTCAAAAAGATGCGGTTGCAGCTCTTGCAGGCTTTATAGAAGTATCGGCCGCCGGCGGGAAAGCTTATCACATATTTAATAGTTTATCTTGGAAAAGGGAAAGTCTTGTCACCATAACAGGAGGATCTGAACTCATTAACGTTTTCGCATACGATGAGAGCGGGGTTCGCCTAAAGACGGATCTTCGTGTGATTGGAACCGAGATGTACGAACTTTGTGTATTTGTTCCGGGAATACCTTCGCTTGGTTACGCAACGATTTGGTTAAGGCAAGCGGAGGAACATAACAAGGAACATAACAAGGAACAAGAGCAAGTCATCACGTTTGATGGGATTTGGGAAACGAACTTGTATTCGGCGGAATGGAATGATCGAGGAGAACTCGTTCGTCTCTATGATAAGGAAGCTGGCAGGGAAGTTCTCATTTCGGGTCAACCGGCCAATCAGTTGCAGATGTTCCACGACCGGCCCCTTGTCTGGGACGCGTGGGATATAGATCCGCGCTTTGAGAAGCAACCTGCAGAGCTGCCAACGCTCAAAAGCGCCGAAGTCGTTCATAGTGGCGAGAACCGTGATATTCTCCGCTTTGAATGGCAACTAAACCGTTCATCGGTTACACAAAACATCATTTTCTACAGAGATTCCCGTCGCATTGATTTCGAAACAAGCGTCTCCTGGAACGAGAAGCATAAATTGCTTAAGGTCGCTTTTCCGGTGGACATCCTATCCTCTAAAGCCACGTATGAGATTCCATTCGGTGCTGTTGAGAGAACGACACATACGAACACCAGCTGGGACCGGGCCCAGTTCGAAGTCTGCGGGCATCGTTGGGCGGATTTGTCTGAAGACAATTATGGAGTCGCCCTCCTGAACGATTGCAAATATGGGTACGACATCAAAGGAAACGTTCTACGCTTATCTTTGTTGCGTTCGTCGGATTGGCCGGATCGAACTGCGGATCAAGGAGATCATCAGTTCACGTACTCACTTTACCCTCACCTTGGAAACAGGCGGGAAGCGAATATTGTTCGCGAAGGCTATGAACTTAATCATTCACTGATCGTTGTAGAAGGTTCTTCCTACAGTAAATCCGGTAAACTTCCATTTCGTCATAGTTTTATCCATGTGGAGGCTACGGGGGTTATCCTGGATACAATCAAGCGTTCTGAGGACGGGGATAGCACCATTATCCGACTTTATGAATCGGGAGGCGTGCGCGAGTCCATTAAGCTTAATCTCCATTTACCATTGAGCGCGTGGCAAGAAACTAATCTATTGGAGGAACCGATGGATAAAGTTCATAGGATAGAAGAGACAGGGCTTCAAGTGGGAATGATTCCTTATCAAGTTCGGACCTTGGAACTGAAAGAATGAGATAGAGGTAATTGATGTAATAGCAATATCGCCGCGTTAAACAACCTGGAATTAAGCGAAAATGAACTCAAGTTAACAGACGATGTTCTCAAATTATAGTCTTAGAAACCCGGTTAGCCTTAGGCCATCCGGGTTTCTGTACATTCACGGATCATTGTTGATTTACAAACTGCTTTCGAGGTTTCTTTATTTAAATCTCGTACGGTCTAATTTATACTAAACAAGAACTTAAATTAAGCGCTTTCAGTTTTTTTGGGAGAGAGGGGTGATCATAAATTTGAGTGGTAGTCTGGTTGAGAGCTAGGCAACAATACTATTTTTATAATATGGAGGTAGGATGATGAGAAAAGGTAAAGGCAGGTTCACAGGAATATTAATGACAGCATGTCTGCTCATGGGAGTTCTTGTTCCGGGCACGGCAAGCGCGGCTAACGGTTCCGTTACGATTGATTACAACAATACGATCGCAGCCGGACACGCAGACGTATTCGGCGGGGTAGGGAACGGTCCGAACGATGCGGCTTCCATTCAGCAGCTCAAGGATGTTGGCTTCAAGGTGGTTAGAGTCGAGGCTTGGATGGAACATTTGATTGAGAATACGAATTTAACCGATTACAAGAATAACGTGAACGACATTCAGAATCCGGATAATTGGAACTGGGGCGCAATCGATCCTTTGAATACTTGGTACGACAAGGGATTCAAGATTATGCTGCTCTTTACAGGCGCTCCGCCTTGGCTGACCCACAGCGGCGGCGTATCCGGCGTTCCCAAGGACTGGGGAGTGTACGAGGACATTGTCAAGAAGGTTTACCAGCGCTATCACGGAAAAGTCTCGCTTGTCGAGATCTGGAACGAGCCGGATAATCCATCCGCATTGAACCTGAGCGGAAGTCCTTATGAATCGGGCAACAATCATCCCGGTGCTTACAATGAAATCTTCTACCATGTCACGAATGCCGTGAGGGCAACCGATACACAGAACACGGTTGAACTGGGAGGCCCAACGCTCGCGGGCGGGGTTGGATGGCCTGCTTATGTTACATATATCCTGGATGATCCCCGCAACCGGGATAACTTTAACTTCATCAGCTTCCATGTTTACAACGGAGAAGGGACAATTTCGAATGTTGTAAACGACTGGAGAGGTTGGGCGGCGAACCGCGGTAAACCGAACCTTCCCGTTCATGTCACCGAATGGAATTATGACGCCGGCATTAACGGACCGACAAATGGAGGAACACCGATCAATACGACGGGAGACGAGACCATCTCCTATGTCGGATTAAAACTGAACGACATGTTTAAGGTCGGCACGGAGGGAGCTTATCTGTTCTCATTAGGAAAGTATGATCACAACTATCCATTCTGGCATATCGAGCAAGGGGGCGTGTTATCTCCTAAGACAAGAACCTATCGGTTAATGTCTACGAAAGTCGGTCTTGGAGACGGGGATAGCAGCATTAAAAGCACCTCATACAGTAATATCTCCAGCGCGTTAGGGGCGGTTAATTCCACCGGTGACAAAATTGGGGTATTGGTTAATCGTGACACAACGACGAATACAGCCAGCGTAACATTGAATAACACGGGATTGGCTGACGGGAACGCGACGCTGGAGATTTATGAAGCTTCCGTTAATAATGATGCGACCTCGATCAAGGAAAACGTAGCGGTTACCGTGAACAATGGTTCCATTACGACGACGCTGAACATTCCCGCCAACTCGGTAATCGGCTTTAAAGTGAAAGGCACGAGCGGAAGTTCAGAAGCCATATTCTATGAGGATATTGATTACGGAGGGGCATCCGGATCGCTGGGGAAGGGGAATTACACATTAGGGCAGCTGCAAGCCGCAGGTATTCAGAACGATTGGGTGACTTCTCTCAAAATTCCATCCGGGTGGACCGTCGAGATGTATGAGCACGACAATTACTTAGGGACGAAGTGGACGTTCACCTCTGATCAGCCGTGGATTGGCGACGAGGTTAACGATCAAGCTTCTTCTATTAAAATTTATTAAGAGTAAAAACATAGAAGATGGCGCACACGGAAGTGCGTGCCATCTTCTTCGCGAGTAACACACAAGAAAGAGGCTGAGAAGATGACCCAGAAGTTGAATAGAAAATTGCCAGCAGCCGTAACGGCAGCGCTTAACGAAGTTTCCGAGAAACTGACTCATCGTCCGGAACTTCGAAGGATGTTTCTCCAATGTTATCCGAATACGCTGGAGACCACGGTGGAGATGCTAGATGACGATACGACTTTCGTCATTACGGGCGATATCCCCGCGATGTGGTTGCGGGATTCCAGCGCCCAATTGAGACCCTTCGTTCAACTTGCGAAGGAAGACGAGGAGCTTCGTAGCATTATTAGCGGCGTCGTTCGAAGGCAGGTTGCTTATATCTTGCTAGACCCCTATGCCAATGCCTTTAATAAGGAAGCGAACGGCAACGGACATAAAGACGAGACTCATTCGCATCCCACCGTCTGGGAGCGCAAATACGAAATCGATTCTCTCTGTTATCCAATCCAACTAGCCTATCTCTATTGGAAGGCGACGGCTGACTCTTCGGTATTTGACAGCGCGTTCCGCGATGCCGCTTACGAGATCATCCGAGTATGGAAGATTGAACAACGTCATGCGGAAGAATCGGACTACTCCTTCATCCGCAAGAACCCTTATGTGTCGTTCGATACGATTCCTGCAGGAGGTAAAGGCCGACCGGTTAATGACACCGGGATGACGTGGTCGGGTTTTCGCCCGAGCGACGATGCCTGCACGTTTAATTATCTCATTCCTTCCAATATGTTCGCGGTCGTCGTTCTCGGTTATCTTGAGGAAATCGCCAAGGTCATTTACTCGGACGAGCGGTTAGCGGAGTTATCTATGACATTGGGAACGGAAATCAAGGATGCCATCGAGTTATACGGCGTCGTACATCATCCGGAGTTTGGGAAGATTTACGCATACGAGACGGACGGTTTCGGCAATCATCTCCTTATGGATGACGCGAACGTGCCTAGTCTGCTGTCCGCATCGTATCTCGGTTATGTCAGTTCGGATCATCCGGTTTACCGCAACACAAGGAAGTTCCTGCTTAGTAAAGGCAACCCTTCCTACTATGAAGGGGAATATGCCAAAGGAATCGGAAGTCCGCATACCCCGGAAGGTTATGTCTGGCCGATCGCGCTAGTCATGCAGGGTTTGACGTCAACGGACGATGAAGAGATTAAGCGTCTGGTCCATATGTTGGAGACGACAACGGCAAATACCGGCTTTATGCATGAAGGCTTCCATGTGGACGATCCAAGTCAATTCACGAGACCCTGGTTTGCCTGGGCGAACACGTTGTTCGGTGAATGGATTTATTCCCTTGTCAGGGAAGGCCATCCAGCTGTTACTGAATAAGAATAGTTAGCAAGAACAATCCTATTAGCCCGTCGGGCTGATAGGTTTGTTTTATTTTAAATGCGGAATTAATAGATATTGTGAATATAATAGGTTGTTTCAAAGCTTCCCGATCCCGACCTTGCCTCCATTCCTGTGCCAAAACTTCCAATATAGTCTGAGGACTGTCCCCAGCCCTGAGTTACGCAATAGTCCCAAAACCCGTCAAAGTATACGGTTAACTCCGTTGATTTCTCCGCTTTGGCGAAATGTACAAGGGGAATGTCCGTTCCTCCGAAGGGAGACATATAGACATACCATTGTTGACCGTAAACATCATAAAAATCACCGTAATAATCTCCAAAGTCATCGGTATTGTCATACGTCGGATGAATCATCAGATCCAATGAGATTGTCTCCGGGTTGATGGTACTGCTGCTGTGGGCAAATATTTCCCAATACATGTTCCACCCCGGACTGTTAACGGGCGTGAGGCCGAACTGCCAGAACGAATAGGCGCTTCGATCAGGATCATCGATTCGGAAGGGAAGCTGTGAATTCTGTGTGCTCACCGTTGTCCATGGCCATAATCCCCGGTTCAACTGCCCTGCGCCAATGCCCCCGGAACCGCCATTAAAGTCATAGCTGCCTCCCCAGGAAGTTTCAGAAGAAATCCAACTGCTCATTACCGTACCGGGAGGCGCCGCATAGTTGTTATCAAAAATGTAATATTTGTAATCATTCGTCCATTGCCAAGCCGCCGAAGCGGGTAACGCAAAGCAAATCAGTGACACCGCTAACAAGAGTTGAAAAATAAGGCCGACTTTCTTTTTTAACCTGTACATAAATTCATTCCCTTCATCCTTGGATTTGTGTTTAGTAGCGTTTACATTTTGCTACATCCTCAGTGTGCGTGGGTTCCAGACGGAAGTAAAGGGACGAAAACGCAAATCGACTAACGGAAAATGATAAAGCCGAGCTATTGTTCAAAAAAACCGTTATAACATTTCCGTTATCGTGTCTGTTCCTGGCAAAAGGAGAGAATTACAATAAATGAGAGTCACGAATGTAAGCGCTTCACATTGGAGGAGGAGGCGAGCAGCGATCTGTACTGGACAGCTATTATTTGTTTCTTAAACATTTTCTAAACTAAAGGGAGTGAATGCTGAATGTTGATCAAGAGAACCGGCATGCGCATGGTATCTACGTTTACAGTGTTGGCTATGTTATTTCAAACGCTGCTTATGATTCTCCAACCCGCTATTCCGGCGGCGGCCGCGGCAGAGACGGTTCAGAATGTGTCTTCGAATAAACCGGTAACGGTTTCATCCAGGGCCGAAGAAGCGGGAAATCTGGTGGACGGAAATGCTGATACGCATTGGTACAGCGAATGGGGACAGTCTTCGGCATGGATGAAAATAGATCTGGGCCAATCCTTTCAACTACATGAAATTCAGCTGAATGCAAGATACGAATCGACACTCTGGGAAACAGTAGGAGTCTCGGTATATGGGGCCAATCAGGCGGATTATAGTGACCGGGTGGCCATTGCCCAGGTTCCGGAGAGCGGAATTGCGTACAGTATGACATTGCCGGTTTCGGACACAACTCCATACCGCTATATCATGTTGGAAAAAACCATTCCGGATTCATTGGGTTTCAGCGAGGTGAATGTAATGGGCTCGATTACGCAGCCTGAAGATGCCCTTTATACGAATGTCGCGCTCGGGAAACCCGTGACGGCTTCGGGTGTATTGGAGGGGGCTTATGCCGCGGAGAACGGCAATGACGGCAATTCCTCTCCTATGGTCACGAACTGGGATGGCAACGCTTATTGGCAAGTCGATCTTGGCCGGGAATACTCGATTGCCAAACTCCAGTTGGTACCGAGGGACGGGATTGATTGGGAACGCAGAAATTATAGCATTCTGGCGTCGAACGATGCTTCGTTCCAAGAGAGTGCCGTCATCGGGACTATCGGAAGCGAGGGGTTCGACAACTTGTGGAACGCCGTTGTTACGGATCCCGCTCCATACCGGTATGTACGGGTGAAAACAACGGATACCAAATCGGTGGGTTTAACCGATTTTCGGGTGCTTGTTCAGTCAACCGCTTACGAGATGGCCGTTTCGGATCTATTGCAGGTTGTGCCGCGGTTCAGCGGAACGGACATCGGATTAAACGAGGCGGTATGGACCTCCTCGAACCAAGGGGTTGCCTCTGTGGACAGCAGCGGTAAAATTAGCGCTTATAGCAAGGGAACTACAACGATTACAGCGGCTTATCAAGGCAAGACGCTCTCCTTACCGCTAACCGTAAAACCGGCGCCTGAAGCGGAAGCGCCCACTTCACCGGATCTCTTCGCGTCTTTCCTTACCGGCCAGGCGCCAGTTGTGACGAAGGTGATCAGCGAGAGCACGGAAGGTACCATCAGTATCAAGAGGGTGTTATTTCAATCCGACCTTGAGGAAGGCCGGCAGAATCAAATCTACGCACTGATTGCCAGGCCAACGGCATCCGGAAGTTACCCGGGACTACTTGTGTTGCATGGCGGAGCGGGAACAGCTGATGAAGGGGGAGCCAAGGAATATGCCAAGCGGGGCTATATAGCGATTGCACCGGAACTTCCGGGCATAGCGGATCCGAACAGCCAATGGGCTTCTCCGGATTCTACAGGGGTTTGGAAGAGCGAGCCTTACGGGTTACGGCAGCTGCGAGCTTTGCCGGATGCTTCCGCGAGCTCTATATTTGAGGCGGAGGTTGCAGCGCTGCAATCGTTCTATCTTCTGAAGGCACAGCCTGAGATTCAGCCTGGTAATGTGGGGATGAAAGGGATTTCTTGGGGCGGTTATACAACGACCATGGTCAGTTCTTTGCTCGGGGACGATGTAAAAGCGGCGTATTCCATTTACGGCAGCGGTTTCTACGACCATGGCTCCTATTTTAAAGGACTGTTGGACGGCTGGAACCGGCTGGAGAAAATGAAATGGCTGAAGGATCTGGATGCGGGACGCAGAGCCCAACAGCTTACGGCCAACTATTTTGTCGCGGCAGCCACCAACGATTCGTACTTCTGGCCGACTGCGGTCATGGATACGCTGGATCGAATCAGCGGACCGGTCAATCAGGTGTTCTCTCCTAACGATGACCACACGCTTGCGCATTTGGCGGATGAATCCGCTCAGGAACAGCTGTATTTCGATTATCATCTCAAAGGGGAAGGGGCAGTACCGCCAAAAGTACAGGTGGAAGGCTCTAAACCATTGGCGAACGGCAGCATCCAAATACGCTTTAGCGTATCCGGCGGAACAGAAGTGACAAACTTCAAATTATATTACAGCTCGCCTGACGCTTCCTGGACAACGCGCAGTTGGACGGAGGTGCAGGCCGCAGCGAATGCTGACGGAAGTTATGGAGCCGTCCTTCCCGCCGAAGCGGCAGCCGAAGAAGCCGATTGGTATGTATTCGCATCGGACAGCCGCGGTGTTTCCGCTAGCTCGGTCATATATAGCGCGGATTCCCTTGCGGAGCAGCCTCCTGTAGTACAGAGAGATACTTTCTACGTGTCTCCTGAAGGCGACGACTCCAATGAAGGCACACAGGAGTCGCCTCTCCGCACACTGGAGGCTGCCAGAAATGCGGTGCGCCTGCAGACCCGAACTATGAAGGGTGATATTACCGTTAATCTGCGCGGTGGAGTTTATCGGGTGGACGGTCCCGTGGACTTTGGCCCTCTTGATTCCGGCCAGAACGGTTTTCAAGTTCGCTATCAAGCTTTTCCCGGTGAAACGCCTGTGATTGAAGGCGGCAAAGGGGTATCAGGAACATGGGAACCTTATACCGACGGCATTTATCGTATTCAGGCGGATTCGTCCGTGCTGGATATGCGAGAACTCGTCGTGGACGGAAAGCGTCAGCAACGCGCGAAATCGGCACCTGTGAAAACAGCGGGCATCGAAGGAGAAAGAACCAGTCTGATGGTCGCCAACGACTTGCTTCCTGCAGGCGGCTTTGCGTTCCCTCAGGACTTATCCTTCAGCATGCTGGCGCAATGGCGTCACTATATTCTGCCTGTAAGCGGAATGACTCGCGGAGATACCTATACTAAAGTCAACTTTACCAGTGAAATCATGAATACCTATATCCAAAATCATAATTTCGATTCCTATTACAACAAGTATTTTATAGTTGAAAATGCGCTGGAGTTACTGGATGAAGAAGGAGAATGGTATTTCGATAAACGGGCGCTTGTCCTTTATTACAAGCCTCAGCCCGGAGTGGACCTGAATGCAGCCGTAATTGAGATTCCGCAGGCGGAAGCGTTTATTAATATTACTGGATTATCGAATACCAAAAGGGTGCGTAATCTTGCCTTTCAGGGGATTACTTTCTCCAATGCGACTTGGGAAGTTGTGAACAGCAGAGGGTTTGCTTCCGTACAATCCACAACGATCGTAAATGAAAAAGGCGCGATGGAAGATATCATTCCTGCTGTATTTAACGTAAACTACGCCGACAAAGTCACGATTTCCCGCAACACCTTCGAACGGATCGGAAAAAGCGCCATTAATGCGGAGCAAGGAATATCGGATCTTGCCGTCACCGGAAATATATTTAATGACATCGCGGGCGGAGCGGTGAATATCGGAAGCACGTCGCACGGAACGCTTACCCAGGCGGGTGCAAGCTTGCCGAAGCGAATCACCGTGAGCAATAATGTACTGCGTGACATCGGTTCGCAATTCTGGGGATCGGCGGCCATTACCGCATTCTACTATGACACCCTGGCTATCGAGTATAACGATGTGGACGGGGCGAATTACTCGGCAATTTCCGTAGGCTGGGGCTGGTCAGGCAGCGTGGATTCGCTGCGCAATCTCAAGGTCAATTATAATAAGCTGTTTAATGTTAATCGCAAAACGGTGGACGGCGGGGCGGTCTATTCGATGAGTTCCCATGTGAATGCAGGCTTAAAAGGGAATTATGTGATGAATGTCGGAGGCGCGTTCAACACGGCGGCGCTTTATCACGATCAAAGCAGCAGCGGATTTGTGAATGAGGATAACGTTGTGGACGCGGAACGCGGGGACTATACCTCATATAATCTGAATGGTGTATCGAACATAACCATAACTGATTTATATACAACCACAGGTAATATCGTTAACTATAGCCCTGGTCCCAATGTCCGTATTGAGAACGTTCACATTCACCCGGATGGGAATTGGCCTGCGGCCGCTCAAGCGATTATAGCAGGGGCCGGTCTTCAGCAGGAGTACAAAGATCTGCTTGAGCAGGTGAAGGTGCTGCTGGAACGTAAGGACATTCCATTCATTCGCAGCTCCGGTGTCTTTGTCGAGGATACGTATTTGTTTCACCCTTACTCTTCGAGCATCGACCGGGACTTGGCCAAGGCTCCTTTTGAGGAGAAGAACGGTCTTGCCGTATTTGATGCGACGGAGTTCACCGGCTACAAGGGAACGGAAGCGGCCGATTACAGTTATCTGGGTTGGATTAACGCGCCTAGAACCGGAAGCGCCAAATACGGAATGATTACGCATCCGAAACAGATGACAAGACCGGTTCTCGCCGCTCCTGAATTACCGGAGCTTACGTATGACATCCAGTTCCAGACTCCCGGAGACTATCTTGTATTTGTCTTAGCCAAAGAGGGTACAGTTAAAGTCGGTTTCAATCAGCAAGAGATGGGGACGATCGCTTTCCCGGATACGTTCGCTTGGAAGAATGGCGGATTGAAAGTCCGCGTGGAGCAGGCGGGGATTCATAAACTTCATATTTGGAATACCAATACAAAGAATGCCATCGAGCGGGTGGTGTTGACTAAGGCCGCTACAGCCGAGGTCTATGAGAACAGCGTTCTGCCGGGTCCGCCGACCAGTCCCAAGGCTGGAAAGCCGTCTATATTCATTCCGGCACCGCCGGCCTATCCCGCGTTTTCCAAGGAGACGGGAACCAACATCGCCATGAATAGGCCGGCATCAGCTTCTTCTTCGTCCCCAGGCCATGCTCCGGAACAGGCCTTGGACGGTTTAAGTATTACCAGCTGGAGATCGGGCAGCGCGGACTCGTCTGTATGGTGGCAGGCTGATCTGCTGGAATCAACGCCAATTCATAAGTTAGACATTCGTTTCCCGGAAGAGTCTACAGCGGAAGAGAGAAGGCAGTTCGAGGTTCTGGGCGCTAATGATGCTGCGTTTACCCATCCGGTCAAGCTGGGCGAACAGGGAGAGGAGGCGGTTCCGCCGGGAGGCATAGCTTCCTTCCTTGTGGAGGAGAACAACGGCTACCGTTATGTGCGTATCCAAAAAACAGTTTCAGGCGAGCCTCTTGCGCTTGCGGAGGTCAAAGTCGTTCCTTCCAAACCGGTGCTGGTGAATGTCGCGTTAGAGAGACCGGTGGAGGCTTCTTCGGGTCAGGATTCGGCAGCTCGTCTTGTGGATGGCAATAAGGATAACAGCACAGTATGGACCTCATCTTATGAATCGGAGCATTTCATCAGACTGGATTTGCTCGCAGCCTATCGTCTAAACAGTATTGTTATATCTGCAGGAGCTGAAACAGAATCGGCCGCATGGAACGGAATAACGGTGTACGGTGCGAATAGTGAAGATTACAGCGACAAAGTAAAACTGGAAACATACATCAAAACGGACGGCGGTACAGTAAAGGTAAAGCTCAGCGGGAAGCCTATTTACAGATATGTTCTTTTGGAGACTACATCGGCTTCGGCGGTAAAGCTGTCAGCGTCGGAAGTTGAAGTGTACGGTGTTATTCCTCAGCCGGATAACGCCATTTATGCTAATGTCGCTCAAGGTAAGCCCGCGATAGCAACGAGTGAATATTCGGATCAGTACAAAGCGGCCCACATCAACGACGGAAATTTCAATTCCGCTTATGTTGTAAAGAACTGGAGCAATGACGAATATGTACAGGTTGATTTGGGAGACGGCTATGCGATCGATAAGATTCAGGTCGTCCCTAGGGCGGGAAATATCGAATGGGAGCGTAAAGGATTCGCTGTGCTTGGTTCCAATGAACCCGATTTTAGCAGCGCTAAAACCCTTGGCCTTGCTGGCGGAGACGCCTTCCCAGAAGGGGAAATATGGACTGCAGTTGTTGCGGATCCTTCTTTATATCGTTATATCAGGATGAAAAAGACGGACGGCAGCGGGATTGGTCTGGCAGAACTGCGTGTGCTGGTGCATCAAACCTCCTCCAGATGGGAGACAGGAAAGACGCTCCATCTCGCGGCAAGAGTTCTGGGTGAGGATATTACGAAAGACAATGTAGATTGGAAGTCTTCCGACTCTAGTATTCTTTCCGTGCAAAGCGATGGAACAGCTAAAGCTCTAAGCAAAGGTAACGTTGTGATAACAGCTTCCTATCAAGGCACATCGGTAACCTTGCCGGTAACCGTCTATAAGGAGCACGACACAGATCTGCTGGAAAAGCAAATAACCGAAGCCGAGGAGGCATTAACTAACCATCACGCAGGAAGCAATCCTGGGCAATCGAGCAGCGGGGAATATTCGGAGCTTGCACGACAAGTGAATGATGCCAAAGCCGTTGTTCAAGGAGCCGCCGGTCTGCCGCAAGCGGATATAGATGCCGCTGCGGATCAGCTGAAGGCGGCAGTCTCCCTGTTTCTCAAGAAGGTAATCGTAACCGAGCCTTTATTAAAGGTAACAGGTTATGATAAACGCTCCGTGAGTCTCAGCTGGACACCAGGCAAAGTAGATGAGCCTGTCGTCTCATTCATACTTTATATGAATGGCAAAGTAACGAAAGTGACAACGGCTTCCGTGCTAACGGCCGTAATTCAGAATCTAAACAAGGATACGCAGTATACATTCTCTATTCAGGCTATAAACGAGTACGGACATCGATCTCCGCTAAGCCCCGCCCTTCAAGTACGAACGAAACATGATAACGGTAAGGGTGAGAGAACAGAAGGTAACGGGCTGTAAAAGGGGAGGGGGCTGCCTAAGGCAAGCCCTCTCCTTTCATTAAAGAGGCTCTATGATAATGTGTTGATTTTCACATGAGAATCATAGTTTTTCCATATATCCCAATATTATGGCGCGTTATAATGGACTTAAGAACTTAGCGGAGACCAGGGGGCGACTATGTACAATCTGATCCTTGTTGATGACAATCCAAGAGACCGTAAGGGAATAGAACTGATCGTGAAAGATGCGGGATTTAAAGTGACAGCTTCATACGCAAACGGATCCGCTTGTTTGAATGCGCTTCCAGATCAAGAGTGCGATATACTGCTTTCCGATGTCATGATGCCTGTGATGAACGGTATTGAGCTGGCCGAAGCGGTGTCGAATCGTTTTCCACACATTAAAGTCCTATTTGCCAGCGCGTATCACGAATTTGACTTCGCCAAGTCGGCTCTTGAAGTTCATGCGCATGATTACATATTGAAACCGATCGTCAAAGACGAACTGGTCAAGGCGTTGGAGCGGGTAGCCGGGATCTTGGATAAGGAGAAGGAAGAGCGGAGTAAACAACATCAACTGCGGGAACAGCTGGACAAAGCGCTTCCTTCCTATCGGGAACAGTTGTTTAGGGAGCTGCTCTTTGGCAGTTACCAAGATGGGGAGGACCTGAGGCAGTATATCGATCTCCTCGGAATTACAGTTCCGGAACAAGGCTGCATTCGCGTTGTTACGCTGCGTGTAGATGATTCCGACCGAGACCGGACGCTGGAGGAACAGATGTTGGGGGCTATTTCTATCCGAAATTTAATCCGCACGCTTCCTGAAAGCATCCGCCCATTGGAGCTGGTGCAGCAGGGGAAACATATGTTTTCAGCCGTGTATGCATCGGAGGAAGGGGATGTAATTGATAAGGTTGTTGACTTTACTTCGGCTGTTTCCGCTAATTTAGGATTGCCGGCGGCTTTCGGGGTCAGCGGACCAGGCGACTCCCTGGAACAACTGTCCAGGCTGTATTTACAGAGCATTACGGCGATGAATACGACTTTTTTTAACAAGAAACAAACATTTGTACTCTATGAAGAGCTTGGGGAAGAGGGCAGTACCGATGACCAAACAGGGGATTTACAGCGCCTGTACCGGGATACGAAGCAACTGCTGCTTTACGGGTCGGCACAGGAAAGAAGGGAGTTTCTGAACCGTCATATTCATGCCATGGGGCATAGAGGGGATGAGCAGGCGGTCAGACATTTCGCGTCTACGTTAATTTCCATTGCGGAATGGGTAACCGGGGAAGTGGGTCCTGCTTCTGCGTCCAGTCAGAAGGCTGCTGATTTGGAAGTAAGGAATCGGATAGCAACGGTCTCCCATGCCGGAGAACTGCTGGAGCTGCTGGAAACTTTTTTGGATGGATGTTCCGAGAGATTGACCGGAGGAGATCAGGATGTGTCGGGTATTCTTACCGATAAAATGAAAGCGCTAATGAAGGAAAATTTTCATGAAAAGCTCTCGGTAAACGATGTAGCTGCCTCGATTAATTACAGCTCGGTCCATGCGAATAATCTGTTCCGTAAAGCCTCTGGTGAGAGCATCTTCGAATACTTAACGAAACTGCGCATGGAAAAGGCGAAGGAGCTTCTGGCTTTTTCAGACAGTAAAATCTACAGAGTAGCGGAGGAGAGCGGGTATACCAATAAATCACACTTTTGCTTGAAATTCAAGGATTATACGGGGATGACTCCCCAAGAATACAAACGGAGCTTGGAAGAAAAGAGGAGCAGTAAAGGATGAGGGGTAGGCGATTTCTGTTCCGTCAGAAGCTGGCATTGACGCTTCTCGTTTTCTCATTGCTGCCTTTAAGCATTTTGGGCACGCTTTATATGCTGCAAATTCGATCGGATGAACGCCGTGAAACGCTTTCCCTATACACCGAACAATTACGGCTCAATGGCGATTCAATCAGCGATCTGTATTTGACAGGCAGCCATCAGCTGTTATATCTGAGCAATCATTCTTATCTTCGTGAAGTACTGAACCAGATCGGATCTTATGATCTTACTGAGACTTTTACAAGCTATGAATCCGTCAATTCGATCTTATCCGCATTGGAGAGCAATAATGACCAGAGCCATATTAGCATCTTTGCTTACGATCAACATGTATATGACAGCGGACTGATCCAAAAAACAGATCGGCTTGATGTTGCTTTGCGGAAAGTAATAGAACAGTCACAGGGAGATATGGTATATAAGGCAGGAAACTGGCAGCCGGAGACGCATACATTCGACGTCATGATCTATAAGCTCTTGCAAGTAGCGGACAAACCTGAAGGGATCATTCGGCTCACCGTACCCGCTTCCAAATTGGCCGGTTCCATAAGTATGGACCTTCCGAAAGGGGCGTTTGCCGCTTATGTTCATGATGAACAGCATATTCAGATTTTAAAGGCTAATGACATCGGAAGGAAAGAGGCGCTCCAGATAGCCTATGGCTATGTATCCGCAGGAGATCAAGGACCTGACGATGTGATAATCCAAACAGTCAAGTTCAGCGAACACCAAATGATTCTGTTTCTCCCGGAAGGAGTTGTGGCCGGCAAGCTGAAGAAAGCGACATTCCAGATTGCACTCATGATGTTTGCCGCTTTCCTGATCATTGCGGGTTCCGTCATGACGGTAACTTCCAGGCTGACGTTCCGGCTCAAATTGCTCATTAATCGTTTCAACCGTAATATCGATACCTTAATCTCCACGGATATTGATTTCAGGCATGGAGGCGGAGATGAATTCGCGGAAATTCATGCAAAGCTCTATGAATTCCTTCAGGAAGTTCGTACGTATCATCAACAATCTCTGAAGGATAAGGAGGAGCGCAAGAAATTGCAGCTGCAAGTGCTGCAGGAGCAGATCAATCCGCATTTCCTGTACAATACGCTCTCTGCCATTAAGTGGGCCTATCCTGACCCGGATTTGGGCGAAACAATCGATGCTATGGTGAGGTATTATCGGGGGTCGCTGAGCAGGGGAAGAGAGCAGCTGACGGTAGAAGAGGAGTTCGAGCTCATCAGCCAGTATTTAAAGCTGCAGAAATTCGCCTATGATTCGGATTTTATTTACGAAATCAGGTGTCAACCCGGTACGGAGCATCGTATTGTCAGCAAGATGTTGCTTCAGCCCATTGTAGAAAACGCGGTGCTGCACGGGATCAACGGGATGTCTGTGGGAGGCGGCCGCATTGTGGTGGAAGCCGAGAAGCGAGAAGGGTTTCTCGTGCTCACCGTGAAGGATAACGGCAACGGCATACCGCCTGAGAAGTTAGCCGTTCTGGAGGAATACCAGCCTGTCAGGTTCGGCGGTTACGGGCTGAGAAACGTAAGACAACGGCTCCAGCTCTATTACGGAGACGAAGCCCGGATACATATTCACAGCCGGAACGGAGAAGGTACGGAGGTGACGCTTTATCTGCCGGACGGAAATAGAGAGGGATTTGCGGCTCTGTAATGAGCCGTTTTTTGTTGCAATTCCCGTTATATCATTTATTATTTCGAATCTTACACAATGGAGACGAATCTCTATAATTATAAATATGAAAGCGTTTTATAAAGGAGAGATGCCCTTGAGTTCGGTAGTAGAAACAACAAAGGAGCGGCGGCTTGCCGCGCTGAAAAAACAGCGATCCAGCAGATGGAAACAGATGAAACAGGATCGATATTTGTATCTGATGTTACTGCCTACACTGCTGCTAGTGTTTTTCTTTTCCTACCTCCCGATGCCGGGTCTGGTTGTTGCCTTTATGGACTGGGATATTTTCGATCAGTTCCGGAGTGAATGGGTAGGGTTCGCCAATTTCGAAAGACTTTTCCAGGTTCCCGCGTTTTCCCAGGCTATATGGAATACGTTATGGATCAGTATATTAAGCTTGGCGGTTGGCTTCCCGGTCCCGATCATATTTGCTCTTCTCATTAACGAGGTTCGGGTCAAATATTTTAAAAGGTTTGTACAGACGGTGAGCTACCTGCCTCATTTTCTATCCTGGATCGCTGTGGTAGGGATTTTATACACCATATTTGCTAAATACGGCATCGTAAACGATATCCGGATTGCCATATTGGGTCCTGATACGGAGCGTCAGCTGTTTCTTACCGATCAGTCCTTTTTCGTACCGAATGTCGTTCTGACCAGTTTGTGGAAAGAGTTCGGATGGGGCTCGATTATCTATCTTGCTGCATTGACCAGTATCGATCCTCAGTTGTACGAAGCAGCTACGATAGACGGTGCTGGCAAATGGAGACAGGTACGGCACATTACATTGCCCGGATTGCTGCCTACCACTGTAATTCTCCTGATTCTGAGTCTGGGCAATCTCTTTAACAGCAATTTCGAGCTGATTTATGGGTTGCAGAACGCTTTTATCAACTTCGAGGTGATCTCCACTTTGGTCTATAGGCAGGGGATTGCGGAAGGGGATTATTCCATGGCGACAGCGCTCGGCTTTGTTCAGGGGTTGGTTGCCTTTCTACTCATCTATTTGTCCAACCGTCTAGCCAAAAAATTAACCGATGTAAGCATATGGTAACAGAGGAGGTGCCCGATGATAGGCCAGACCAGAGGATATAAAGTTTTTCAGTGGTTCAATTATTCGTTTATGTTCTTTATCCTCATTATAACGCTGTTGCCTTATCTGAACGTGTTTGCCGTATCTCTTAATGATGGCAGAGACACATCGCTTGGGGGAATTACCTTCTTCCCCAGGGTGTTTACATTGGACAATTATGTAACCCTTCTCAACGACAGCAGTCTTGTGCGCGCTTTCATGTTAACGTTGGCTATCGTTGTATTAGGCACGGCTTACGCGGTTCTCATTCAATTTTTTGCAGCCTATGCGCTTAAGAAAAAAACACTGGTAGGACGCGGAAAAATCCTGATCTTTCTGGTCATTCCCATGTTCTTCAGCGGGGGGTTAATTCCGACCTATATCCTTTATTCCCAAACCCATCTGCTGAACAATTTCTGGGTGTATATCATTCCGGCCGGATTTTCTTTCTACAATTTCATAGTCATTCGTACGTATATTGCTTCTACCGTTTCGGAGAGTCTCGAAGAATCCGCGAGGATGGACGGGGCCAATGACTTCACCATCTTTTTCCGTATCATATTACCGCTGTGCAAACCCATACTGGCTACCATTGTTCTCTGGACGGCTGTAGGTAAATGGAATGATTGGACGACGACGTTATATTTCGTTAACGATTCGAGTTTATATACGCTGCAGTATAAATTGACTGAAATCATTAAAGAAAGCGAGCGCATTAACCAACTCATCCGTGACACGATTTCCAGAGGCGGAGATGTAAGCGCTTTGACCAAATTGAATGTCGTTACTCCGGAATCTTTAGTTGCTGCACAAGTCATCATTACCACGCTGCCTATCATTTGCGTCTATCCTTTCTTGCAAAAATATTTCTTGCATGGCGCGATGATTGGTTCCGTCAAAGAGTAGTTTTTGTCCGGTTTACCATTTTCCTGATTACACATTCAGGGAATAACAATAATTTTAATTATGGGGGGATTCAGTTGGCTTATGTATTGAAGAGGAAGAAACTGCTGTTGAGCATGACATTGGTGTTATCTCTGTTAGCGGGATGTATGTCCAGCAACGGCAATGAGCCGAACACGGCCGTAAAACCGAAAGATGGGGAAGCTTCCCCCGTTGTTGAGGCAAATCTGGAGAAAGATCCTTATGAAGGAGTGGAAGATACTTCGGATATGCCGGACTGGAAGGGAAAGCAGATTAAACTGAAATTCTGGTATGCCGGCGGGAACGGTACAGGCGCAAAGGTAATTCCTACACAGGATGTTGTGCTGCCTGAGCTGTTACGGGCGACCGGGGTAACGATGGACAGAGAGAATTCCTTTGATAACGGAGGGCAGGATTCTTATGAAATAAAGATGACGAAAATTGTAGCGACGAACAGTTATCCGGATGTAGTGGAAGGGCTTTCGAGAAGCGGGTTTGAACAATTAGTCGAAAAAGATCTGCTGTACGATTTGACGGACCTGATTCCCAAATACATGCCAAATTACTGGAAATTCATTAATAATCCAGCCTTTCAACTGGATTTAAAGGGCTCCAAGAGAGAGGGGAAGTTGTACTCCATCCAAGTGGCAGGATGGTCATTTATTAACACCAAATTAATGAAGAAAGAAGATTTCGCAAATCCGCTGGAATACAAACAGGCTACCGGCGGCGATGTGCCCGGCAGAGGGTTCGTGTTCGTGAGGGATGATATTCTTAAGAAAATTTACCCGCAAGCCAAAAGTTACGACGAGCTCGGTGCCTTGATGGAACAGAAGAATGGCAATCTTTCCAAGCAAGAATATTTGGATGTGCCTATTAAGAGCATGGCTGATTTTATTCAGTTCCTTAGAGAAATTAAGAAATTGAATCTGAAAGAGAACGGGAAAGATGTCGTCCCTTTCTGGACTCATAACGGGTCCGACAGCTGGCTGATCGGCACAATTCTGTCCGGAACTTTAAATGGGTATAACACGCATGTTCAAATGGACAACAACTACTTTACCTATTGGGACAAGGAACGCCAAACGGTTGATTACATGTTTAAACAGCCATGGTACAAAGACATCATGAAACAGTGGAATGAATTGGTGCGAGAGCAGATTGCCGAACCGGAGGCCATCATCCAGACGGATACCCAATTCAATGAGAAGAAAGATACAGGACAATACGCCATGACATGGGGTTGGATTGAACCCGACCGTGCTAAACTCGCTAAAGCGGGCAAGACGTATAAATACCGCAAGGTATATCTAGATGTTCCTCCCGATGAGAAGAAGTTTGTACAGCCTTATAATGCTACCGGGCTGTCACCGGTTTCATTTTTCAAAAATCGAATTAAAGCGGAGGATCTTCCCCAGATTTTAAGATTTTACGATATTGCCTACACCAAAGCCGGACAGAATCTGGCATATTACGGTCCGCGCAGCGCCGGGTTATTCAAGGAGGAGAACGGAAAGCGGACATTTATCGATAAAGATATTGCGGATGCCACTTCCGGGGCAAGACCGAACACCGTTTACAAAGATAAGTATGGACTTCGGAATGAGGTATGGCCTCAATATCCTTTCACGTTAGCTACGGATAAGAGGACTAAAGAAGCTGTTGACATTAAAGTGACCAGAGAGAATTGGGACCAACATTACTGGTACGGCAATGTGGAAGGGCTTAATCAAGTTCCTACGGAAGGTTGGTTTATTGACAATTTCTCGGATGTAATTCCTGAAGTGAAGAAGTTCTGGTCAGCCCGCGCCGGCTTCGAGAATGCCATGAAGAAAGTGTATACCGCCCAATCGGATGAGCAATTCGAGAAGCTATATACCGATATGGTGGACTATGCGGAACAGAACGGACTGACAGACGAGACGCTTGTCAAGATTAATCAGGTGTTTGCTGAGCGCAATAAAGAGCAAATGGCGAATCTGAAGTAGAGGAGGGACCCGTATTGAAAATTCAACTATCCCCTAAAGAGCTGGAAACCTTGCGTTTGGAGCCGGAGACATTGGCCTTTGCGGTAGAACAAGTGAAAGTGAACGGTTACGTGCTGCTGGAGAAAGTCGTTCCTGATTCCGTTATCGAGGAACTTCGTCAGGCGTTCGATCCTTTGTTCGACGAGTACATTCAGAAGAAGGGGTACAACACCGGAACGAACCGGGCACAGATGCATCTGCCTTTTCAGGCGCCGTTCAATCATGAGTATATTATTGCCCACCCGCTGGCGATGGCGATTATCGATGAGCTTCTCGGGCAGGATCACAAATGTGTTTATTTCGCTTCCGATACGCCTATGCCGGGATCCGATTATCAGAATGTGCACAGCGATATTATGCCTTTGTTTCCGGATTATTCTGCCGCGCTCCCGGCGTACAGCTTGGTGCTGAACGTTCCGTTAGTTGATACAACCGAAGAGAACGGGCCTTTGGAAATATGGCCGGGAGGAACCCATCTGAACGGGGACCGGACGAACCATGACACGCTGGACGGATCCGTTAATAAGCATGTAGATATCGTCAGAGCTGCAGAATACATGTTGTCCGAAAAAATTCTGATGCCGGCCGGTTCAATCGTCATCCGCGACATCCGGATGTGGCATAGGGGAACGCCGAACCGCTCCGATCGGAGGAGAACGAATATAGCCTTAATCTATAACCGGACCTGGTTTGGCAGCGGGCATTATATCCGGATTCCGCAGGATACTTACGACGGCTTATCGGAGAAGGGTAAGCAGGTTTTCCGCGGCGAACGTATAGGGGAAACCGTAACGATGCCTTGGGAACATTAACATACAATTATGAAAGCCGGAGAGTGCGCTCTCCGGCTTTGAATTTTATTATTGTGACACTTCCGTAGCCTTCCGGAACATCTGCGGATGAATGCCGGTGTGCTTCTTGAACACCGTACTGAAATATTGAGGATTCTCGTAACCTACCGTTTCGGATACCTCCAGGATCTTCATATCGGTCGTCTTCAGCAAGTGTTTAGCCGCTTCTAGACGGGTTTTCGTTAAGAATTCGGTAATGGTCTCTCCGGTTTCTCTCTTGAAGATGAGGCCGATATAGTTTGCGGATAAATACACTTCTTTCGAGAGATCGGCAATGCTGACATCGGTCATGTACCGCTGCTGGATGGTCTCCCTGATTCGCTCGACGAGCTTGCTGTTTTTCTGCATGTACCTTTCCGAGAAATAAGAAGCTGCCTTGCTGAACGTACCAATCATGAATTCCCTAAGTTCCAGGATGTGCATTGTACCGTAGATTTGATCAATAATGCCGGCACGGTTCCCCATCACGTCCTCGATCTGTTCATCCAGTTCCTGAAGGTTTCTGTAAGCCATACTAATCAGCTCGACGCAAATGCTTTGTACATACTCTACCTTAAACGGACGGTTGCTTATGTAGTCAAATGCTTCATTTAACTTAGCGGTTACTTCATGGACATGCCCTAGTTTCAGCGCATTGATAATGTCGTTCTCCAGCGGTCGCAAATTCGGATAATCCGAACCGGGAGCATTCAGCTGAATATCCTTGATATGCAGGATGGATCCGTTTCCCGTAAAGAAGCGGTGTTCCAAGGCATAGCCGGCTTCCTGGTAAGAAGCCTGCAGGGTGAGGAGATCCTGCACGGGCGAGCCCACACCGATGGAAACCGACACTTTTAAATATTTCTTTATATTGAGGCGAATTTCTTCGCAAACCTCAAGATAGGCGCTTTCAGCGTATGCCGGGTGACTGAAGATCAGAAGAAATTCATTCTCGCTTAACTGAAGTGAGACGCCGGCCTGATGGGTGTTCATAATTTCTTCTGTCACATTCGCCACCGAGAAAGATAGCAGCTGTTTATTCTCTTCCATGAATTTATCAATGGCTTGCTCATAATCATCGATTCGGAGCACGCCAATCTGCGCGAGCTCACCTTTACGGAAAGGAAGGGAGAAATAGCTGATCTTTTCCCACACATCTCTCTCTGACATGTAGACGCTGGAAATAAGGTTTCCCAGAAACTTGTCGCGCATCACCGAGAGATTCTGCTGCAGCTGCAATTTTAAGTTGTGCAGCATGTCACGACTGTTTCGTTCTCTATGAATTTTCTGCAAGACTTGGTCTACTTTACTCTGGAGCTCGTCAATCTTAACGGGTTTAAGAATATAGCCTTCCGTTTCAATATCAAGCGCTGTCTTTACATAACTGAAATCCTCCACGCCGCTGATGAATATAATGCGCACCGCATTTCCTTCTTCGCGGAGCTTAATGGCGGCTTCCAGCCCGTCCATCATGGGCATGCGGATATCGAGCAGCAGCAGATCCGGCTGCACCTCTCGGCACAGCTTAAGCACTTCCAGCCCGTCCCCTGCTTCCCCGGCTACCTCCACACCTAACTCCTCCCATGGTAACACGCTGCGGAGTCCTCTTCGGATTCTATTCTCGTCGTCTGCGATAATCAATTTAAGCATGCGGGTATCCCTCCATTGTATAGACAGCCGGTATGATGATTACGGCAATGACTCCGGCTGGTTCATTGTCTGAGAAGTATACTCCGTAACCGGCGCCGAACGTCTGTTTCAAGCGGGCGTTGACATTCAGCAAACCGTAAGATTTGGAATGTCCTGTCCCTTCCGCAGCTTCACTGAGCAGCAGATTCAACTCGCTTGTGTCAGCCCCGGCCCCGTTGTCGGAAATGATGATATGAATGTCGCTTTCTTTCAGGACGGCTTCGATTGTAATCCAGCCTTTCTCGTACGTTTGTTGAATCCCATGCAGAATGGAGTTCTCCACCAAGGGCTGAAGCGTCAGTTTTACCGTCAGGCAACTGAGCAGTTCCTGTGGAACATGGATCGAGTAATCGAATTTATCCTCGAATCGAATTTTCTGAATCTGAAGATAGCTTTCGACTTGCCGAATCTCTTCCTCCAGGGAAATAATCGGATGTCCTTTGTTCAGGCTGTATCTGAAGAAGTCGGACAGGGACGTCACAATTTTGCTGATCTCAGGCACCTTGTGCTCGATGGCCAGCCAGTTCACGGAATCCAATGTATTATAGAGAAAATGCGGATTGATTTGCGCTTGAAGCGCCTTTAATTCCGCTTCCTTCTTATTCACTTCACTGATATATAGCTTATCGATTAATTGCTTCACTTCGGCTAGCATCGTTTTGTAAGAGGAAATCAAATAAGAGAACTCATCTTTTCTTTTGTAATTCAAACTGATGTTGAAATTGCCTTCGCCTACGTTGGACATAGATTTGACCAGCTTGATGATGGGCATCGAGATATGGTTGGACAAGTACAGCGCGCCTGCCAAGGCCAACAGGGCACAGAGAAGAATGACACCGTACAGTATTTTGGTGAAGGAATGAAGCTCTTCGCGCAACTCCTTCATAGGGGAAAGAGAGACGATCGTCCAGCCGGTTTCATCGATTCTCTTCTGGGATACCAGCATGGACGCGCCGTTCAAGTTCCTGATTTGTGACGAAATGCCTAAAGAAATGAGAGGAACTGTATCCGCATAGGGCGAAATCTTGCCGAATTGCATCGGGTCTGCAGCTACATTCACCTTGTGTTGTTGGTCTACAATATAGATCAGACTGTTGGGGGTCGGCTCGAAATCCTCCAATATGGAAACAAAATCTTCAACAGGAATGTCGATGGTCAGTAAACCGGCATATGGAATTTGATAGTGTTTCAGTCCGTACAACCGCTTGGCGATTCGAATAGTGTCTTTCATTCCCGTCTGGGTCATAATCCGGTTAGGGCCGACTACGGTGTATTTAAAATGTCTGGGGAGCGCGCGATACCATTTCTGATCCTGAATTTCTCCTAGATCGGATATCTTGTCCGTAAATCGGCTTTGGATGTATTCCGGACGGTTATACATAAATAACTTTGGATATAAAACCGTTTTGGACATATTTTCAGTGGTGAACGTTGTCAGCATTTTGTCCAGAGCCGCGATCTCGTTCGTAAATTCTATACGTTCCTGCGTCAGGTTGGCGTCATCGAATCGGGCGTATTTGTCCGGTCGGTCCGTAGATAAGATCTCGATGAAGTCCGGGTTTAAATAGATAAAGGTAGAGATGTCGTTTACGGACTCTAATTTTTGGATAACAGCATCGTTAATCAGTCTCAGATTCTGGGTGATGGATGCATCGACCTTACTGGTTATTACAGAAGTAGATTTGGAATAGGCGGCAGCTGCAATGATGGTAGTCGGCACAAGAGCAATTAAGATAAAGTAGAGAAGGAGCCGGGTCCTTATGCTGCTATGGGGAATGCTGCGTAATTTAGCCAGCCAGGCGTTCATAGGAAATCCTCCTCGCTCATGTAAAAGTAAGCGTTTTATTGACAATCTATTTTCACTATTCTACTGTAATTAGTAAAAACAATACACACGTTTTTTTGATAAAGCGGGAGGAATGAAGTACAGATGAAGAGTATAAGGCTCACGCTAGGGTTCCTTCTATTCGTTTCCGGATGCGGACAGGCTGACTATACAGTTAACTATTCAGAAACACAGAATGAGCCGATTCCCCATGAGAAAACCGTAACCGTTGCTATTCGCTCATCTGGGAATGAGGATGTTGTGGAGCAGCTTTTGCAGGAATATGTAAAAAATGAGAAGAAGCCCTATCACCTGCAAGTAAAGAAGATTCCCGATGATAAATACGAAGAAACCGTGAATCTGATGATGACCACGGGAGAAGGCCCTGATTTGATGGGTCTAACCGCAAACATGCTGATGACGTATATTTATAAAGATTGGCTCGTGGATCTAAAGCCGATGCTTGCCGATCAACTGCTGGAAGCTTACCCCGAGTGGGCGGTCCAGTACTCATCCAAAATCTCACATGACAACAAATTATATACGCTGCCTTCTTCCGTTACCACCTCCAGAATGATTTATAATAAGCAGTTGTTTGTTAAAGCGGGCTTGTCGCCGGATAAACCTCCGTCAACCTGGGGACAGTTGGAAGACTACGCCAAACAGATAAGTGAAACAGGGGTTGGGGACGGACAGTACGGATTTGCGATTGCCGCAGGTGACGACTGGCATGGTTTCCGTCAGGCGATGGAGATTCCAGCTGTGCTTAGCGGAATAGAGCTTTTCAATCCAACGACGAATGCTTACGACCTTCAAGACTATGTGCCGCTGCTTCAGATGTTTAAGAGAATGAAAGAGGACGGGACGTTATTTCCGGGCTTTAGCGCGTTAAAAAGAGATACGGCTCTAACTCAATTTTCCGATGGTGATATTGGCATGATGATGATCTCCAGCGACGACCTCGCCTATCTTGTCCGCAAAACAAGACAAACGTTTAGTTGGGGAGTTGCTATGCCTCCTGTTGAGCAATCCGCCCTCTCATCGGAAGGTAAGTTAACTGTACAGCCGGAAACATCCTACGCTGTTAATGCTTTTTCTGCTCACAACCAAGAGGCTGCGGACCTTTGGAAGTTTATTTACTCCCATGACTTTCAACGAAAACTGTATATGGCCGCGGGAACGCTGCCGGTTAGAAAAGGCATTGTTAATCAAGGCTTCTCCACCATCCTCCATGCGTACGAATTTCTGCCGGGGGACAAGGATCAATTGGATTTATCGGAGCCGAAGTTTGTAAACGATCCCTATCGATGGAATGCATATGTGTCTGTTCTGGAAGGGAGCGCGGACATGAAAGAGCAGCTGCGGAAAGAAGCGGACAGATTAAATGCGATGTATAAATCGAAGTAAATGAACCTAGCAGAAGTACCGGGAGCACCTTCTCCCGGTGCTTTTAATTTTTTATTACAAACATTCATAGTTTTCAAACGTCATCCATAGTTCCTTTATTCAAGTCCTCCGGCACGCCGTCTATAATAAAGCTAACAGACGAGAGAGGAGTAGGAGACATGCAGAAAACACGAAGAGCCGGAGCGTTAAGCGGCTTCCTGAAAGAGCTGATCAAGAACAAAGCTTTATTCCTGATGCTGCTGCCGGGGCTGTTGCTCATGCTGATTAACAATTACATTCCGATGGTCGGGGTGTTTATAGCTTTCAAAAACATCAAATATTCGGCGGGGAATTTCATTGTAAATTTGATTAACAGCGAGAACGTGGGCTTCAAAAATTTTGAATACTTCACAAAAGGCACCGCTGCCTATGAAGTTACCCGGAACACGGTACTGTATAATCTGGCATTTATCTCCCTGGGACTGATCTTCTCCGTGGGGCTTGCGATCGCCCTGAATGAGATCCGCAACCGGAGGTTGATGAAGTTTTACCAGAATGTTACGTTTCTTCCCTTCTTCTTATCCTGGGTTGTCGTGTCCTATCTGGTATACGCTTTTCTGAATCCTGCCCAGGGTTATGCCAACATGATTCTAAATCAACTAGGCTTCGCTGATATAGACTGGTACACCGAGCCCGGGCGTTGGCCGATAATTCTGATTATAGTCAACCTGTGGAAGAACGTCGGGTACAGTATGGTATTGTATTTGGCAGCGATTATGGGAATCAACAGGGACTACTATGAAGCAGCCGAAATTGACGGTGCTAACCGGTGGAAGCAGATCATTTATATCACGATCCCTTTCCTCAAGCCCTTGATGGTGACTCTTACTTTACTGGCTATCGGCAAAATCTTTTATTCAGACTTCGGTCTCTTCTTCCAAATTACACGAAATAACGGACCGTTGTATTCTACTACACAAACCCTGGATACCTTTGTTTATAACTCGCTGATCAAAATGGGGGATATCGGCATGGCATCCGCGGCAGGGCTGTATCAAGCCGTCATTGGATTTGTGCTTGTTGTGTTCACGAATATGCTCGTAAAGCGTTACAGTAAAGATAATGCATTATTTTAGGCGGTGACGATATGAACGCAACACATACAGCAGTAAAGCGAACTGCAAATCTATCCAAATCCAAACCGAGCATGAGCGGATGGATCCTGAATTCCTTCTTTATGCTCTTCTCGGTAGCATGTATTATCCCGATTCTACTGGTGCTGTCCATTTCGTTTTCCGATGAAGAGACAGTAGCCGTCAATGGTTATAGTCTGTTTCCGGAAAAATTCAGCGCCTATGCCTATAAGTTTGTGTTAGCCGATTACCAGACGATTCTTCAAGCCTACGGCGTAACCGTATTTGTAACCGTTGTCGGGACCCTGCTGGGGACTTTAATTACCGCTTTCTATGGTTACGTGCTATCCCGAAGAGACTTTAAGTATCGCAATGTATTCGCCTTTATTGTCTTCTTTACGATGCTGTTTAACGGGGGACTGGTTCCGTGGTACATTACTTGGACCAAGCTTATGCATCTGAATAATACGATTTGGGTTCTGATTTTACCGAGTGCGTTAAACGCCTTCTACGTCATCGTGATGAAGAGCTTCTTTACTTCCAACATACCGGATTCTCTTGTGGAATCAGCCAAGATTGACGGCGCCGGCGAGTTCCGGATTTTCTTCAGCATTGTGGTTCACCTGGCCAAACCCGGTCTGGCGACCATTGGTCTGTTTCTCGCCATCGGCTACTGGAATGATTGGTATAACGCCCTCATTTTTGTAAATGACAGAAGTCTGATGCCGGTGCAATATTTACTGTACCAGGTTCAAGCCAAGTTGGATTTCCTGAACTCTACACAGAATCTTGCTCAGTACAAGAATGAGCTTACCCAGATGGTGCCCAGCGAGTCCGCCAGAATGGCGCTTGCCATGATTACCATCGGACCGATTGTGTTCGCCTATCCGTTCTTTCAAAGATTTTTCGTGAAAGGTTTGACGGTAGGCGCGGTAAAAGAGTAACTATGAACGGCTAGTCCCGGGCAACCGGTTAGCATACAGAATTTATTAGAGAAGGCGGAGGTCAACAATATGAGAAAGAAAAGAAAGCTGCTAGGCTTGACCGCGGTAACCGTATTAGCGATTAGCATGATGCTGTCGGGATGCAGCGGGAACGGCAACAAGAATGAAGCCGGCAATACCGGAAACGCCAAGAACGGAAGCAATGTAGAAGCAACCGGGGAGAATACGGCTGAACCGAAGCTGGAGCCTGTGGATTTGAACTGGTATATCGAAGCGGATGAGCAGAAGGACGTCGGAGCGGTAGAAGAGGAACTTAACAAATATCTCGCCGACAAAATTAACGCCAAAATTCACCTGAAATTGATCTCTTACGCCAATTATAAAACGAAAATTGATCTGAATTTTGCTTCAGGTGAAGAGATGGACATCGTTTCGGTTACAGGATGGTCGACACCTTACCAGACCTACGTAGCTAAAGGGACGTTCCTTGATATTACGGAACTGCTTCCGAAGCACGCGCCGAAGCTCAAAGAACTTCTCTCCGACAAACTGTACGACGCTGCTCTTATGAACGGCAAGCTGTATGCTGTTCCTGTAGTGAAGGAACTGGGTGCTTCCTTTGACGCGACGGTTAGAAAAGATATTGTAGAGCAAACCGGATTCGATCTTGCAAGCGCAAAGAAACCGGCTGATTTCGCCCCATACCTGGAAGCGGCTAAGAAATTGAATCCGCAAGCAGGCACGATCGGCTTTAACCCTGCGCGTTTTGCCGGAACCGGATACTACCCGATTCTGGGTGACAACGGCGCTCTATGGATCAGTTTCGACGATCCAACAGGTAAAGTTGTAAATATATTTGAAACGCCGGAATATATGGAAAGCGCGAAAGTGGTTCGGGATTGGTGGAACAAAGGTTACATCTTTAAAGACGCGCCGATCGCGGGTTTTGATAACAACGCTGCTTTAGTCGCAGGTAAATCCGTATTGAATTTCGGTTACGGCAAACCTTATGCGGAAATGCAGACCAAATCAGGCGCTCAAAACAAATTTGATTTTGTGAACCAGCCGTTGATCTCACCGCATTTCGATACGAACGATGCCATCACGGTTATGCAAGCCATTTCCAGCACTTCCAAAAATCCTGAGCGCGCCCTGATGTTCCTTGAACTTCTGAATACAGATCCTGTTGTGAGCAATCTTGTGAACTTCGGTATCGAAGGCGAGCATTATGTGAAACAGGCTGACGGCACTATAGATTATCCGGAAGGCCAAACAGGACAGACTACGGGATATGATTTGCAACGCACCTGGCTTGTGGGAAACAACTTTATCAACCTTGTTCGCAAAGGAACACCAGCTGATATCTGGGATAAATACAAGGAATTTAACGATCAAGCTAAACCAACGGCAACGGTAGGATTCGTGTTCAATTCCGAGCCGGTGAAGACAGAAGTAGCCGCGATGTCCAATATCGACATTAAATATACCGGTGCTATGGTGGCAGGATCTCTGGATCCGGAAACTACCATTCCAAAGATCATTAAAGAGTATAAAGCAGCGGGGATTGATAAAGTGTTAGCGGAAGCACAGAAACAGATTGATGCTTTTCTTGCCTCCAAAAAATAAATCTTGAAGACAATGCGGGCGGGGAAACCCCGTCCGCTTGTTCTTTGAAGTGAGGAACATCTATGAACGGAAAGAGCGGGATTGAAACGGTACATGTTGTTTTCAAAACACATCTGGATATCGGATTTACCGACTTGGCGGAGAACGTGATTCAGCAATACGTTACTTCCTTTATTCCGAAAGCGATAGAGACGGCGGAACAATTGGCGCTGTCCGGGGAGGACGCAGGGTTCGTATGGACCACAGGATCCTGGCTGATTAATCACTATCTGAACGCTGCGGGTCCTGCGGAGCGGGAGCGCATGGAGGATGCAATCCGGAAAGGGTATATTGCCTGGCACGGGCTGCCGTTTACTACACATACGGAGTTGCTTGACGAATCCCTATGCAGGTACGGATTATCCATTGCTGCAGGATTGGATCGCCGATTCGGCAGGAAGACGATTGCGGGTAAGATGACCGACGTCCCAGGACATACAATCGGGCTGGTTCCGCTATTGGCCGAAGCGGGCATTCACTACCTTCACCTTGGGGTGAATCCTGCATCCAAGGTTCCTTCCGTACCGTCCGTATTCCGGTGGAGGGCGGCTGACGGTTCCGAGGTCGTTGTGAATTATGCGGGGAATTACGGGGAAGTGCTGCAGATCGAAGGTCTGAAGGATGTGCTTGTCTTCGCTCATACCGGTGATAACCATGGTCCTCCTGGACCTGATGAGATCCGGCAACAGTTCCGTGAGCTGCAAGAACAGTTCCCGGGAGCGAAGGTTCGAGCATCGACCATGGATGCCTTTGCCGCGAAGTTATTGGAACTGAAGGAAAATCTGCCCGTGGTAACGGAGGAGATTGGGGATACCTGGATTCACGGAGCGGGCACAGACCCTTGGAAAGTAGCTGCTTATCGGGAACTGTTACGCCTTCGCAGCAACTGGATCGGTGAAGGGAAATGGGTTGAGGGAAGCAAGGAGGACGCGAAGTTCAGCGGCGAATTACTCATGGTGGCGGAGCATACCTGGGGCATGGACCTGAAGAAGTATCTCCCTGATTTCTCGAACTACGGAAAAACAGAATTTCGTGCGGCAAGGGAAGCGGACTTGGTTGATCCTAAGCTTATTCCCGATAGATATGCATATCTTAAGTTCTTCTCCATGAATGAGTCTGATGCGATGACAGACGAAGAACGGAAGCAGGCTGCCGCTATGCGCAGTTACGCGGCTTTCGAGAACTCCTGGAAAGAGCAAAGAGAGTATATCTCTCAAGCAGTGGGACATTTGCCGGGGAATTTGAAGACGGATGCCATGAATGCTTTGCTGGTTCTTCGGCCGGAACGGGAGAACACAGCCGGCACCCAAAGGCTGCAAACCAAGCACAACTACAAGCTGGGTACTTTCGAAGTTGCCTTTGGAGATGACGGATCCCTGATGAGACTGTCAGACGCGGCGGGAAAAGTTTGGGCTGACGGAGAGGGCCGGACGGGTTTGGGAAGCTATGTATACGAAACATATGCGCATGAAGATATCCAGCAATGGAACCGCGACTATAACGTGAACCATAGCTGGACTCACGGCTGGGCGGACGCGGATTTCGGCAAGCCTGGGTTTGAATGGGCAAATCCTCAGCCGAGGCATCAAGAGTTCTGCCCGTTCGGGGCGCAGCTTTACTACCGCCAGGAAGCGGAGGCTGACGTTGTTATCGCCTGCGTAACGATGCCTCCTGAAGCCGCGGAACACTGCGGAGCGCCGCGCTCGCTGGAGCTGCAGTATCGCTTCCCTTTGGATTACCCGCGCATAGAAATCTCGTTGAATTGGTTCAATAAAGATGCCAACCGTCTTCCGGAAGCTTCGTGGCTGTCTTTCCCGTTCCTGGCAGATAATCCGAATTTGTGGACCCTGAGCAAACTGGGAGCAAACGTATCGCCCTTGCATGTAGTGAAGAACGGAGCTCGAAATCTCCATGCATGCGATGACGGGGGAATGAATTACCATGGAGCAGACGGCAGGGTTCGTCTGGTCTCTCTTGATGCCCCGCTGATTTCGCCGGGAGATCGAAGATTGTTTCAATTCGACAATACTTTTGCTCCGCTGCAAAATGGGTTCCATGTATGCCTTCATAACAACAAATGGGGTACCAATTTCCCAATGTGGTATGAGGAAGACGCTAAGTTCAGGTTCATCATTGAGTTGATTTCAAATTAACGTATTAAACAGTAAGCAGCACGCTATAAACGCTATAAGAATGGAGTGACTCTTATGATTTCACTTGAGAACTATTGGGAAAATCCGCGCTTGTTGCATGTAAACCGTGAACAGCCTCGCGCTTACTATATTCCTTACGCAGACACCGTTTCGGCTAAGGAACGGAAAAGGGGCCGCTCGCCCTATT
This sequence comes from Paenibacillus swuensis, assembly GCF_001644605.1. NCBI lineage: Bacteria > Bacillati > Bacillota > Bacilli > Caryophanales > Paenibacillaceae > Paenibacillus > Paenibacillus swuensis. Next base: position 319,648 of record NZ_CP011388.1, on the reverse strand, counting down.
ACCAGACGTTGAATGGGAACTGGAAATTCAAATATTATGACAGCATTGCGAAGGTAGAAGAATCATTTTACCGGGAAGAAGCTGATATTTCGGCATGGGACACGCTGCTTGTGCCATCCTGCTGGCAGGCCAAAGGATATGATCAGCTTCATTACACCAATGTAAATTATCCGATTCCTTGTGATCCGCCTTATGTGCCCGACACCAATCCCGCGGGAAGCTATGTTCGAGAGTTCAGAATATCGGATACATGGGACGGCAAAGAGAAATACGTGGTGTTTGAGGGTGTGAACTCCTGTTTTTATTTGTGGGTTAACGGCGTGTTTGTTGGCTTCAGCAAAGGAAGCCGCATTCCGGCGGAGTTCAATATTACGGACTATGTCCACAGCGGTCTGAACAAAATGGCGGTTCTGGTATTAAAGTGGTGTGACGGAACGTACATAGAAGATCAGGACCTCTGGAGATATTCGGGGATCTACAGGGATGTTTATCTGTTGGCAAGGGAGAAAACTCACATCAGAGATGTGTTCATTCGACAGCAGTTCGATGAGGATTATGCTTCCGTTTCGCTGCAATTGGAAATTGAGGCCACCGGTAAGCAGAACATTCGGGCTGAACTGTACGATGCGGAAGGAAATGAAATCACACGTTCGGAAATCGAAGGGCATGGCAGCTTAGCCATGAGGCTCCAAATTCATGAACCCGTACTGTGGAATGCGGAGCAGCCTTATTTGTATCAGTTGTCCCTGTACAGCGGAGAGGAAGTACTCTCATTTTCTGTGGGTATACGTTCAGTGGACATTGTTGACGGCGTGTTCCGGATTAACGGTCGCCCGGTGAAGTTGAAAGGCGTCAACCGTCACGACTCTCATCCTGAGCTGGGGCAGACGATTCCTATAAACCATATGATTCGTGATCTTAAACTTATGAAACAGCATCATATCAATACAATTCGAACCGCCCACTATCCCAATGATCCCCGCTTTCTCGAATTATGTAATGAGTACGGGTTCTATGTCATCGATGAAGGCGATCTCGAATGCCATGGCATCGGCATAGCGGAGAACTGGGCGGAGGGAGCCTTTCACAAACTTTCGGCTGATCCGGAGTGGCAACAGGCTTTCGTTGATCGCGCTGAGCGTATGGTGGAACGGGATAAAAATCAGGCATGTATCGTGATGTGGTCCCTCGGAAACGAGTCCGGGTATGATGTGAATCATATTGCCATGGCGGACTGGATCCGTCAGAGGGATTCGTCGCGGCCGGTTCATTATGAAGGTGCGGCACCGGCCTATAAAGGGCATGAGAACACGGAGTGCCTTGACATCGAGAGCCGGATGTATGCATCGGTGAGCGAGATCGAGGCATATGCCGCCGAGCCGGCAAATACGAAGCCTATGTTCTTATGCGAATACAGCCATGCCATGGGGAACGGCCCGGGAGACCTGAAAGATTATTGGGACGTCATTTACCGTTATCCAAAGCTGATGGGCGGCTGTGTATGGGAGTGGTGCGATCACGGCGTGAAGGCGCGGACTTCGGATGGAACACCGTACTACGCGTATGGCGGTGATTTCGGCGATAAGCCGAACGACGGGAATTTCTGTATAGACGGCCTCGTTACGCCCGATCGGTTACCGCATAACGGGCTCTTGGAGCTCAAACAAGTGCTTGCTCCGGTTCGCTTCGAGGCCGTGGATCTGGTTCAGGGACTGGTGAAGATCACCAACTTATATGATTTCCGGGACCTGAGAGGGATAGCGTTATTTTGGAAGATGGAAGAAGAGGGAAGGCTGCTGGCTCAAGGCAAGTTGGGTGAATACATAGTTCCTCCGCAACAGCATGAGGTTATTCAAGTTCCTTATACTCTGCCGGAAGCTGCTAAAGGACAGGTTATCGTGACTCTTACTTGTATCGCCGAGGAGGGAACCATCGGGTCCGTACCGGGTCAGGAACTGTCATTTGCGCAGTTTGAACTGCCTGTTACGGTTGAAAAAGAAATTCGTTCGTCATCTCACCAAGGATACAGCGACAGCGGACTTTATGTACACAGACAGGGCCACGAACTGATGATGAATGGTTTGGATTTTCAGCATATTTTCGACATGTATCATGGCTGTTTTGTCCGAATCAGCCGCAATGAGGTTGACATGATCAGCCAGCCTGCCGAGTTCACTATCTGGAGGGCTCCGACCGATAATGATATGTATATTCGCAAAGAATGGATCGACGAAGGCTACGATCGTGCCGGTATGAAACTATACCAGTCGACATGGAAGAAACAAGAAACCGGTGAAGTTGAGATCCGTGTCACGTATTCCTTGGGTGGATATATCAGAAGGCCGATTATGCAAGGTGAAGCCATATGGACTGTTTATGCCAACGGGGAGATTAGGCTGCATACCCAGGTTGAGGTTCGGGAGGAGCTTCCGTATCTACCAAGGTTTGGTTTGAGGTTAACCATGCCCGAAGGCAATGAAGAGGTCGAATACTACGGCAATGGTCCCCATGAGAGTTACGTGGATAAACGTAATAGTGTCAAGCGCGGAAGGTACCTTACCACCGTAGACTCTATGTTTGAGAATTACATTATGCCTCAAGAGAACGGCTCCCGGTATGGAACCGAGTGGGCTACGGTATCCAGTGAGTTGGGTATGGGCTTACATTTCACTTCACCGAAAGCTTTCTCGATGAATGTTTCTCACTACACTTCAGACGAGTTGACGCGCGCAGCCCATTCTCATGAATTGCGAAAATCGAAAGAGACGTTTGTTCATCTGGATTATCAAATGAGCGGTGTAGGATCCAATTCCTGCGGACCCCAGTTGTTGGAGCCTTACCGATTGAATCAGAAGACATTTGGGTTTAGCCTCAACATTTTGCCCATATTCAAAGAGGATATTTAAGAACATTGGAGGGATTTGTAAATGAGTATAAAAGCACTGGATAAGCGCTACATCGACAGAATCGGTAAAGAAGTGACTTTTCTTGGTTTCGGGGCGCTTGAAATCGGAAGGGACTGGGGAATCGGGTCTGGTGAATCCGTTCAAAGACCGGATGAAGAGACGGCGGGCGCAGTGCTTCACCGGGTGCTGGATTCAGGCATTAACCTGATTGATACAGCAAGCGCTTATCACAAGAGTGAAGAGCGGATCGGTACGTTTCTCTACGGCAGAAGGAATGAGTATATCCTTGCTTCCAAATGCGGCGAACATAACCGGGAACCGGATACGTACTACGATTTCTCCTATGCGGCCGTGAAAGCTTCGATTGACCGCAGTCTGCAACTGCTGAAGACCGACTATATCGATATCATGCAGATCCATTTCGGACCTGACCCGAAGAAGGTGCTGGATGATGGAGAAACGGTAGCAGCCATGAAAGATGCTCAAAAGGAAGGCAAGATCGGTTACTTAGGTGCCTCGATTGACGGTGAATTGGCAGCCCGTTGTATCGAGAGCGGTGACTTCGATGTGATGCAGATGGAATATAATCTGTTAAACACCGGGAATGCCGACAATATCAAGCGCGCCAAAGAATCCGGCATCGGTGTCTTCATCCGCGGCGGGCTCGGATACGGTTGGTTGACGGCCAGATCGCATCCGGTAGTGAAGGCGAATCCGGAGGAACATGGACGGTTGCGAGAGCTTTATGAGCTAGTGAATTGGGATGCATCACTCTTGACCGCCTTGGCGCTGCGCTTCCTGTATGAAACGGACGGTATCTCTTCTGTGTTAGCCGGGACGAAGAATGTAAAGCATTTGCTGGAGAATGTGGAATTGCTGGAACAGCCGATAGATGAGAATGTGCTGAGCAAAGCCAACGAAATCGTGTTCGGTACCGTATAAACAAATTTCAGGAACAAGAACCGCTCTTCTATTCATGGGGAGCGGTTTTTACTTGTTGATTGCTATCCTTTTGCGAAACTATTGCAACCTGTAACACGTCTTAAAGTGTAGATAAACGGAAAGGTGTGGTGTTTAAAAATGAAGAAGACACTATACATCGCTTTAATGATGATTACTGCTGCATTCATAGATCCGACATGGATAAAGGCTGATTCTATAAATGTGAATTATACATTGCGTTGGGATAACAAAAGCACGAACGACGGCAAAGCGGTTGTACATCAAGGCGTTGTCTATGTGCCCGTGCTACAAACACTTAGTTCATCGGGACTCAAGTTGACATGGGACAACAACGGTCGTCGGGCAGCCTTCGATAGTTGGAAGAAGAAATTCGCGGTTCGTGTGGGAAGTTCCGCCGGGATGCTGGACGGGAAGTTGGCGGATGTGGGAGGAGCTCCTTTTAAATATCAGGAAGAGTTGTATATCCCTATACGGTTTCTGGCGCGTGCTATTGAATCCGATGCGCTGCGGTGGGATGCCAAGACCAGAACAATTACCGCACACGGGCTCAATACGTACCGAAGTTACTCTGCCAAACATGGCGGATTGACCTATATTGTGGAACCTAAGGAATCGGCGTTGTACGTAGTAGACCGACAGGGTAGGGAGAAGAAGTTGGCGAAGCTCGGAGCTCCTATCTATGAGTACTTATCTTTTCGATTTCGCACAACGCCGGGCGGACTGCTGCAGCTGACCCTGAATGATAACTATGGTGAACCGCATATTAACAATCGAACATTCTCGGTGATCATGAAAGACGGCGCTGTCATACATCAATCGCATGTCCATTATTGGATGAGGTTTCAGGAGAACGTGGGACACGTTAACAATCAGTTACTGATTACCGACGGTCACACGTTAAGACTCATTGAAGACGGCACAGGTGCGGAAACAGAAACTTTGGATCTACAGAAGCTGGGCGGGGAGAAAGATGAGTATTTTGTGGAAGGCATGGATGAGGATATATTGCTGATTCGTCCTAACGACAGCGGCATCCTTATGCTGATCGATCGTAAATTCGGTACCAATACTGCATTGTACAAAAAGCTGCTGTCAAAAGAGGAACAAGAGTACGTCGAGGTTAATGATGTTCCGTATAGGGGCGATCATTTGACTTTTGTGAAGCGTTCAGGAGATGTATTGTACTTTAAGAATAAGTCTCCATTTACAGAGAATAAAGATGAGTATTTGACTTATAAGTGGGTTGAGGAGTAATTGGAGGATAACATATGATTTCGGCATATTTGGTCATCTTAAGCTTATTTTTAGTCCCAGTAATAGCCCTTATGTTATTCCTTACTTTTGGATTAAAAAAAAGCCATGTTAGAGTAAGTAAAATACTGACGGTGGTTGCTTTAATTATGATTGTTGGCGGAATTTTTCAATCCCTATACTATGGTATAGCTAAACCTACCAATCTAGCTTTGTATATTCTTTTAACGATCATTTTCATTTTAGCTCAGAAAAGAAATAATAGAATAAACTAGTGAGCTGCTTTTACTTCTTAGCGCGATTCTTAATTTGCTGACAGCCGGGCTCAACTGGTAAAATGCATTGAAAGAACGCCTAAAAATGTAAAAGCCCCAACTGGAATCACAGTTGAGGCACTCGCTTGAATCACAGGGTAGGGCGGTCGTAACGCCCTATCCCCTAACATTCTATCCAAAGTATAACATATTGAGCGGCTTTGGTCCTAGATTTCACTAGGCTGAGCCGGTTTTTATTTCCTAGCAAGTAAAGCTTTTTCTTGATAAACTCACAAGAGCGAACGCAATAAAAAGGGGAGGCGAAGACAAACCATGAATTCCATGAAAGTAATACCCGGGAAATCTATAGGTCCTTATCTACTGGGGATGACGCACCAAGAACTGTTTGCGGTTGATCGAAATTATATGATGTATGGCCGGATTGATTTTGACAGTGAGGGTAGGGCGAACTTTATTCAGATTGCGAGTGGACTCCATGTTGAATATGACGGACTGGATGTATTCTGCACGTTAGCGGACCGTATTGTTGAGCATGTAAGCAAGGTTGCTAAATATAATGATTATACGGAATCCGGCTGTCTCTATAAATTCAGGGAAATTGGGTTAACTTTTTGGAGACCCTATCCCACAAGTGAGGCATATACCCTTACCGACGAGTTTAAGGCGCTGCCTCTCGATGAGCAGGAGTATCGACTAGAAGATTTATATTTCGAAGTGGTTGGCGTGTTTACGCCGGGTACAGATCTGTAACTTGCGGTGGAGAGGAGTAGCCCAATGGCACATTACTGTTGCGGTAGAACAAGACTATGAATATATCAAAACACGGGATTCTCATATCTTAGAGAGCTTAATTTTGCCGAAAATTAAAGCCAATGAGATATACATTCTACGAGTTGAAGCGGATGCTGTTGGATGGATGCTTTACAGTTACTTCTGGGACAATACCCCTTTCATGAACATGCTTTGGATTGATGAGCCTTTTCGAGGGAAGGGATGGGGGAAGGAAACGGTGTTATTTTGGGAGCGGGAGATGGTACAGAAAGGGTACAAGCTTGTGATGACATCCACATTGGCTAATGAAGAGGCACAGCACTTTTATAGACGTCTCAGCTATCGTGATGCGGGTTGTTTGTTGTTAGAGAATGAACCGTTGGAGATTCTGTTTACTAAAAAACTGGGTTAAGTCCGGAAGGAGCACCATTTTGATTCAAAATAAAGAAGATCTTCTACTCCTATTCCAAACCGACGGATGGATCATGGACATCCTGAAAACGGTTAAGACGCTAGAGCTCCCCGATTGGTGGGTTTGTGCGGGATTCGTTCGCTCCAAGATTTGGGACACCCTTCACGGATATAGAGAGCGGACGCCGCTTGCGGATGTGGATGTGATTTTTTTTGACCCAGCGGAAGTGGATGAAGGTTATGAAAAAGAACTTGAACTTCGGTTACAACAGCTCGCGCCAACCATTCCATGGTCAGTAAAGAATGAAGCCAGGATGCATCTAGTAAATGACATACCGCCGTATACTTCGTCCGAGGATGCGATTTCTAAGTTTCCCGAGACCGCGACTGGGTTGGGTTTAAAGCTGGATGTGTGGGATCAAGTGATTGTGACTACGCCGTGGGGGCTTGAAGATGTGCTGGAGATGAACATTAAACCAACCCCGTTATTTCAATCCTCTCCGGAACTGGCTGCCATATATGAAAAGCGCATTGTGCAAAAGAATTTAAAGAGCAAGTGGCCCCAAGTAACGGTCTTTCATACATAGGATGGAGATGATGTTATGAATCAGGAAAGCCAAGCAAAAAATGTAGCTATTTTGATTTATGATCGTGTGGAGCCGTTGGATTTTGTAGGGCCGTTTGAGGTGTTTATCACAGGGAGTAACAGAGGCAAGGATCTGAATGTTTATACAGTCGCGGAGCACAACCGCCCAGTAATTGCATTGGGGCAACTTAGTATAAACCCTTCGTACACCATTGCTAACTGTCCACAGCCAGACATCTTAATCATACCTGGTGGATGGGGAGCAAGAACGGAAATGCATAATGTTGTTATCACAGATTGGATCAAAGAGGCTTTCCATAGAGTTGAGATTGTTCTATCCGTATGTACAGGAGCTTTAATCATTGCAATGACCGACCTATTGGATGGATTAAAACTGACTACAAATCGTTTGGCAATCAACGAATTAAGGGCCATCCTCCCCTCAGCTGAAATTTTAGAGGAAGCTAGATATGTTGATAACGGAAAAATCGTGTTATCCGCAGGCGTTTCTGCAGGTATGGATGCCTCTTTGTATGTCATAGAGAGATTGTTTGGTGAAGAAAGAGCGCTAAGCACCGCAAGAATTATGGAGTATGACTGGAATAGGGTCTAAAATATAGCAAGTGATTCTATCAGAGTCCCTGACGGGGCTTTTTTTGCGTTCTTGAATAACAGAACTATGGCATAATGTCGAGATTTACACCATTCGACAGCATGAAGGACGTTAGACCTGTATTTGAAAGTATCGGGAGATTCGAGCAACAAAAATGGGTTTAACAGCGTATAACGGGTATTCACAATGACCCAATTTCACGCTAAGGAGGCGTAATTAATGAGGAAAGTCATGTCATTTGGCTTAGTTCTGCTTCTGATGTTAAGTGCGGTAACACCTGTGGCTTTTGCGGCGGATTTAACGGTAGACCAGAAATATGAGGTGTTAGTGAACAAAGGGATCTTTGCCGGGTTTAGCGATGGGAGCTCGAGGCTGAACGAGTCGATGACAAGGGAACAGTTTGCGGCTGTGCTGTTTCGGTTGCTGGAGTTGTCTTCGAATCAGTCGACGGCATCGAAGTACAACGATGTACTCAAGACGCGCTGGTCGTTCGACGAGATTGCTGCGGTTAGCGCGGCGGGGTTAATGAAAGGCGTAAGCAACGGGCGCTTTGAGCCGCTTACGAAAGTTAGCGCGGAGCAATTGGCCACGGTCCTCGTAAGGACGTATGGCATTTCCGGGTCCAGTTCGACGAAAGTGAACGGGTACGTGTCCAAATGGGCGGCAAGCAGTGTAGCCATCGCACTGGATCGCAAGTGGTTCTCCCCGCGGGCTAATTATACGGACAATGCGACCCGGGGGTTGTTGGTGGAAGCGGCGTACACTGTCTATGAAGACACTCATAAGGTACCGATGTCAGTGAAATCCGTAGTGCCGTTAAAAAACAACATCATCCTCATTACATTCAACACTGCTGTTAAATCGGCGGATAAATCCAGATTTGTTTTGAAAGACGACCGCGGCAACGGTGTGTTTATTCAACAAGCAACGTTAAGCGCGGACGGGTTGACGGTTGTGTTGTTGACCAATAAGCAGAATTACAATCAAACCTACTCCCTGTACATCGACGGATCAGAACGAAAGTATAAAGCATTATCAGATGATTCGGGCAAACCGCAAGTTACGTCTGTCGTCAATCTTCCAAAGCGCACCGTGGAGATTACATTCCAGGAACCCGTGGATGCAGGAACGGCAACGACGGAAGGGAATTATACGATCGACAACGGTGTTCGAGTTCTGTCCGCCAATGTATCTTCAGACAAGCGCAAAGTGACACTCGGGACCACAGAGCAGCAGGACGGTAAAACCTATAAATTAACGATCCGTAGAATTAAAGATTTATCAGGCAATGTGATGGATGACAAAGTGGTTTCTTTCATAGGAAATCAGGACGGTAACCGGCCTAAAGTGACTTCGGCAAAACTGAATCCGGATGCAACCTTAACGCTTGTTTTTAGTGAAAAAGTCAACCCGGACCAAGCGCGCAATCCCGGCTTTTATAGCCTTAATAACGGCTTGTCGATCCAACGTCTGGCGTTGCAAGATGACGGCAAGACGGTCATTATCACCACATCGCAGCAGAAAGACGCCACCTTGTATAAATTAACGGTCAAAGATATTGTGGACCTGGGCGGAAACCATATGGAAACGCTCAGCGAATGGTCGTTCGGGGGCATCTCCAATCCGCAGAAAGCGGTACAACTGCAGTCCATCGGAACGATGAATAAGAACACCATTGAAGTTTACTTTAATCGGGCTCTTTCGGACAGTGAAGTGTCGGCCCTGCGAATTCAAAGTGTGAAGGACAATGGCGGGCAAGTGTCGCTTCAAGATTGGAAAACCTTCGTTCAGCGGAAATCAGGTACCGACCATGCGGTGACGGTGCAGTTCCGAACCGGCGATGCGAATCCGAATCTGTTGCGTGTAGGTCATGTTTATGAAGTGTCCGTATCCAACATCCCGGGTCTGGTCACTTCGGACGGAGCGAACCGGAAATCATTTGCCGGTACTGAGGTAGAGAACCATACTCCTTATGTGAAGCAAGTCACGCCGGTTAATCGAAATTCGGTGAAAGTGATTTTTAGCGAGCCTGTCAAAAACATCTCTAAAGCCTTGTTTAATTTACGCTTGCAGGGCGGTGCTGAGCTTGAGATTGAATCGGACGGCGTCAACAACACCGGCAAAATCGTAACCGAAGTAACACTGCAACTGAAGACACCGCTTGAAGCGGGGAAGAAATATACGCTATCCAACGATTCGGGTATAACCGATGCGGCGGGGTGGAACGGCTTGCGGACGAAGAACGGAGATGACACGATCTATATCGTGTTTGACGGGGTATCGTAGTTTGCATTAGTTTTTAAATGAAGGGACTTGGCGAATTTTGCGCCAAGTCCCTTTTTGACGTCCGGGGATAAAATTCTCCTACATAGTTCCAATTTGCAGTAAAATATAGGTGGAGGTGGATGTTAATTGAAAGAGTCTATTTTGAACTATGAAGATCTGATGGGGATGCTTGATCACTTGTTGCGGGATCCCAAAGAATTCTGGGAGCGCTTCTATGTTGATCGGGAAAAAGATGTTCCTTTTTTTAGAGTTGCAGGTCCTGATGAGAATTTGGTGGAGTATTTCAGTAATGGTCTTATGCCTGGTCGAGTGCTGGAAATGGGATGTGGTCCAGGGCGAAATGCAATATACATGGCTCAGCAAGGTTGTAAGGTGGATGCCATAGATCTTTCAGAAAATGCGATTCAGTGGGCTAAGGAAAGGTCGCGCGAAGCTGCTATTGAGATTGACTTTCATTGCGAGTCCGTATTTGATTTCTCCTTTAATCCGAATTCATACGATTTTATATACGATTGCGGACTGTTGCATCATCTAGCGCCACACCGACGGTTAACTTATTTGGAATTTTTGAAGAAGGCACTTAAGCCTCACGGCCATTTCGGATTAGTGTGCTTTAACACTGCAGGTGGAAAGGATACTTCGGATTGGGAAATTTATCGCTCTGGAAGTCTTAAAGGTGGAATTGGGTATACCGAGGAAAGGCTTAGAGATATATTTGCAGATGATTTTGAGTTTGTCGACTTTCGAGCGATGAAGAAGATTACGCAGCCTAGCGAACACTTTGGTGAGGATTTTCTGTGGGTGAGTTTGATGCAGTTGAAATCTAATTAAGGGGGGTATTGAATACAACGCAAAGCACGTTCCGGAGCATTTGGCATCCCGATATGAAGAAATTAATCTTACTGTTAAAGACGAACAAAGTAACGTAATGGGCGGCGTTCTTGCTGAGATATGTTGGAACTGGTTAGAAGTTGATATTCTATGGGTTGATGCGGATTTGAGGAAACAAGGAATCGGGACACAACTCTTAGCAGAAGTGGAACAATACTTTTAGTTTTCAAGCACCGGAGTTTTATTTAAAAAATGGATATGACCAATATGCTATCCTTGAAAACGCACCGGATGGAGCAAAGCATTATTTCTTTAAAAAAGTACTCTAAACATAACTTGAGCTAAATAATACTCTCCCTATTTAATACAACTCCGCTATGCTACCCTTAATTTGCCGTGCGCAAATCTAAGTACAGGAGAGTGACCATATATATGGTAACAAATTTTGATTGGATTATCGAAGCGAATATTATAAGTATGCAGGCTGCAATGAATGCAGGAGAATGCACAGCAGTAGATGCACATCAGGCGGTGGCGGATTTATCGGTGTGAAGAATTACGGAGGAACGGAGAAAAAAGGGGCCATCTCCACCAGCGTCTATACGAAACAAACGCTCACCTTCACTACCGGCTCAAGCAATTCCAGAGCACTCATCTATATTTACAATAACGCGGGAACAACGTATGGCGATGACTTTTACGTGATAGAGTCGCCCGTGACTCCATAAAATTATCTTGATCTTGAAGCTGTATCTACGGAAGCCGTAGATGCAGCTTTTTTCGTCTGATTTGTATTACATGCAGATAATCACTATTTTTGCACAAAGCCGCCATTTTTCCTTTAGGAGAAGACAAAGAAGAATAAGGTGATTTATTCCTTATTTTCGCATTGTAACACAGCTTTGTTAACGATTATATTGAGTGCATGACCGAAAGAAACCGCTAACATTATTATTGATTAAAGAAGGAGAAGCATATGAACTTTATCCACAAGTCATTACAACTCACTGCGGAAACCACGAAGGACCAGATTCGGATTTATCGAACCGGTGAAGAGAAAGCCATACTAGTTCAACATGCTGAATCAGATCGAAGGCCATATATCCACCCGATAATGGCGCCGGATGGAAAGGGCGAGTTAACAGAAAATGCTCCAGCGCATCACCCTTGGCAGCATGGATTGTATATCGGGCTCAATGATGTGAATGGCTATGGTTTCTGGAGCGAAGGATTAAATCCCGCGCGCGCCCATCTTGACGGTACATTTCATCCACGCTTAATAAAAGAAGCACAGGTAACGGAACAACAGGTAACCTGGTCCGTGGAGACGGATTATCGTGATCCTCAAGGCAATTTACTCTTTAAAGAAACCCAGAATTGGGAATTCAATGATCTCGGGGATCACTATGAGATGTATCTTCATTTACAAATGTATGCTGAAGTTGATTTAACTTTGGGCCATTACCCTTATGGAGGGCTGTTTCTTCGAATGCCTTATAGGCAAGAGTCAGGCGGAATGGCTCTTAACAGCGAGGGGAAGATCAATGAGGAAGCAGAAGGGAAGCGGGCAAGATGGGTTGCGGTACAGATGCAGATTCCGGATCGTGATGGTGTGGCCGGAATAGCGATTATGGACCATTCAATGAATTTGGAACATCCTGTTCCTTGGAGAGTTGACGGTGAGCTGGGCATATGCCCAAGTTGCAGTATTGCAGGGGCCTGGACAATCCAACAAGGAGAAACTTGCACATTTCAATATGATGTTTTGATTTTTACGGGTGACATTCCGATATCAAAGGTCGAAGAGAGCTGGACATTATTTAATAGGAGGAAAGCGCAATGAGAACCGTTATAATTGTTCATCCTGATTTCGATCGCATTTGGCCTTACACAGCAGATCGATTATCTCAACTATTGCAACGCTTAGGTCATGTATCATTCATAAGACTGCAACAAGATTCCAATAGCATTCTTGCTGAAGTTGTCCCTGAACCATCCACCGTTACAAAGCTAATAATCTTAGCGGTTACCGTAACTGAACAAGATTTAACATATTTCACAGCGCTTAAAGAAATTTACATCGGAGAGGGTCCATATGGTGCGCAACCATCACAGGAAATAGCTGCCAAGCTAAAAGAGATGGGAATTTTCCAGTATGTTCAACCATCGGCAGGATACTGGGCACAATCTGTTTCCGAATTCGCCCTGGGTCTTACGATTGCGGCTCTAAGACGTATTCCTCAAGCGCATATGGAGATCATCGGGAACCTGAATGCATGGGATTTTCCGCTCGAACAATTCAGTGACGATCCCAACTTTGTTAATGGCACGATCGAAGGTAAGAAAGTACGCATGATAGGAGCCGGAAACATTGCAAGCCGTTATGCCAGCTTTGTTCGGTTTTTGGGAGCGGATGTCGCAGCATGGGATCCTTTCGCAAGTGAAGCTTCATTTCATCGCGCGGGAAGTCGGAAAGAATGGCATTTAGAGAAACTCGCGCATGATGCCGATATCTTCGTACCTATGGTCCCGTTAACCCCCGATACAGAAGGTCTGGTTACTGCTGAAATCATAAGAGCGCTGCCTAAGGGATGTTTGATTATTCTTGTAACACGAGCGGGGATTTGCGATACAAACGAGCTTAGAAGAAGAGTACTTGCCGATGAAATCAGCTTAGCGGCGGATGTGTTCGATCTGGAGCCGCTGCCTCTTCATGATCCTTTACTTAACCGCCACAATGTCGTTCACACTCCACATATCGCGGGAAGAACCAAAGATGCCAACATTCGCTGGGCAGAAATGCTTGCTGAGCAATTTGCTTAACAAATAACTAACAGAAGGAGAACAGGTATATGATTTTCGGGAAATTTGGCGGTAAAGATTTAGAACAACACCTCATTCGTAAAGAACAGTTCACATTATTCCCGCCTGTGACGGAGCGCACATTTTGGACAGAAATTCCTGCTGAAGTAAAGAAAAGTTTGATTGTAAAGGGAGAACGATATCTAGCTTATGAATGGCCTGCGTTAACAGCAGAGTATTATATGGAATTCTCACGCACGGGTTATTTTGATCGTATGGATAACGCTTATTTAGCTAGAAGATCCGCACTGGGTACTTTAATTACGGCGGAATGTATAGAGAATCAAGACCGATTTACGGATGATATTCTGAATGGTATCTGGTGTATTTGTGAAGAAACCTCATGGATTGGCGTCATGCACAACGACAATGCTGTGCTGCCTAATGGAAAAGAGCACATGGTTGAATTGCGATCGGCGGAAACAGGGGCACTCCTTTCTTGGGCCTATTATTTGTTGCATGCCAAGATCGAAAAAATAGCTCCCATGGTCAACTTGCGAATTAAAGAAACGGTACAAACGCGCGTCCTGGATCCATATATGACAAGAGATGATTATCGCTGGATGGGATTTGCCCGTCAGCCGGTAAATAATTGGAATCCCTGGATAAATTCATGCATCCTTACAGCCGTTTTATTGCTGGAAGATAATCATGAAGAGAGAGCGCAGATGTTCCGTAAAGTGATGCGCAGTTTAGATGTTTTCATTGATGGATATGAGAAGGACGGCGGCTGTGACGAAGGTACATCCTATTGGGATCGCGCGGGAGGCTCGCTGCTGGAATGTCTGGAGCTGCTTCATCATGCTTCAGATGGATGGATTGATATTTATAAGGACGCGCATATACAAGAAATAGGCAGATTTATTTATAAAACTCATATCAATGAATCCTATTTTATAAATTTTGCCGATGGTTCTGCCAAAATATACGCTTTTCAATCGGCACTCGCGTATAAGTACGGAATATTTATTCAAGATGAACTCCTTATGAATCAGGCAGCCAACCAATATAAGATTTCAGAGGAGAAATTTAAGCAACAAGCATGGTTTCCTATGTCTCGGATGCTTTCCGAGATCCAATTATATAAAGAAATGATTAACCGGGAAATCACGGTGCCTTATTTACGTGATGTTTGGATGGACGGTATTGAGGTGATGGCAGCAAGAGAAAGACACGGTTCGTCAACCGGTCTATATCTGGCAGCTAAAGGGGGGCATAACGATGAAAGTCATAATCACAACGATATCGGACAATTTATCGTATATTCCGACGGGCAACCGGTAATTATTGATGCTGGTGTAAATTCGTATAACAAGAAGACGTTCAGCGAAGAGCGGTATTCGTTATGGACCATGAAATCCTCTTATCATAATGTGCCGACAATCCGAGGATATGAGCAGCTACCCGGTCCGGCATATAAAGCCAAATCGGTTACATATTCCTCCAATGAAGAAAGGGCAAGTCTTACAATGGATATTACGGATGCATATCCGCTTGAAACGGGATTGATTTATTGGATTCGTAATGTAGCCTTGGAACGAAAACTGGACTCGCTCATCACCGTAGAAGATCAGTTCCAATTTCATAAAGAAAGTTCCTGTAATGAGTGGCATCTGCTGACTTGTTGCGTGCAAGAAGAATTGGCGCAAGGAAAGATTGTACTATTCGTTCAAAATGGCCGAAATGTCCTGCTTCACTATGACGCTATGGCATTAGAGTTTTCAGTTGAAGTAATCGATACACCCGATATATGGATGAATAAAGTGTGGGGAGATTGTATTTACAGGCTGAATTTCAGGATGAAAGATGCTTCGCTTAACGGCTCCAATCACTTTAAATTCGAGCAAATTCCCGGTAAGTAGAAGTAAATCGTTATATTTTCACAAATGTGCTATTGATGAAAGGGTTTACATGGGGTTAAATTAGGCACAGAACAAAAAGAAAACGTTAACAAAATAGATTTAATAAATAATGAGAAGAGAGGTTGGAGAAGGAAGATGAATAATATGGCCACGGAGTTGATTAAAACACAGGGCGTAAGCAGCACTCTGAAACGGAGAAATACAGCCCAAAGATACTTAGATCACAAGTACTTCTTCATTATGTTATCTCCAGTATTGCTGTATTACATCATTTTTCATTACGCTCCTATTTACGGCGTAATTATAGCGTTTAAAGATTACAAAATTATGAAGGGAATTTCCGGGAGTCCTTGGGTGGGACTTGATAATTTCAAAGAGTTATTTACGGGATTGTACTTTATCCCTGTCCTGAAGAACACATTGATTGTTAATTTTTATAAGTTGCTCTTTGGCTTTCCGGCTCCGATCATCCTTGCTCTCATGATTAATGAAGTGAGAAAACCATTGTTTAAGAAAACAGTTCAGACCATCACTTATCTGCCCTATTTTCTGTCGTGGATTGTACTTTCCGGGATTATTACAGAGTTTCTGTCTCCCAGCCGCGGTCCTGTCAACATTATTCTTACCATGCTTGAATTTAAGCCTATCTTCTTTATGGCTAGCGTAGATTGGTTTCGCACGATTCTGGTCAGTACCGAAATTTGGAAAACAGTAGGGTTTAGCGCCATTATATATCTTGCTGCGATTGCCGGAATTAATCCCGAAATGTACGATGCGGCGGATGTGGACGGCATTAGCAGATTGAAGAAAATCTGGTATATTACTTTACCATCCATCACACCGGTGATTGTCATCCTGCTTATCTTGACATCAGGTCAGATTATTAATGATGACTTCGATCAGATTTATAACATGCTCAACGCGAAGGTCATGAGTGTGGGTGATGTTATTGGAACTTATACGTATACAGAGGGCATTCAAAAAATGAATTACAGCTATGCGGCTGCGGTGGGTTTATTCAAGAATGTAATCGCGCTTATCGTTGTGTTAACTGCAAACTTTATAGCAAAGCGGTTCAGTGATGAGACAATTTTCTAGAGAATTACAGGTACAGACAGAACGGAGCGTGTGAACATGATTGCTAAAAAAAAGTTGTCTGATCAAATATTTATTGGTTTCGTATATGTAATATTGTCCTTACTCTCCATTTGTACACTACTGCCATTTCTGCAAGTTGTAACTTTGTCTATGAGTCCGATTGAAGTAGTAAACAGTTATGGCTTTCACTTCTTCCCTACCTCCTTCGATTTCGCGGGATACAAACAAGTCTTCCATAACGAATTAATATGGATTTCTTACAAGAATACGATCGTTAGAACCGTTCTAGCCATTATACTTACGGTTACATTAACGTTCCTGGGGGCGTATCCGCTTTCCAAAAAAACATTGCCGCATAGAACGTTTTGGACAGGGTTTATTGTTCTGACCATGTTTTTCTCAGGCGGAATGATTCCGCTTTATATGTTGGTGAAAGGCCTTGGGTTAATGAACAGTATTTGGTCCTTGCTATTGCCTGGAGCGGTCAGCACCTTCTTACTTCTGATTGTAAGAAATTTCGTGCATGAAATTCCGGAAGCGCTGGAAGAATCCGCGAAGATGGATGGGGCGAATGATATCTACATTTTAAGGAAAATTATTTTGCCATTATCCATGCCTGTCTTAGCGACGGTGGCTTTATATACAGGGGTATATCATTGGAACGCCTGGTTTGATAGTATGTTGTACATTCAGTCGGAGCATAAACAAGTTCTTCAGTTGATCCTGCGTAAGATTGTTCTGGATGGTGATGTTTCCGCGGCGGGAACGGAAACTGGAATAGCCAATGTTAACACACAATCCATGAAGCTGGCCACATTGGTTGTTTCCATATTGCCTATTCTCTGTGTGTATCCCTTTTTGCAAAAGTATTTCGTAAAAGGAACGTTAATTGGATCCATTAAAGGATAACTGAACTGGGTTTTTCCCCGGATTTTCGGGTTGATTTTATACAAACAAATAACAGGAGGGTTTTCTATGTCCCAAAAAACTGCAAAGACGCTAGGTGTAATTCTTACCCTTACGCTTGCAGCAAGTATGTTTGCTGCATGTACGAATAAGGAGGCGGTAAATACAACCGAAACAACATCTAAGCCAACCAGCACTTCGGAAGCTCAGGAACCGGTAACGATCGATTGGCTAGCGTATAATTCATTTGGTCAAGTAGACCCGGATACGAAAATTCAGAAGATGGTTTCTGAAAAATTCAATGCCCAATACAATATTTGGTACATTGACACGAATAAATGGGTGGATACATTAAATGTAAAGCTGGCAGCTGGTGAAATGCCTGACGTGATGTACATTAAGCCAGATTACAACACGATTAATAAGTACGTATCCAATGGCGTGTTGGCCCCTATATCCGAAGATACCATAAGGAAATTTGCTCCTAACTACGCAGCGTTAATTGATAAGTATGAGCTGTGGAACACTGTGAAAAGTGACGGCGAAATCTATGCTTTACCTTCTGTCAATATTAATGGCGACTATCCCACATCACTGATTTGGCGCAAGGATTGGTTAAAGAATGTCGGGATAACGAAAACACCCGAGACACTTCAAGAATTCGAAGAGGCACTGACGAAGATTCGTAATAATGATCCGGATCAGAATGGTAAAAAAGATACCTATGGTTTGTCTGATTATGCATTACCTGCCATTTTAGGCGCCTTCGGACACCCCGGAATATCTGATTTCAAGAATGCAGGTAAAGGAATTGTAAATCTGGATTACATCCAGAAAGATGGTAAGATTACATTTGCCGCGATTCAACCTGAGATGAAAGATGCGCTTAAGCTCCTTCATAAATGGTATAAAGCTGAATTAATTGATCCGGAATTTATTACTTCGGAGAATACGGGAGGGTACTGGGCGGAATCCAACGCGATGCTAAATAATCGGATTTCTTTAACAGGGAAAGGTATGTATTACCATTGGAGAGATACGTTAAATCCAGTGATCTCAACAGATTTGGGTGGAGGGCTATTCCAGAACCTTAAGAAATCGCAGCCAACTGCTGAAATCGCTTTCGGGAAACCTCCGGTCGGACCTGACGGCAAATCCGGTACGATTCAGTGGGGAGTAAACTCCGTTCCTGTGGGAATTACTACGAAAGCGGCTAAAGATCCTAGGAAAGTGGAAACCATTTTGAAAATGGCAGAGGCTTCAATTACGGATTATAGCTACTATACAACCACATTTAGGGGTGTTGAAGGCGAAGACTGGAAAGATGAGTCGGGCAACATCATAAGTCTAAATCCTGCGATCACAACAGCCGATGCTAACAAAAAAGGAATATCCGTATTCCATATGATAGAGTCACCCGACTTTAACAAGAAGAATGACGCATTTAATTATGAGTTTGCGGATCGTGTGAAAACAACAGGCTACGTGCCATTTCCTGCTCCAACTGTGGATGCCTATGGAAAACATGCGGTGAATTTAACCAAATTAACCGATGACTACTACTTGAAAATCATCCTTGGCGAAGCAAGCCCAGATGTATTTGATGAATTTGTCCAGAAATTTAAAGCTAACGGCGGCGATGAGATCGAGAAAGAAGTAAATGACATTTACAATAAAAATATCGGTCAGTAAACATTTGTTACATTAATAGAGAGAAGCAGGTTGATAATAATCTGTTTCTTCTCTTTAATTAGGAGGAATAAAGGATGAGAAGATATCGATATTACATCTCCATGTTCACACTTGTGCTTGCAATGATTGGTGTAACCTTTCCGCCGACTAATAATCTAGCCTCCGCGGCTACGACAGTTACTCAGAGTCACACTTTCGAGACGGCAGATCCAAATTTCGGTAAGTTTGCTGTAGGTGCGGATATAAATCCGATTCCCACGATGGTGGGTACCGAAACTTCCTTCGTGCGTAAGATTGTAGCGGATCCTAGCGGAAATCGTGCAATGGAAATTACCGTGCCGGCTGCTGCACAAGGTAAGACCCGATTTTATTATGGCGCAAACTCCGGCGTGCAACTAACCGGAAATCGGTTTTCATTCGAGGGTTCTATTACTTTCAGCAATCAAGACAAAGAATTTGACTTGAAGGTGATACCGGGAGACTGGTTGCAGAACTTGCCCATTGCCAAATTCTTGCCTACCGGCGATATACAAGTGAAATCAGGAACCATATCTCAGACAATCTGGGCTAAACGGGGAAACTGGACAGCAGGCACCGCCTACAAGGTGAAACTGGACCTTTATAAGGACATCAATAAATACGACCTGTTCCTCACCGATACAGCAACTGGCATTACGAATATGCTAGCCAGCGGAGAGCCTTTAATGAACTATAACAATCATAAGTTTCTAGAATCCGGAATCGCTTATTATAATATTGAAGCTGTGGGTACAGCGGCTGCAACTGCTACCAGTATACGTTATGACGATGTTAGAATTTCATACTCTAATGATAAGAGAGATTCTTACATGCCCGCTGCGGATGTACGCGTTCTAAGAACTACGACCTTTGAAACAACGGATTCTGATTCAATCATTGCCGGGACAGCTACGGGTTCTGTAATTAAGTCTAATCTTCTTGATGCGGCTTCTCCTTCTACTATGAAGATCGTTGAGCAGAACGGCTCCAGATGGGTGGAAGTGACTACGAACAAGGATCAAGCAGGAGATATTGGTTTCCCCGTTTATCCAAGCTGGGCATCGGATGCGTCCACACGATATAACAGTTATACGTTGGAAGCCGATTTG
Source organism: Paenibacillus swuensis (assembly GCF_001644605.1). Lineage (NCBI taxonomy): Bacteria > Bacillati > Bacillota > Bacilli > Caryophanales > Paenibacillaceae > Paenibacillus > Paenibacillus swuensis. Next base: position 299,208 of record NZ_CP011388.1, on the reverse strand, counting down.
ACGCTTAAAGATCGGAATGCGGACTACGAACTGAATTCGATCAATGGCACTTGGGGTGATTCAAGAAGCGGTATGGTTTTAATCTCAAAGAATGGAAACATATATGCGCGTTCCTCCAATAACATAAGTGGCTCCATGGCAGCCAGAACCACTTGGGATGTTGACCAACCCTTTTCTCTAAAGCTAGTGTTGCATACCGATAGTAAAAGTTACGACCTTTACCATGAACGCAACGGTGTTTCAACCAAGCTGGTACATAGTGAACCACTCCGAAATATAGACTACACTTCAGGAATAGCGGCATTCATGCTTACTATTAAAAAAGGTGTACATGCTGAATCGACAGTGTTGGTAGATAACATCAGAGTATCCGCTTCAAATCTACCAGGAACTGCTCCGGTCATTCATGCTAGTCCCGGGGAATTGTTTCATACCGGGGTATCAATCGGAGAACCCGTGAACTATTATGTAAGCCCTTACGGAAATGATGACAATCCAGGAAAGTCGCTTAATGCGCCATTCAGATCTTTACAGAAGGCAGCAGATTTATCTGCGCCAGGCGATACGATTTATTTAATGGACGGGACTTGGACTTACACTGGTGGAGGCCGAATGTTGTCGATCACCAAGTCGGGAGCGATTCATCCTGAAACTAATGAGCCGGCATATATTACTTATAAAGCGGCACCAGGAGCACATCCTGTACTGTTCGCGCAAACCGGTTGGGACGCGATCATGATACAGGCTAATTATATTAAAATCGACGGCATCGAGGTTAAAGGAAATAACCAAAGTCTTACAGTAGAAGATGGAAATCAAGCTTATAATTACTATGTTGACAGTGTCAAGAGCGGTAGTCCCGTAAATTATGGAGATGTGAGATTCACGAATACGAATACCAATGGCATATCAATCGATAGCAGATCAGCTGTAGAAAAAGGGCTTAATCCATTCCATCATATAATAATTAGTAACAATGTTATACATGATATGCCGGGCGCCGGTGTTAATGCTCTCGCTGCAGATTACGTGACAATCGATAATAATCACATATACAACAATTGTTGGTACACGATATATGCTACAAGCGGAATAAGTGTTCTAGGCGGGGTGGATATTGACGTGAATACGGGCTACAAAAGTATTGTGCGCAATAATAAAGTTCATGATAATCAAACCAATGTGAAGTGGGGCGCGGTACAGAATTATTCAGACGGAAACGGGATCATTATCGATTATAATAAAAATACGGGGAAAAGTTATCCGGCTTATAAAGGGAAAACCCTCGTGGAAAATAACATTTCCTATAATAACGGAGGCTCGGGTATTCACTCCTTCAATTCAGCGAACGTAGACATTATCAACAATACTTTATACAATAATAATTTAAATCCATATCTATCCTACGCTCAGCTATTCGCGAGCAGGTCGGATAACATTAACATCTTTAATAATATAGTATATGCAAGGGATCTCCGGCCAGGCGAAGCCAATTATAAGCTCAACAGCTCGAGCGGAAGCGAGTTTGTAATTTATGCGAATAACCTGTATTACAATGGTATGCCTGGAGTTATCGGGATAAATGACGTTATAGCCGATCCTAAATTCCTTTCATTAAACCCGTTAAGTGCGGATTTTCTCAAACTCCACTCTAATTCGCCGGCTATCGACAGAGGCACACAGACATTGGCACCGTCGGAAGATTACAATAAAGCCTCTCGTCCGAAGGGAACCAAGTTCGATATAGGGGCGTATGAGTCCAGCTATACCAACGAAAATCCTATTGGAAACGATATCATTGATATTGAAGCCGTAAGGAAGTCTATGATCTTCACACCTAAGAGCGGTTTGGCGTACAAGGGGACACCTGTTATTGATGGTACGATGGATCGTATTTGGGGTACAGCTCCAGTCATAAAGGTTAACCAGTTCATTGACAACCTAACAGCACCTGTAACTTCAGGGGCGACAGCCAGCACCCGGATTTTATGGGACGAGAACTATTTATATGTCTTTACCGAAGTTACAGATCCACTTCTAAGCAAGTTAAATGTTATTCCATATCAACAAGATTCTGTGGAAGTTTTCCTTGACGAAAATAACGCAAAGACAACATCGCACGAGAAGGATGACAGGCAGTACAGAATTAACTTCGAGAATGAGAAGTCAATAGGAAGTCAAGGGAATGTGAGTGAATTTATAAGTCAAACCGCAATAACATCTACTGGTTATATAGTAGAAGTTAAGATTCCCTTTAAGACTATTGAAGGAGCAGAAGGAAAAGTGATTGGATTTGATTCACAAGTCAATGACGACAACGGCGTAGGATCCAGAACAAGCACGGCGATATGGAGTGATCCGAAAGGCGCGGGGTATTCGAACACATCCAGATGGGGAAATGTAACCTTGCGGAATCAAACGGATCTAGATGCTCCCATAACAAAGTTAATATCATCCCCTTTAGCGCCAGATGGACTTAATGGATGGTACGTGCAACCGGTTACAGTAACTCTTAACGCCACGGATACAGGTTCAGGAGTGGAGAAAACCGTATACAGTGTGGACGGAGGGCTGAATTGGCTACCCTACCTGACCCCAGTATCTTATCAAGAAGACGGCAAACATACATTGTTCTATAAATCGGTGGATAAAGCGGGAAATGCGGAAACTACACAATCTGCTTTGATTCATATAGATCAGACTGCGCCTAATATCTCTGTAACCGGCATTGTGTATGGTACGTTATTGAATAGTGAAGATGTGTTTCCTATAATCCGTATGAAAGATAATTACTCTGGGGTGGATGCCTCAATGACATCCGCGTATCTGGATGCTGTTGCATATGATGTTGGACATGGTATAGAATTGTATTCTTTAAATCTTGGCAATCATACGTTAGTTGTCAATGCTACGGATCTGGCGGGGAACGCCCAATTAACTAAGGTAACCTTTCAAACCTACGCATCAATCACAAGTTTGCAATCCTTAATCAATCGTTTTGAAGCAAATCATTGGATTGATAATAAAGGGATAGCCAATAGTCTAAGGATGAAGCTCACCCATGGTCAGTTTACTGGATTCATGGAAGAAGTTCGCGCTCAGAAGGGTAAGCATATTTTTAGTGAAGCAGCAGATTACTTACTGCGTGATGCAAGTTATGTAATGAACCAAACTCATATTGAATAAAGTGTAATTTTGAGGCAGGTTAAAACTAACCTGCTTCTAATTTTTATGTTAGTTAGTTGAACAGTATAATGAAATAGAATGATCTTGTATGAACGCAGGGGGGCCCATTATGAGTCTGAAGAAACATGGAGTAAAAACGTATTTTTTTCCAAGACTGTTTATATTTAATGTGGTCATCGTCGTGCTGGTCACTTTTATTCCGGTAATTATTTATTATCAGTACTTCTCAATATCCTTTAATGAGCAACTGGAGAACATTAATTTGCAGACTGTTAAACAGTTCCGCAATACAATAGATGAACAATACTTAAAAGATAGTGTGAAGTTAGTGCAAAATAACTTTGTTGACTCCCTCCAAGACGATAGTTTGATTAAGCCAATGGAAGACTCCATTCGCAACGACTCCAAATCTATTCTAAATGTCATTAATCAATTAAATAGTATTCAAAGTAATATGCCGAACGTGGATTCGATTGATGTCTATTATAAGAATGACAATGTGATTTTCTATAATTCACGTTTATGTTTTATGAGTGAGCAATCGTGTACAATAGGCTCAAGAATAGACTGGGTGGAAGGATTCCGAAATTCAGATGAGCAAGTAAAGTGGTTGCCTCCTAGGATTATAGACTCAGAGAAATCCGAGTCGGTTATAACGTATGTTAGAAGTATTCCATATTTTGCTCCGCCGGAGAAAAGAAAGGCAACCATAGCTATTCATATCAGCGACGCTAAATTGAGAAAGTCTTTAACAGCATTAAGAAATCCGTCGGATGGTCTTATTCTAATTATGGATGAACAAGGAAACATGATTGCAAACAACCAAACGAATCTTGGGCTTGATCATCTTAAAAAATATCAGGGAGCTTGGATCGAAAAGGTAATATCCGCGGAAAAAGGCGGGATGTTCAACGATGAGTTAGATGGCAACTCAACAATGATTACATTTGAGAAATCAGAAATTAATAACTGGCGTTATGTTTCGCTTGTAAACAAAGATTTATTCTATAAGAAAACATATGAATTGCGAAACTGGCTCATGTCTTTCGTAATTATTTTTTTATTAATTAGTATCCTCATATCTTACATACTTACCAGAAAGGCGCATAAACCTATTCGGAGTGTAATAGGAGATTATTCATCTCAAATTGTTAATTTAAATCAAATGGTTGAAATTAATAAACCTGTCATTCGGCATAATTATATTATGGGTTTGCTTCATAATGATCTCATTTCGAATCATAACGTATTAGGCTCCGATATGGGAATGGAAAGCAACAGATGGAAACGATTGATTAGTTTCGTCATACAAACCCCGAATATGGAGGCATTTGATAAAGAGCAAGCTTCTTCATATCACTTAATAGGATTATTGGAGTCAAGTGGAAATGAGGGTTATAAAGTGTGGGCGATTAAGGATTACGGCAAACAGATTAATGGGATCGTTTTTCTGAATGAAACAACTTTCGAAACTGAAGTCATCAGCAAGATCGTTCACAGTATTGAAATGATTTATGACAGAGGTTATATGTTGTCTCACGGGGAGACTTACGAGTTAGTTGATGAAGCGATATCCACTTCGTTTCAGCAAGCCAATCTTGCACTTGAATATAAGTATTTGTATCCCCATAACCGAATTCTGTCCTATTCAGACTTAAGTATTCAGTTACGTCATTCTTCAAGTAATTCTTTAGACATTCTTAGTGAAATTGAAGCAAGCATTCGAATGTGTGATGAGAAGAAGGCCAAAGATCTCATTACGGAACTGGAGAATGAAATGACTAGAGGGCTGTATACGGTAGATTACTGTAAATTCTTACTTTCAGACCTGTTAGTTAAGATAAAAAGCGCCATTGAGTTTATGGGACTTCCTTCCGTACAACACTTTGGTTACGATATTAGAGAGAAGTATAAGGAATTCGATAACATAGAGAAAGTAATGGCGTGGATAAACGGGTTAGTTGAGAGAGCAATTGAGTCCATTGATGAAAGAAAGCTAAGTATTCATCACAACATCGAAATGAAAATTAAAGACTATATTCAAGCTCATTTATACGATGATATCAGCTTAGAACGGGTAGCTGATGAATTGAATTTCAAATCAAATTACTTAGGGAAGTTGTTTAAGAAAAGTACGGGTATTAACTTTACGGAGTATTTAACCGAATGCAGATTAACGGAAGCCGCTAAGCTGCTGAAGGAAAATAACTTATCTGTACAAGAAATTGCCAATAAACTTGGTTATAATTCAACCAATCATTTTATTCGAATCTTTAAAGAAAAATTCGGGGATACACCTAAGAAGTATCAATTATTGCATAAGTAAAGAAGCTGTATCTACGGAAGCCGCGTAGATGCGGCTTCTTTCGTTTATCGGGATCCCGATTTTTCGTATATGTTTTCGTTGCCCGGGGACATATCTCCCTAAGTAGGATACACCTATAATGAAAATAAAAAGAGTTGGGAGAGAGTATCATGCAGTCAGAGTTCGCAGCAACACCAAATAAAAAGAAACTTTATCCCGCTAGGAAAGGCTGGTTCCGATCCTACATAGACCAACTTGATTTGCAGGTGATGGTGATCCCGGGATTTCTATTAGTTCTCCTGTTCAGCTATGTTCCGATGTGGGGCGTTCTGATGGCCTTTCAAAACTATAATATATTCTCTGGCTTTCTCGGAAGTGAATGGGTGGGGCTGAAGCATTTTGAAACGTTCATAAACTCCCCTGATTTTTATCGCGTCATGCGAAATACGCTTTCCATCAGCCTGTTGAAGCTTCTCTTTGCTTTTCCGGCGCCCATCGTGCTAGCCTTGCTTCTGAACGAACTTAAGGGATTTCGCTTCAAGCGATTTGTTCAGACCGTATCGTACTTGCCTCACTTCATGTCTTGGGTTATCGTTTCCAGCTTTGTCATTTCCATGCTTTCCGTAGACAACGGGAGTATCAATATTTTATTGCAAAAGCTCGGGATGATTGATGAACCTATAAACTGGCTATCAACTTCAGATTACTTTTGGGGAATTTTAGTATCAACCGGGGTGTGGAAGGATGTCGGCTTCGGGGCTATTGTGTATCTCGCGGCGATCGCGGGCATTGATCCACATTTGTACGAGGCTTCTTCAATAGATGGAGCGGGAAGATTTAGACAGATTTTCAGTATTACGATTCCATGCATTACCCCTATTATTATCATCTTCTTGATTCTGAACATTGGGGGTATATTAAATGCCGGCTTTGATGATATCTTGAATCTGACCAATAACGGCGCTAATACCTTACTGAGACCCGTGTCGGATGTCATAGACACCTATGTTTACAGAGTCGGCATACTGGGACAGCGATACTCTTATGCTACGGCCGTTGGATTATTTAAATCCGTAATCAGTGTTGTGCTGCTAGTGCTTGCAAATTTCTTGGTTCGTCGTATGGGGCGAACAGGCTTATGGTAGGAGGTCCTTCTGTTGAATATAGCTAATCGAATATTTGATGCTGTCATTGTCGTGATCTTGCTGGGCCTTTCATTCGTAACCTTGTATCCTTTCTGGAACAGCCTCGTCATCTCCTTTAATGTAGGTTCCGATACTGCGCTGGGCGGCATTACATTCTGGCCGAGAGTTTTCACATTGGAGAATTATCAAGTTGTGTTTAAGGACGAACGGCTGGTGCAGGCTTTCTTCATTTCAATCCTGCGGACAGTGGTGGGAACGTTCTTGTCGATTACGTTTACGGCCATGTTCGCTTACGGTCTGACGAAGAAGTATTTAATCGGGCGCAAACTCTTTATGGTGATGTGTATCATCACGATGTTCTTTACCGGAGGTTTAATCCCAACCTTTATCCTGATTAGAAGCTTGCACTTGATCGATACTTTCTGGGTTCTGGTGGTACCGGGAATGATTGTTGTATGGAACTTGATTATATTCCGCACGTTCTTTCAAGAACTGCCGGAAGGGCTGGAGGAAGCGGCGAAGATCGACGGATGCAATCATATTCGCACCTTCTTCTCCATTATCGTTCCGATCTCCGGTCCGGTTATCGCCACGCTGTCTCTGTTTACGGCTGTCGGCTTATGGAATGATTGGTTCACAGCATCGATCTACATTAACAATCCCCAGTTGGTTCCAATTCAGACCTTGTTAAATCAGATCATTAATTCCAATGCGATGTCGGAACAACTGTCGTCCGCAGGGGGAGAAGCTAGTGAGTTCGTAAGGAAATTAAAGGGAGTTTCCACCAAATCGCTCGTGATGGCGACGATGATGGTGACCACCTTGCCTATTATTATGGTATATCCATTCCTGCAGCGATTCTTTGTCAAAGGTGTTTTAATCGGTTCTCTGAAAGAATAGAGACGGTGTCAGCAGAGGCAATGCCTTTGTTCCACATATAGATTGTAATTTGAGAGGGGAAAAAAAGATGAGAAGGTCTAAACAATTGATATTTGTAATCGCCATCGCTTTAATTGTCATGAGTCTTGTAGCGGCAGGCTGCAGTAACAACTCGGGTAACAATGGGAGTAAGGGCACGAATGAAGCAACGAATACAGCAACAAATGCCCCGGCTAAGAATGAAGAGAATTCTGATCCATCCGCTCTGGCGGAACTAAGCGGTCTGAACTTTAGCTGGTATATTCACTACGATTGGGCTGTACCGGAACCATGGGCTCAGGATCCTACATCCCAATGGATTAAGGAACAAAAAGGCGTCAATATCGAATACGTTCAATCCGGCGGCGCAGCAGGGCAGAAGTTCAACACGATGATTGTGTCAGACCAATTGCCAGATGTAATCACGTTGGATCGCAGCGCGGATATGGAGAAATTAGTTCAGGCAGGACAATTGGTTCCCATTAGCAAATACGTCGATAAATACCCGAATCTTAAAAAATGGGCAGGAGATAAAACGCTGGGATTGTTGAAATCTTCTGACGGCGAGCTGTACGGCTTTCCGAACTGGTATGGCGGCGCAAACGGGAATACAGGCTGGGCTGTAAACAAAGAAATTTACAAGGCGCTGGGTTCGCCTAAATTGGAAACCTACGAAGATCTTGAAGCTTATCTGAAGAAAGTGAAGGAAGCTTATCCGAATGTCATCCCGCTGGAAACCGGCGAGCTTTCCCCTGGCGGTATTATCCAGGCAGGCAATCTTATCTACTCAGGATATGGCGAGGAGAAGACGACATTCTTCCTAGATAACTTGAAAGCTTATCCTGAAAACAATCAATTCCAATCGATACTGAAAGATCCTGCGTTGTTAGATTCAGTGAAACAGCTGAACAAATTGTTCAATGAGAAGTTGATCACACAGGATGCTTTTACGCAAAAAAGTGATCAGCTCCAGGAAAAGTTAAAGACTGGCCGAGTAGCCGTAGTAGGACTAAATAATATCTTCCAGGTACAAGAAGGTCATGCCGTCTTGGCGGAAAAGAATGCTGACCATGGCTACCAGGTTATCCCGCCCCTTCATGGGAAAGGACTGGATCTAGCGAAGATTAAACCGGCAAATTTCTCAACGCTGGGTTGGAATGTGAGCGTCATTACGAAGAATGCCAAGGATCCCGAGAAAATCTTCGCCTTCATGGATTGGGCTACCTCGGAAGAAGGGCAGCAGTTGTTTACGTTCGGACCGAAAGGGTTGCTGTGGGATGAAGCGGACGCTGACGGCGTACCGATTCCTAATGACAAAGCGAAGACGATTACACAGGCGGATAAAGACAAGTTGAAGATTGGTTCCGGTAACTATTTTGCAAACTCCATATTGCATCAAAACCTGATTGATCTGAATGAAGAACGTTATGTAGAGAAGAAGCCAAGTCAATTTGACGGACCTTCCGCGATTAAGGTTCTGAAAGCAAGCTCCTATGATACTACTGAATTTGAGGGTATTCAGCCTATGCCGGACACAGATCTGGGAATCATCTATGGTCAAGTCAAAGATATTATGAAAGAGGCCTATGCTCGTGCTATTTTTGCAGATACCAGTGAACAAGCTGTTCAAATTATCAATAAAGCGCAAACTGATGCAGAAGCAGCAGGGTATGATCAAGTTCTGAAATACATGACGGACAAATGGCAAGAAAATTTGAAGAAAGTTAGCGGCTAAGTTAAAGTTGTACAAAAAGTAAAATGAGGGGGGTATACTTAGTATATCCTCCATTTTATTAGGATTTAAACCTTCGATAGGGTGATGACGAATGCTTAATGTGTTAATCGTAGACGATCAGCAACTTGAAATCACAGGATTACGCACCTTCATCCCTTGGGAACAGCTTAATCTGCAGCTAGTGGCTGAAGCCAATGACGGGTTTACCGCGCTGGATTATATTCAGGACATACCCCTGGATATTGTCATAACGGACATCAAGATGCCGATTATGTCCGGCTTAGAGTTGGCTAGAAGAACCAAACTGATCAAGCCCTCCATTATCTTTATCTTTATTAGCGGTTACGAGGATTTCGAGTATGCCAAGAAGGCTATACAATTCAGCGTAGAAGGATATATTCTGAAACCGATCGATTATAGCGAGCTTCTTGAGACGCTGGGTAATGCCGTCAAGCGAATTGAGAGGGAACGAGACTTTAATCTCTTAAAGGATCAATGGGGCGCAACAAGGCATATTGTCACGAACAATGCCATAAAACAACTGTTTGAGGGCGAATCTGACTTGGGTTATATCCATGAAATTAAGCAACGATACGATACTCAGTCCGCAATCCACTGGAGAGCGGCGGTTCTGGAATTAGATGACGTCGACCTACGGTTGGAATCGACTCAACCCGATGAGCATCAACAGTTGATCAAAACAACGATGTCCTATCTGACAACTTTTCTTCAGAAGGAGAATTATTTAAATGCGGTGTTGGAGAACAAGAGGCTGGGTGTATTAATTCCGGAGCAATCCAACCAGGCGACGATAGAGTGGCTTGAGCATCTCATTCAGGAGGTTGCCAAGCATTCCGCTTTTACAATCACCGTCGGACTCGGTAATCCGGTGCACGAGTTGGAAGCGATCAAAAAGTCTTATGAAGAAGCCAATCAAGCCTTGGGACAGAAAATGTTCAACGGCAAAGGAAGAGTGCTTCCCTTTTCAACGACTCAGTTTAATCTGGAATCCTCCCAACAAATACTGGGTTCTGCAGATGATCTTCTAACCCAGCTTTTTTACGCTATCCAAAACTATCAACTGGTTGATATATATGACCTGTTGGAGCAATTGGGAACTCTCATTCTGAAGCTGGAGAGCCGCAATTCAGTCTATCATTTCACGATCTATGTATTTGGAAAAGTGAATGATTTCCTGAACGAAAAGAATGAGAATATCTATGATTTGCTGGAGTGGGACTTTCACGATCTGGATATTATTTATCAATTCGAAACGGTGCAGGATCTTCGGGATTGGCTGAGGAAAAGGATGTTTCAAATCTCTGAATTGCTGCATAATAAATTGGCTAAACGGAATAAGAAGCTGATCGAAAAAGTAGAGTTGTATATTCTTGAACATTATGAAGAAGGGATTACACTCAAAGATTTAGCCAAGCATTTTCTATACTCGCCTAATCATCTGGGGCAAATGTTCAAGGAAGAAACTTCGATGCATTTTTCAGACTATATTTTGAACCTGAGACTGGATCGGGTGAAGCAGTTATTGGATGATCCTACCATGAAGATTTATGAGGCGGCGGACCGATTGGGATTTAAGAATATGACCCATTTTTACCGATTATTCAAAAAAAGGTTTGGATTCTCGCCCGGGGACTATCGAAAGAAGGGGTAATCATGAGCTTTCGCAATAAATTACTTATCGCCTTTTCTTCGCTTGTTCTCATCACGATTCTCGCAGTAGGTAATTTCTCATACAGAGTTTCTATCAATAGTTTGACCCAACAAACCGAAGAAAACACGAGACTGGTCATCCAACAGCTGCGCAGCAACCTTGAATTTAGAATTTCGGATATACAGCGAGTATCGGATTTCCTGTTCTGGGATGCAAGAACTCAAAAGCTGCTTAACAAGCGGCAGACTCCCCTTACTGCCTGGGAGGAATACACGGAATATTTGCAGCCTAAACTTGAATCCGCCTTGCAGCTCTCCACGCATACGATTCATATTAGTTTATATATAAATAATGAAAGCTTGCCCGAGATTTATTCCAAAGAGAGACGATCGGATTTAAGCCGTAAACAATACAGCATCTATCATAGTTCAAGACTTCAGAATCGGCCCTGGGATGACAAGGCAAAACTCAAGCAGGATCAATCCGAGTGGGGGCAGTTCTATAATGATGCGGACAACGGAGTCATCTCCGTCGTACGTCATCTTAAGGAAATCTCCAGGTTTCCTATAGAGAACCTGGGTGTTCTTCGAATCCAAGTCCCTATACATGAATTGTTCGATACGGACAATATGGAGAAGCCGGGCAACGATAGTGTTCTCATGATTCTCGACCATTCCGGAAATGTCGTATACAAGAGTGAACCCGAGGGCAAGGGGGCTGTCTCTCTGGAAACCTTGAAGAACAACCTTGCCTACTTGAAAGTAGAAGAGGAAATTCCGGTCATGCAAGGGAAGATGGTTCTATACGTCCCCATGCATGAAATGCATGCGGAGGCCAGAAAGCTGAAGATCGCAACACTGGTAGCTTGCTTGAGCAGTATGATCGTATTGATCATCATCGGAGCCTTTATTTCTCAATATTTCTCCAGAAGAGTGACGAAAATCGTGAGCGCGATAGACAGCTTCCATCAGGGCAATTACTTAAAGCGTATTCAGGTCAAGGACAAAGATGAATTCGCTAAAATCTCGGATTCCTTTAACCAAATGGCATCTACAATTAATCATTTAATTGAAGAGGTGTATGAGACCAAGCTAAGAAGCACCTCTGCCGAACTGTCCGCTCTGCAAGCTCAGATTAATCCGCATTTTCTCTATAATACGTTATCCGCGATCAGTACTTTAGGACAGCTGGGACAACCTGAACGGATGCATCAAATGATTATCAAGCTGAGTCAGTTTTACCGATTGACGTTGAACAACGGGAAATCCTTGATATCGATCGCCAAAGAGTTGGAGCAGGTTCAGCTTTATATTGAAATTCAGAGGATCAAGTATGACGATAAATTCAGTGTCATCTATGATGTAGAGCCGGACATTCTGTCGCAGTCATCCGTTAAATTAATTCTTCAACCTTTTATTGAGAATGCGTTAGAGCATGCCTGGTATAAGAATAATCGCTTGAATATAAGGATTACAGGCAGGCTGGACAACGGAATCATTGAATTCAAGATTATTGATGATGGAATCGGTATGGATAAGTACACGATTGAGCAACTGTCCCGATTGGGAGAGGAAGCGCTTGGGTACGGTATTCGCAACGTAGATGAACGAATTAAGCTTCAATATGGTTCCCAATACGGCGTTCATTTTCACAGTTATTTAGGTATGGGAACTACCATTCGAATTCAGTTTCCTTCAGGAGGCCTTACTTATGAAAACAATTCAACAAACTTATGATGTTGTTGTCTGCGGCGGAGGGCTTGCCGGCTTCTGCGCGGCGGTTGCATCGGCCAGACATGGAGCTCGCACCTGTCTCATTCAGGATCGACCCGTATTCGGCGGCAACAGTTCCTCGGAAATTCGTGTTACCCCGCACGGAGCGGCGAACTTCCACGCTTATGGGAGGGAAACGGGCATCATTTCAGAGCTGCTTATTGAAGAGCGCGCTGTCAATCATGAGAAGATTCGTGAGAATGGCTGGACTAACAGCGTGTGGGATATGGTTATGTATGATATGGCGGTAAGGACGCCTAACTTGACCTTTCATCTGAACACCTCCGTCCTAAGCGTTCAGATGGAGGGTGAGAAGATTCGTTCTGTACGAGCTGTAATAGCTAATGCGGAGACGGAACTTGAGATTCAAGGTGATTACTTTATTGACAGCACCGGAGATGGTATAGTTGCCGATCTGGCGGGATGTGAATGGCGTTGGGGCTCCGAGGGAAAAAAAGAATTCGGAGAGCCCCATGCTCCGCTTGAAGCGAGCTCTAATACAATGGGGAGTTCCATCCATTTTCGAGCCAAGGATATGGGACGCCCCGTGCCTTTCAAAGCGCCTTCCTGGGCTGTCCAACACGAAGACCCCGACTACTTTTATAAGCAAGGACGCACCTTTTACGACACGGAATCGGGCTTTTGGTGGATTGAAATCGGGATCCCCTGGAATACCGTCTATGATAATGAAACAATTCGGCATGAACTTACCAGGCATACGCTTGGCATATGGGACTGGATGAAGAATCATGACCCTGCGTTAAAAGAACAAACAGCGAACCTAGCATTGGATTGGATCGGTCAAGTCCCCGGTAAACGGGAGAGTAGGCGGATTCTTGGCCAATATTTCATGACGGAGCATGACATTCAGAATCGCACCGTGTTTCCAGATGAAATCGCCTATGGGGGATGGTTTGTGGATCTTCACACGCCTGGAGGCCTTCTCGCCGAAACGGCGGAGCCGGCAAGCGCCGAGGGTTATAGCGAGACCAGCGATTATGCCCAAAAGAGTTATTGCGGACCATACGGCATTCCATTCCGCATTATGGTTTCTAAAGACGTCCGCAATCTGATGATGGCGGGTCGTAATGTCAGTGTGACTCACGCCGCGCTAGGAACCGTCCGAGTGATGTCAACGACGGCGTTGATGGGGCAGGCAGCGGGTACAGGCTTGGCTTATGCGGTCAAGCATAAGCTGGATCTGGATGAGCTTACAGGTGCGAATGTAGTCAACATCCAGCAACATCTGCTTCGTGACGGCTGTTTCCTGCCTAATTACAAGAATGAAGATGACCATGATTTGGCGAGGACCGCAACAATCAGCGTGAGTTCTTCGGCCATGGTCCATGGTGTCGGACCTGAGAATCGAGATTACACGAATGGCTTCCGTTCGGCGGAGCAGCAGCAACTCCGTAAACAACAGGCTGAACCGCTTACGCATATGCGCGCACAATGGATTGCTATCGAGCAAGGAACCATCGATACGATCTCGATCTGTTTAAGTAATACGTCTGAGCAGCCTCAACGCATTCAGGCAAGCATTGTGCCTGTCGATCATATCTGGGATTACCGGGTAGAGACAGGTGAGGTGTATGCCCAGACGGAACTCATCGTACCTGTAGGTACGAAGCAATGGGTGGAGTGGAAGCTGAATTGGCATCATTCTTCGGCAGAACATCGCTATGTAAGGCTGCAGATTGAAGCGAATCCATCCGTGGAGTGGCATTCAGCCGGCACGGTTATTCCGGGGCACGTGTCCGCGTTTGACATGGGCGGGGGCAAAATGCGCCGCTACCTATCCGATGGCGGTACACTCAGTTACCGCATTACACCGGCTCAGTCATGTTTTGGCGGAGAGAATGTGGTCAGCGGTGTGACTCGCCCGCATCAATATACGAATGTATGGCTGTCTGATCCTTCGGATCCGGTTCCGCCTTTCATTGAGCTTCAATGGCAAGAAATGCAGACGATCCGTGAGGTTCAAACTGTTTTCCCCGGACATATATATCAGGAATATCATAAATATCAACCGTTCTATCGTGATCCGCAATGCCCTAAGGATTACATGATTGAAGCTTTCGTAGGAGATACCTGGACCACGCTAGTTCATATGGAAGGCAACTACCAGAGGTTGGTTCGACATACCCTTGAGCATCCCGTACAGACCGACCGTCTGCGCATAGTCATATTGGCCACGAACGGAGATCCTTCCGCGGGCGTGTATGAGGTGCGTTGTTATTAGAACAACCCTCCGAAGTAAAGTTTAAGATTACTTTACTTCGGAGGGTTATTTGTGCGTTAGTTTATCTTTCTCCGGCAAACTTCAAAGTAGATCGTTTCTCAAGTTCATCCCAGTTCGGCGTAGCGATCCCCGAAGCTCGTTTCAAACTCTCGAACGATTCATAGATGGCCATAATTTCCCCAAAAAATCCTTCCATCGACTTCATAAACGGCATCCGATGCAGGATTTTGAAACCATAGTATACAAGCTGTCTGTGTTGACGAATAGCACGAACTTGACCCGCCGGAATAACCGCAAATCCTAATTTCTCTAACACTTGAAATCCCTCGTCCATGGCCGAAAGGGCTTGCATTAACAGCTTTTTGTCTTTGGATACTTTAAGGAAATCATTGTTGTGCAGATAGCCTGCGGAATTCATGGCCGCAACGAGGACGACGTGACTCTTCAGCCAAGAATCGATATCTTCAAGATAAGTTAATTTATATTTACTATGACGGAAAGCGCGCTCCAGCATGGGCTTGAAGGGAATATCACCGTCAAGCGCGTCAAGCACCATTTGCCCTCCTCCGCGTATGCAGACCACACGACCGCCTGCTTCTCGAAGTCCGCCGCTGAGCTGAAAGCCGAAGATCACATGTTTCTTAACAGGGCTATGTTGTTCAATATAAGTCTGCATGCCGCGGGCGTCGACGTTATTTCCCACAAGTACGATGTTACTGCTCACATTTTCGGCCAAAATAGACAGTACAGAAGGAAAATCATTATATTTCATCACGACAAAAATAAGGTCATACCGCTCATCAGCCCGCAGTTCGTGAATGACTTTAACTTGATCGACCGTGGTTTTACGCTGGAAATAATGGCGGATGACAAGGCCGTCCCGCCTCAAGTCTTCCGCGCGCTTACCTCGGGCAAGTACCGTAACATCATTTCTTCCACGCACTAACGCATGAGCAAGATAACTGCCCAAAACGCCTGCGCCAAAAACTAATATGTTCAAAAGAGTACCCCCTATTCATATAAACAAATGTTGTTTTTTGAACAAGTGTCCAATATAATTAGGATATCAGCTTAGTCAACTCCAATCAATCGTTAAATGTATGGATTTTGTTGATTATTCAACAGATTACTCCCAAATGTCTACTAAGTTGAAGAACAGGAGAATGACCTTGGACCGAAGAATTAAAAAAAACCAGGAAGCTATAATGAACGCGTTGATTGGTTTGATGGCGGAGAAAGATTTTGAGAAAATCACGATTAATGAAATCGCGGAGCGCGCGGATGTCAACCGGGGAACGATCTACTCTCACTATGCGGATAAATATGATCTGTTGGATAAATGCTTGCAAACTCATATGGAACAGTTAGTTCAGAGTTGCTCGCCCGCCGATGAAACTGGTTTGTATCCCGCTAGAGACACCTTGCTGCGCACGTTCCAACTGATGGAACAGAATGCGCTCTTCTACACCACACTCCTTACGAACAAAGGCGTTCCTTCCTTCAGAAACCATTTGCAAGCGCTGATGATCAGGGGAATTCACGAGCAAATCGATCAAAGTCATATGGACTTGGGTGAATTGCAAAAGGATATTCTAGCGCAGTTTCTAAGTTCAGCGACAGTCGGTGTGATCGAGTGGTGGTTTGTTCAGAAGATGCCTTGCTCGGCCAAAGACATGACAGACCAGTTGTGGAAACTTCTTGAGCTACATCAGATGTTACCGCAAGGAAAATTAAATTAGGAGGATGTTAAAGGATGCTCCAATCGATAGTACATATCGCGCTGGTGGTACAAGATTACGATGACGCCATAGCATTTTATACGAAGAAACTGAATTTCACTTTAGTCGAAGATACCTACCAACCCGAACAAGATAAACGATGGGTGGTCGTAGCTCCTCCTGGTTCCACCGGCACCACCATACTGCTTGCCAAGGCATCTAAGCCCGAACAAGAACCGTTCATAGGTAACCAGTCTGGCGGACGAGTGTTTCTGTTTCTAAACACAGATGATTTCTGGCGGGACTATAATGAAATGGTCTCCAGAGGTATTAAATTTGTACGCGAACCCAAAGAACAATCGTATGGAATGGTAGCGGTATTTAAAGATCTATATGGGAACCTGTGGGATTTGCTGCAGTTAAATGATGACCATCCCCTAATGATGAGAGCCAAGTAAATAAAGACATGACTGACCAACTGTAAGAAGCCCGCCTCGTCATACGAGCCCAGGCTTCTTATTTTATTCTGCGAAAATGCCTATCCATCAGGTGTTGATTCACGGAATTCCTGCGGGGAGACGCCATAATATTTCTTGAACAATTTACTGAAATAGGGCGGGTTTTGATAGCCTACCTCGATGCAGATCTGATAGATCCGGGCGTCGGTTTCTTTAAGTAAATAAGCTGACATTTCCATTTTCAGTCGAATGATATAATCACTTAGATTTTCACCGGTTTTTGCTTTAAACATTCGGGATAAATATACAGGATGCATATGAACATGGTCAGCTATCGCTTGAAGGGTCACATCCATGGATAAGTTATGGGTTACATATTGTTGAATTTGCATTACCGTATTGCTTTTCGCATCAATCCAATCCCGGTTCAGATCCTCATAAAGTTGTTCGGAAACGTTAGAAGTCCAATTCTTTAGCTGGCGAATACTCAAAAAAGGTTTGCGTGCAATCAGCAATTCGTAATCACTGCCAATTAAATCTTCGAGTAATTTTCCGTTCTTATGAGCGGCATAAGTGAAGGCAGCGCCAAAGTGGAGGAAAACTTCTAACAGATGTTCCTGAGAATCGGCCCAATGCTCCTCAAGCTCTTTAATGATCGTATCTATTTTGGATAATGTCAGCTCTTTTTGTCCTATATCGAACAGTTGCATTAATGAAGGGGGTTCGTATAGGCTGCGGAGTGATTTCACTTGCGTACTCAAGCTGTTATCGGTCAAGGTCAGAAAAATTTCGCGGTCATTACCGACATTGCGCCTAACGGTAGTAATGGATGCCTGATATAGACCAGGCACATCGTGAGGAAAGGATCCCCACGGACTGACAATCAGAGAAATTTTCCCTTTGAGGAACGTGTTTACATTCTTCTGAAGCTTAAGCCCCATCTCCTCTAATAATACGGAATATTTACTGGTACCATGGCCGGAATCCCCATTCGTTGGGTCCTTGTGTTGGACAAGGACAATCAAATAGTCATAAACGTCTCGTGTGGTCAGCACATGGAAATGTTCTCGCAACGTTTCTTCCGTAATATTTAAGATAGCGTATTCATATAGCGAGAGACTTCCTTGATCGAACCCTTGAAAACCTTCCTCCAATCGAATGACTAGCAATGCAAAAGGATCATCGTTACGCAAGAACAGGTTCATAAGTTCCAACTTGTTTTCAAGCTCGGAGAATCCGATCTTCTTGCCTTTAATCAGATCATGAAGAAACTGGGAACGCATAAGCGGCACTTGTTGTTTCAACGCGTCAAATACCTTCTGATGTGAAAACTGCAGCTGCAATTCTTCTTGAAGTTGGTTCATCATCCGCCTAACCGCATTCAAGATGTCCTCATCGCTTGCCGGCTTAATAACAAACTCGGTTACTTGGGAAGACATAGCTTTCTTCGCATATTCGAAATCGGCATACCCCGAATGTATAATGCATTTAATTCGGCTGTTTGTTTTTCTGATCTCCTCGATGAGCTCAAGTCCGCTAAACTCCGGCATGCGTATATCCGTAATTACAATATCAATAGGGTGTGTATCCAATAACTGAAGGGCCTCTTGACCCGAGTATGCGCGATAAACCTGGTTAATATGAAGCTCATCCCAAGGCAGCAGTTCGGCTAATGAGTCGGCAATCAGCCGCTCGTCATCTACAATTAATAGTTGAATCATATTTCTTTCATTCCTCCAATTCGCGGATAGTCCAGTATAGGACAAACTTTAAACCGCCATATTCAGAAGACTCGATGGAAACACCTGCTTCGGCGCCATATTGAAGAATAAGCCTTTGTGTAACATTCCAAAGTCCGCAGACATTGGTATCATCACTCGGATTCAAGATCAAGGCAAGCAGCTCCTGCTGTTCAGCAGCCTCCATTCCGACACCGTTATCCTCCACCGTAATTTGAAAGAACCCATTGTCGTTCCCAGCCATTATCTTAATAAATCCGGGTTGATTTCGCTTGGAGATCCCATGAATAATCGCATTTTCCACGACAGGTTGAAGAAGCAGCCTCGGAAGCTCCAGACTGTCCATGGACGGAGGAAGAATCAGTTCGTAGTTCATTCCATACATGCGTAGTTTGTGTATTTCCAAATAGCTCTTGATGAGCTTCATTTCCTCACCCAGCGTAGTCATATCTTTGCCCAACCTGGTAGCAGAGCGATAATATGTTCCCAGATGCAGAGTCATCGAAATGACCGCGTCCACATCGTGTTTTCTGGCGCTATATTGGATGAAATTGAGGCTATTGTACAAGAAGTGCGGATCAATCTGGGATTGCAGCTGTTTAAGGGTGGCTTCCTGCAGCCGTATTTTGGATTCATAAACGGTCTCAATTAACCCCTTAATTTGCATGGCCATCGTATTAAATTGAGTAATAAGGAAGTGAAATTCATTCTTCGCATGATAGGAGATCTGAGCAGAGAAGTCCCCTCTGGCTATTGCGCGAGCGCTAGTCATCAGCTTCAATATAGGAATTTGTACATTTCGGTAAATAAAGAATGAAAAAGCCAGACCCAACACAACAAGAATACATACAGACCCTGTGAAGATTTGGCCGGATCGTTTAATGGGCGCCAGCGCCTCATCCAGAGGGACGTAGTCGATAAGGTACCATCCCAAATCGTTGGACAACTGATACGTTATAACGTACTTGTTATCTTGCATCACGATCGTTTCATTGCCGGAAGTCTTCAACCATTGATCTGTCATGTGCTCCACCAGCGTGTGGATGAGCGGCACATTGGATGAAGTATTCACAATGGGTTTCTCACCTGGTTTAAATAAGAAGGGATCATGCACACTCCCCTTATGCTTAAACTGATCAAGCTTCTTTACCAGCTCATAAACCGGAAAAGTAATTTCAGTAATGAGCTGATCGGATAATAAGTCTAGACTGGCTGAAAGAGGGGGCTCGACAAAATGACGAATAAAGTAAGGTTGACCGTATCTGTAATCTTCGGGAAGACGCTGCCAGTCCTTTTTTAAGTTTTTGGTCAAAAAAGCGGCATCATAGGTAACATTTCCTGTAGTCGAAATAGCGTCCTTCGTCATGGGTGAATACACAGCAAATTGGTTGGTCCATGGCATGGATGAGCTGTTTAGATTTAATTTCTCAAGAATATTCGTTACGATAATCAGCTTCTCATAGGGTTGCTGAAACGACTCATAATTCATATAGGATTTGACAACCTTGTCACGTCCCATGCCGAGAGCGAACGTGGACATTTGATTAATGGTTGTATCAATCTGACTCGTCAAGAGGGATAGATAGGTTTCACTTGACCGCATAATTTCATTGCGCACCACCTTGTTGCTGGTTTGGTTCGAATAGTAATTTAAAGCTAGCAACGGCAGCAGCAGCATCAGTAGCAGCAAGTTAATTTTGAGAAATGTGCTTAACGTATTGAATCTCTCCAGCATAAGATTTCTCCTGACTATGGGTGTAGTGGCGAATTATTCTAAATGCTAGACCAAATATATCGCTAAGTAAATACTTTTGAGAATTGGTTAAGATAACATACCTGAAGTTAAATTCCTCTACTACTAGTCTGACGCCTGACAGTGTTACTCTAAATAAACAGATAACTTGCAAGTGTAAAGCTGAGTTAGGGGAGAAGGAGGATGAGGATGGGACTCAGAAGGAACGCGGTACTCTACTGGATGCTGCTACCGGGCATCATACTGACAATTGTTTTTCAATACTTACCAATGGCTGGATTGGTCATTGCTTTCCAGGATTTCAAGCCATGGCTTGGTTTTGCCAAATCCCCCTGGGTTGGATGGGATAACTTCCAGACGGCCTTTCAACGGGAAGATAGTTTGCAGGTGGTATGGAACACCTTATTTATCGCAACTGCCAAAATTATTGTCAACTTAGCGGTTCCTGTAGTTTTTGCCTTATTGCTGAATGAGATCCGACATGTTGGATTTAAGAAGGCTGTTCAGACACTGGTCTATCTGCCGCATTTCCTGTCCTGGGTCGTCTTTGGAGGAATTGTAAGCGATTTATTGTCCTCGCAGGGGCTGATCAATACCGTTTTACTTCCTTCGCTAGGGCTGAATCCAATCCTATTTCTGGCGGATGGATATTGGTTTCGATTCATTGTCATCGTCTCCGATAATTGGAAGGAATTCGGATTCGCTACAATCGTATTTCTAGCCGCTTTATCGAATGTTGACCCTTCACTGTACGAGGCTGCGGAGGTGGACGGCGCCAATCGATGGCAACAAACGTTGACGGTCACAATACCAGCGCTGATTCCTATTGTTATTGTAGTGGGCACCTTAGCGATGAGCTCCGTGCTAAACGCCGGCTTTGACCAGATCTTCAATCTATATAATCCATTAGTCTACGATAAAGGAGATATTATAGACACGTTCGTCTATCGGATTGGATTATTGAACAGTCAGTTCGGTCTGGGAACCGCTATTGGATTATTCAAATCTGCCGTAGGCTTCATCATGATCATGATCGCCTATACGCTGGCTTCCCGCTTTGCCAACTATCGCATATTCTAGGAGGTTCCATATGTACTACAAGTCAAGATCGTATCGCGTATTCTACATCTTGAACGTCATCCTTCTCAGCTTGATTTCGATTAGCTGTATACTGCCCTTATTTCATGTATTAGCCTTATCATTCAGCAGCGGGCTGGCTGTGAGCGCGAACTTGGTAACCTTCTGGCCGGTGGAATTCACCTTCGATTCCTATAATAGAACGTTTGGAGATGCCGATTTTTTGAGAGCTTTTTATTCGTCCATCTTACGCGTGTTCCTTGGTGTTAGCATCGGAATTACGGTTACTGTGCTTACTGCGTATCCATTGTCGAAGATGGAGTCTCTGAAAGGCGGGAGAGCCATTACATGGTTTTTCGTGTTCACGATGCTCTTTCATGGTGGTTTAATCCCTTCCTATATCCTCATCCAACAGCTGAACCTGATGAATACGATCTGGGCTTTAGTGCTGCCGGGAGCTTTAGGGGTGTATAATATGATCCTTATGTTGAATTTCTTTCGGGCCATTCCGAAGGAAATGGAGGAAGCAAGTTTAATCGATGGCGCCGGTCATTTCACTACACTGCTTCGTGTGTATTTACCGATATCGATGCCGTCGATTGCTACTATCGTTTTATTCGTCATGGTGGGTCACTGGAATGCTTGGTTTGATGGTTTGATTTATATGCAAAAAGAGAATTGGCCGATGAGCACATTGTTACAAACGATGATCAAGGTGCCGGACCTAAGCGCCAAAACGGTGTCGGATACGGATATCGCGGATCTGACGGAACGTACATTGAAAGCGGCCAAAATCTTTATCGGGACGCTTCCCATCCTTCTTGTATATCCTTTTCTCCAGCGATATTTTGTGAAAGGGATTGTACTTGGGGCGGTCAAAGGATAGATCCATAACAGTTAAGAAAGCGCAATCAAAATTTGAGAGGGGTAAGATGCAATGAAACACAAATGGATGAAACTACCTGCAATCCTGTTAGTGACCGCACTACTTACAGCAGCATGTTCCACAGGCGGCGGCAATGAACAACCGTCTTTAGCACCAACAGAAACGAACGAGGGTTTCAGCAAAGGGAAATATGATCCGCCGATTACGTTAACGACGATTGGCTCTGTAGGCGCTACCCACAGATTCAAAAACGGCGAGACCTTGGAAAACAATGTGCATACCCAATGGGCTAAAGAAAAGCTTGGCATTGATATCAAGTATAAATGGGTAACCTCCGGTGACCAATTCCCAACGAAGCTAAGACTGGATTTATCGGCAAATGAAAAGATGCCGGATGTCATGAGTATTTCAGATCCCCAGCTGTTAAGCGATTTGATAGAATCAGGTAAGTTTATGGATATCACCAGCGCGTTCGAACAATACGCTTCCCCTAAAGTTAAACAAATATATAGTCAAGATCCCTTGTACTGGGCACAAGTTAGTAAAGACGGGAAGCGATACGGAATTCCGATGCTTTCCAAGGCTCAGCAGAATGATCCGTTGCTCTGGATTCGCACCGATTGGCTGCAACAAATGAAGATGGAACCGCCTAAGACGCTTGATGATTTGGAAAAGATCATGGATGGTATGCTTAAGACCGATTTTGGCACGGGAAAGGTAAGTCCCCCTCTGGCGATCAGTATCAAGGATGCGAATATGCCGTTTGTACAATGGCGTGGAGACGCAAGCTGGATTTTCGGCGGGTATGGGGTTATCCCGCATTATTGGAACAAATGGAACGGTGACAAACTGGAGTACGGTTCTGTTCAACCGGAGATGAAACAGGCGCTGGCTAAGATGCAGGATTGGTATAAGAAAGGGTATCTCTCCCCGGATGTAGGGTTGATCGATGTAGGAAAGAGCGATGACACGTTCCGGAATCAGAAGTCGGGTATTATGACCGGACCTACCTTCCAATCGATAGCCGTAAGAAACTTTTTGAAGAAGAACAATCCAAGCGCTGTTGCTAAACCGTTTCCGATTCCCGCAGGTCCTTCCGGACAACCAGGACTTAGGAGTTCAACCATCCCGGGCGGCGCGTTCTTAATTAACAAAGACTTTAAACATATTGACGCCTTCTTCCTCTACCTAAACAAAATGTATGAACTAGGCGACCCTGCGAAAGGCAGTGAATTTGAGAACGGCTTTGCTGAAGGTTATGACTACGTTATTAAGGATGGTAAAGCAAGCTCGGTAGAGGAAGACTTTCCGGACAAGACAAGAATAAACGTAACTACATATTTTTTGGGTGGTCAATCCTATGTGGATCCCGAACTTGAACTGAATTCGTATATAAAGCTGTACAACGGTGAGAAGCCTTCAACACCCTATGAGTCGAGATTATATAACGCCATCCCTGAAGCAGAGCGCGGTAATCCTAAAGAGGTAATTGAATGGCAGGCAGCATACCACACGTTACAACAAAAGGATAGAACGATGGCAAACCTGTTCCTGGGTCCTCCAACCCCGACGATGAAGTCCAAATGGGAATCTTTAATTAAGATGGAAAGTGAGACGTTCCTGAAGATTGTGTACGATAAAGCTTCGATTGATGAATTTGATGCGTTTGTGACGAAGTGGAACAAAATGGGCGGCGACAAGATTACAGAGGAAGTCAATGCTTGGTATGATTCCGCGGTAGGTAAATAAGCTCATGAACATATCAGATAAGTTTCCTGTATATAACGATTACGCACCTTCTATTCCGATTCACTGTGTAACCCCTGATGAAGGAAGGGTGATTCATCGATTTTTTGATACCTCCCCATTCAGTCCCTCAGGCCGTTATCTTGGGCTGTTCCGAATGCCTTTCGAAGATCGGAACCCTGAGCCGGGGGAGCAGGGAGAGATCATCATCGTCGATCTGTGGGAGGGGGATGAACGTGTAGCGGCCGCAACGAGCGGATGGGAGAGCCAGGTGGGCGCTAATGTGCAATGGGGCGTAAGCGATGAGGAGCTTTATTATAATGACGTTGATGTAAACTCATGGCAAGCTTGCGGGATCAAGCTGAATCCGTTTACCGGGGAAAGAAAAATTCTGGATTACGGGATCTTCATGATTTCGCCAGACGGCAGAACGGCAGCCACCACGTGCCCGTCTCGGGCTAGGAGGACTCAAGTCGGTTACGGGGTGATGCTGCCGGAAGATCAAGTTCCGGTAAATATAGGAGCGCCGGAGGATGACGGTCTTTATGTGACGGATACTGAAACCGGTAGAGGCCGGCTGCTTGTGTCCATTCGAACGATGCTGGAAGAGCTTCACAATAAGGGCAAGCTCCACTTGGATGACTATATGGAAGGAGAGAACTACGGTTTCCAGTGCAAGTGGAATCCTCAGGGAACCCGGTTACTGTTCGTGTTGCGTTCGTTTAACAAGGACAGAACCATCCGGAAGAATCATGTCATCACGATGAAGAGCGACGGAACAGATATTCACTTGGCCATCCCTTCCTATGTGTGGGCTAAGGGAGGCCATCATATCAACTGGACGCCGGACGGAGAGCACTTAACGATGAATCTGAACATCGACGGCCAAGGACTGCGGTTCGTGAAAGTTCAATATGATGGGGAAGGTTTGCGCAAGCTTCTGGACGAGGTTGAGGGCTCCGGTCACCCAACGATGCATCCGGATGGCATTCATCTGTTGACCGATGCTTATTTAGAAGATACGGTCGCTTTTGGCGACAACACAGTGCCGATTCGTTTAATTAATATTAAGAGCGGTTATGACAGGCTGCTTGCGCGCGTGCCCACACAACAGCCATTTGACTTCACACTTCGCGTAGATCCACACCCGGCTTGGGATCGAACTTACACACGGTTTGCATTCAACGCCTACGTGGGAGGTACCCGAAGAGTATTTGTGGCGGATGTCAGCGGTATTGTGGGAGGCAAAAAGCAATCATAGGTATTCTGGTTACAAGTCGCGCTAAGTGGAGCGCGGCTTTTTTGTAAGGTTAAAAAAAAATATAAATATTCATTTACAGGAATATTCCTTATGTGGTATGTTTGGTTCAGAAAGAAATTCACTTCATCGACTGGTGGAGACTAAACCTAATAAGGAGTGTTTATTACAATGAGAAAACAAACAATTTTGTACTGGATTTTTACTTCGATCGTTATTTTGCTGATGGGGGTAGGTTCGATTCCAAATATTATATCCAGCCCTCAATCGGTAGAGCTAATGGAACATTTGGGATATCAGCCTTATCTTCTGCCGTTCCTGGGTGTAGCTAAATTGCTCGGTGTGCTGGCGATTCTAATACCGGGTTACCCTCGCATTAAAGAATGGGCCTATGCCGGTTTCGTGTTTGATCTGACGGGCGCGATGTATTCAACGATAGCTGTTGGAGATATTAATGGAGGATTAATCGTGTTTATCGTAGGGTATATTGCCGTTGCAGGCTCTTATATTTACTACCACAAGCGGCTGAAAGCTAGCTCAACACAATTTGAGGCTAATGTCGGCTTGAACCTAGCTGCTAAATAACCGCAAGAGAATTTTTAATTCTTCCAAATAAAATCAGGACCTGCCAACAGAGCAGGTCCTGATCCTTTTTTTTGAACATTGAATAATTATTGAAGTTGCTTGCTTTTCTCGGCTTCCCAAACTTCCATCTCCGTGTTTTCCTCCGAATTAAGCGAATACTCAATTCGTGAAGGCTCCACAACCAGAACTACATAGTCCGGATCATCTGGGCCGCTGTACCAATTCTCGAACTCCTTGTTCCAGAGCTTGTGGCGCAGGTCCTTATCGTCGCTGATGGTGCATGTACCTTCCAAGGACACAATTTCTTTCTCCATGCCGAACAACAGATGTACGTTGGGGTTCTCTTCAAGTTCTTCGACTTTATGCGTCTTTTTGTCCGTAGCCATATATACCGTGAGACCGTCGTGGAACAACATCATATAACGATTTCTCGGAAGTTTTCCCTCTACCGTTGCTAACGAACCGATGGGATTGTTGTCCATGGCTTTGATGATTTTGCGTTCAAGATTACTTTGGCCCATTCGTGATCATCCTCTCCAGTTTACTTACTTTTCTTTACCCACCAGAGAGGGAGGTTAATCGAGGCTTTATTTTCCTATGATGAGTCCAATTGTTTCCTTCACTTGAGACACAACTAAGGCTGTGCCGATTATCGAAATAATGAGAGACACAATCAGACTAGGGCGAACATATCCACCAAAGATGATATCCAATACTATAAAAATCCAATCGTGATACCACCAGCGTAATCGGCGATTATTCTTTTCAGACTTATATGTTCATTCCTGCCAAAAAACTCCTTTGTCATACCATTAGCTGTCATTAGCTAAATTAGTTTAACACGGAGCCTTATCATTTCATATGAGATAAATATTCCACGGATTCGCTAAATCTGCTCACCATACAAGCTGCGCCGCTCGCCCCACACCATGACCGCCACGGCCAGAATGCCGCTCACAGCCAAACTCCACACGATGCCATGAATGCCGTCTATCCTGCCCATCACCACACAACCTGCGATCATCCCGGCCATAGCGCACAGAGGGAGGAGGTTACTTAAGGAATCTTTTTGCCAAATAAGCACCAACAACGGTGTGACCAATGCCGCATGGAACAGGCCCAGGAAGAAGATCAATTCCGGCAAAGGCGGCGTGTATAACATCACACTGGCAAACACAGCAAACACAAGCAGGGATGCCATTCTCCGGCCAATCGTGACTTTCTGGCGTTCCGAGGCTTCATCCTGCATTGGGCTGAAGATATTCCGCACGAGCAGGCTGACCAATGCCTGCAGCTCGGTGCCAAATAAAGCGCTGAGCGCGGACACGGCACCGGCGATAAACAGAGCGGCCAGAAAAGGCGAGTGCACCTTGTCCATGAACAGCGGAACAAGCGAGTCACCGTCCGGAATAAGTCCGCTGTAAATGGATGTTATGGCTATCGACGCAAGAACTAGCGGAAAGATAGCCCCGATCAGGCCGGCGGTTACGAATGCGGAAGTGACTTTCCGTTCGCCCAACGCGAGCAGCTGCTGCCAAGCGAAACGATCGCTAAGCGCATGACCCAAGCCGACTGCCAACCCGGCCGCGATTAACATAAACCCCTCGTTGTGCGAGAACACCAACAGGTAAGGGTGGTACAGCCGCATGCCAGAATAAATATGTTCAATCCCGTCGCGGATATAGAAGTACACAGGCAGGGCGATCGCGACGGTGAACATGACACTGATCTGCAGGATCGATATGCGCTGAATGCCGCGCATTCCGGCCATCCCTGCGTAGAGCAGACATAAGAGCAGGAAGAGCATCATCGCAGGAATATAAAAATCGGGGAACAACCCCTTCAACAACACAAGTACCGCAACGCCTTGCGCATAGAGCGCCAACATCCCGCCAAAGGCAACTAAGCCAAGCATCAACCGAAATCCGAACGGCTGCAGCTTGGCTTCCATATAATCGCCGATCGTCATCGCGGACGGGGCTTCTTTCTTCACACGCCGGGCCAGCATGCCCAGAAGCAGATATGCGATTGCGCCCATGATCCCGTATCCGATGCCTCCGACAAGGCCGTAGCGAATCATCCCTTCCGGATGAAGCAACATGGCATTGTTGCCAAAAGTACGGGTTAGCAGCAGAACGGCGCCGGCACTGGTTCCAATCTTTAGTGATGTAGCGATATAGTCATTGAAGTGGTGAGGCTGCAAGAGGTCAAATCCCCTTTTCCCTAAATTCTTTGGGGCTTACCCCAGTCACTTTGCGAAACATCGTGCTGAAATAATGCTGGCTGTTAAAGCCCGTCTGCTCCGCGATTTCCGACATGCTCCATTTGCGGGTGGACAATAACAGTGTTCGGGATTGCTCAATTCGATACTGGATCATATATTCCGAGAACGAGGGTCCGACTTCCTCATGAAACCGCCGGCTCAAATAAGTCGCATTCACATGAATGGCTTCCGCCACGTCCTGCAGGCTTAGTCGCTCCGCGTAACGCTCATGAATGACAGCCAATGCCCGCTTGATCAAGTCCGAGTGCCGAGCAGAGCCGGAAGAGAAACCGGAACGAGCTAACTCGCCAGATACACTACTCTTGGTGGTAATTCCATCGGTCATACCTGCCGCCGCCAAGCCGTTGTTGCCCGGATCTTTATACTTCTCCAAAGCCTCCAGAAATTCCGATTGAATAAGCGGTTTCGTGATGTAACCGACCACGCCGAGGCCGATGGACTCTTTGGCGTATTGGAAATTTTGATAGGCTGTGACCATGATCATGTCCATTTCCTTGCGCGATGCCCTCAGTTCCCGACCCAGCTCCAATCCGGACGCCCCGGGCAGATGAATGTCGAGAAAGCTTAAGTGCACAGGCACCTGCCCTGCAATTTCCATCGCCTGCCTGCTGTCATGCGCCTTGTACAACACCCATTCCGGGAATTCAGGCTTGATGAGAAACTCCAGTTGCTCCAGTTCCAACGGTTCGTCGTCTACCAACAGCACATTCATCTCATCACCTCTTTCTCACGTGTGTAAGTCAGGGGCCAACGGGCGGTTGCGACCGTCCCGCCTTCTTCTTGAGTGATCAACCGCACATCCGTATTCTCGCCAAAATAAAGCTTTAACCGCCTCCGGATATTATCCAATCCGTGTCCGGCGGGTTCAGCCGGAAGGGCGGACACTTCGGGTACGCCTTCATAAGGAGGGCATCCGTTATCTGTTACGATAAGTTCCATAGCGCCTTGGGCGGCATGACATTGAATGCTTAAGCGCGCTTCGCCCATCCGGTGCTCCAGACCATGTTTGAACGCATTTTCTACCAGCGTCTGCAGCAAGAAAGGGGGAATCATCGCGTCCTCCATACCTGACTCATAGGCGCGGTCAATGTGCAGACGGGGGCCGAAGCGAAGCTTTTGGATATCGAGATAGTACTCGGCATACTTGGCTTCCAGCGAGAAAGGGATAAGCGGATCCGTCGTCTGATACTTGAATTTAAAATACAGCGACAGCGACTCGATGGATTTCACCAGTTCCTCCGTGCGCCCCAACCGGGCCAAGCTCAGCACTGCATTCAGCGTGTTAAACAGGAAATGCGGCTCGATCTGCTGATTCAACTGATTATATACCGCTTGCTGCAAGCTGCGTTCCAGCTCCAATTCCAGCTTTTTGTTCTCCAACAGATCAATTCTTCGTTCGAATATAAACAAAAACATCAACGTAAACGCGCCCAAGATCGGCGACAGGATGAAGAAAGTGATGAGGATCGTAAACCCTTCAAATTGGACCATTGCGGGACCTCAGCTCGGAAGACATGGATTCTGTGTTTCTATTTACTGTATCTTAGTTGGAATCGGAATGACAAGCATCTTTTGGCGCAAAATGGCACGCGGCGAAATGTCCCTCCGCACCCACCGGCATAAGGAGAGGCTCTTCGTTTACGCATCGCTCCACGGCCAACGGGCAGCGGGTGTGAAAGCGGCACCCTTGCGGCGGGTTCAGAGGCGAAGGAATCTCGCCTTTGAGGATGATTTTCTCTTTGGGCGAGGTGGCGCGCACACTGGGAATCGCCGACAGCAAAGCCTGAGTGTAGGGATGTTGCGGTGCCCGAAACAGGGATGCCTTTGGGGCAATTTCCACAACCTTGCCCAGGTACATCACCATGACGCGATCCGAGATATGTCTAACCACTGCCAGATCATGTGAGATGAACAAGTAGGTGAGTTTGAGCTGCTGCTGAAGGGACTTCAGCAGATTGAGGATCTGCGCCTGTACCGATACGTCCAGCGCGGACACCGCCTCGTCGCAGACGATCAGCTTGGGCTCGACGGCCAGCGCGCGGGCGATGCCGATCCGTTGCCGTTGCCCGCCGCTGAACTCATGCGGGTAACGGTACATCGTGTCGGGATGCAGCCCGACAAGTTCCATCAGCTCAGCGATGCGGAAGATGCGCTTGCCGCGCGGCACAATCTCTTGAATGTCCAGCGCTTCGTAAAGGAGCTGTTGGATGGTTTGTTTAGGGTTCAGCGAGCCGAACGGATCCTGGAAGATGATCTGCATGTCTTTGCGCGTCTGGCGAAGCTTGCGCTTTCCAAGTTTGAGCAGATCCGTATCCTGAAAGCGGATCTGCCCTTCGGTCGGTTCGTCGAGCCGCAGGAGCGCGCGCCCGGTAGTGGACTTGCCGCAGCCGGACTCGCCGACGATGCTGAGCGTTTCCCCTTCATAGATGGAGAAGCTGACATCGTCCACCGCCTTCAAGGTCTGCATGGTGCGTCCAAGGAGGCCGCCCTTCACCGGGAAGTATTTCTTGAGGTGTTCGACTTTCATTAACTCTCGGGGCAGGGTGGATGTATTCGTCATGTGGTGCTCACGCTCCTCACAGGGGATCTGGTTACTGGTGGATCTAGGGTAACGGTGATGGGTAGGTAACGAGTTTCGCTTTAGTAACTATGGTTTTCGTTAATTGATGTGGTTACTGATAGATCTGAGCTACGTGTGATGGTTAAGGTAACGAATTTCGCTTAGGAAATGTCTATTTTCTTTGTTCTCAGCCTTTATGAGGTATGTTCAGGATATAAGGTATCGAATTTCCTTCATGTGCTGTCCGGACAGCACACGAAGGTAAATCACTACTTTATTATCTTGATATATTAAAATAGCAAGGAAAATAATGTAACTGGGCAACGTAGGAAGGAAAATGGTTACTCTATGAGTTAATTACGTAATTAATTAATAGTAGCAGCCACTTCGAATTCAGCATCCGCTTCTATGGAGGCTTCCCACAGTGGTGTGGCCATCCAGCATCGAACAGTACGCTCGGCTACGGAGGGATGTTTACTCTGCTCAATGTGGAAAGTGGCGTTATCCCCTTCGCTCAGCACGGATGGATTGGCGGCGATGGCCGCTTCACTCTGCTCAGCGTGCAAAGTGGCGTTGTCCCCTTCGCTCAGCGCGGATGGGTTGGCGCCCGTAGTGCCCGCCCCGCCGACAACGGCCGTCAGCTCCGGCATCGACTGCCTGCACAGCTCCCGCGCATGCGGGCATCGCGGCGCGAAGGCGCAGCCCGCCGGCATCCGATAAGGGCTCGGCACCGTGCCCTTGATCGTCGGCAACGACGCCTGGTCCTCGTCCAGGCTGGGGATCGACTCCAGCAACCCCTGCGTATACGGGTGCCGCGGGTCGTGCAGCAGCTCCGCTGTGGTGGCGTACTCGACGATTCGTCCCGCGTACATGACCGCCACGCGGTCGCAAGCTTCAGAGACGACGCCCATGTCATGGGTGATGAGAATCATCCCCATGCCAAACTCCTGCTGCAACTCCTTCATAATCGCCAGCACCTGCGCCTGGATGGTCACATCCAGTGCGGTCGTCGGCTCGTCGGCGATCAGGATCTCCGGCCGGCACGCCAATGCCATGGCGATCATGACCCGCTGCCGCATGCCGCCGCTAAGCTCATGCGGCTCCTGCCGCGCGCGCTTCTCCGGCGAAGGAATACCGACTTTGCGCAGCATGTCGACCGCTTTCGCCCAAGCGTCTTTGCGGCTTAGCTTTTGATGCACGCGGATGACCTCCGCAATCTGCTCCCCCACCGAGTAGACGGGATTCAGCGACGTCATCGGCTCCTGAAAAATCATCGAGATCCGATTCCCGCGAATCTCCCTCATCTGTGCTTCGGATTTCGTCAGCAAATCCGCTCCGCGAAACCGAATGGCCCCGCCGGCAATATGGCCCGGCGAAGCGACGAGACGCAAGATGGAGAGCGAGGTCATGCTTTTGCCGCAGCCGGATTCACCCACAATGCCCAGCGTTTCCCCCGGATGCAGCGTAAACGAGATCCCGTTCACAGCCCGGTTCATACCATCTTCGGTCGTAAGCACGGTCTGTAAATTTTCCACTTCCAATAATGGCTGTACCGCAGCGTTCATCACCATATCTATTCCTCCCCCGAGATTAATCAAGCTCAATTCGTTTGTTGAAAGCCCGATACAGGATGTCGACCATCAGATTGACCATGACAAAAATAAAACAAGCGATCAGCACGCCCCCCTGCACCATCGGCAAATCTCGCGTACGAATGGCATCCACAATGAGGCGCCCTAACCCGTTAATGGCAAAAATCGACTCCACGATCACCGTTCCGCCGAGCATCGCCCCGAATTGCAGTCCCACCACAGTGATGACCGGGATCAAAGCGTTCTTCAAAGCGTGTTTCCAAATCACGATATTCTCCTTCAGTCCCTTGGCCCGGGCCGTCCGGATGTAATCCTGCCGGATGACGTCGAGCATGGAGGAACGCGTCATGCGGGCCACGATGGCCGCCCCTGATGCGCCTAAGGTCAGCGCCGGGAGAATCATATGCTGAAACGTGCCCCAGCCGGCTACGGGGAGGAGGTGCATTTTGACGGAAAACGTAAAGATAAGCAATAACCCGATCCAGAAACTCGGCAGGGAGACGCCAAGCAGAGCGACGAGCATAAGCACGGTGTCCCAAGCGCTGTATTGGCGGGTTGCGGAGATGATGCCGGCGACCAGACCGAGCAGGATGGAAATGACGATACTGGCGGTGGCCAATTGGATGGTGACGGGTAGGCGAACCTTAATCTCCTCAAGCACAGGGCGGTTGGAGCGAATGGATTCACCAAGATCCCCCCGCGCAACTTCGCTTACATAGCTCAGATATTGCACCAGAATCGGTCGGTCCAACCCCAGCTCGTGACGTATGGCAGCCACCGTTTCCGCTGTAGCCCCCTCGCCTGCGAGCAGAACGGCAGGATCCCCGGGGATGAGCTGCATAATGAGAAACACAACCAAAGTAACACCGAGCAATACCGGAATGAGCTGAATGATCCGGCGCAAAAGATAAATGTGCATGCACTTTCCCCTCCTATTTGCGGATACGCGGATCCAGGGCGTCTCGCAGCCCGTCGCCGAACACGTTGATGGCTAACACCAGTGTAGAGATGGCCAAACCGGGAAACACCGCGATATGCGGCGCCGTAAAGAGGAAATCGCGGCCGTTGCTGAGCATCGCGCCCCATTCGGGAGAAGGCGGCTGCGCGCCGAGTCCGAGGAAGGACAAACCGGCCACAGTCAGGATCGCCGTCCCGAGACGCAGCGTGGCTTGCACGATAATCGGCGAGAGAATGTTCGGCATGATATGCTTCGTGATGATCGTCACATCGGTTGCGCCCAGCGCCCGGATCGCGTCCACATACTCGAGCCGTTTCACCGAGAGCGTAGATCCTCGCACAATTCGGGCAAACAGCGGAATCGTGTATATGCCTACGGCCACCATCACATTAATGAGGCTGGCGCCCAAAGCGCTGACGATCGCGAGCGCGATCAATATGCCGGGAAAGGCGAGAAGCACATCAATAACGCGCATGATGATGGTGTCAACCCATCTCCCATAATAGCCCGCAACAAGTCCGAGAAACGTGCCTATTATGGCTCCCATAAACATGGATACAAAGCCGACGGATAATGAGATGCGGGTGCCGAACACGAGGCGTGACAGGATGTCGCGGCCTTTATCGTCCGTTCCCATCCAGTGTTGAAGGGACGGAGTCTGCAGTTTATGGACAAGGTCAATCTTGAACGGGTCCGCAATCGGAAGCACCGGAGCCAGCACAGCGATACATAAGTAGAAGAGAACGATATAGCCTCCGGTGAGCGACAGTTTGTTCTTGCTGAGTTTCTTGTAAAAGTCCCTGGTGCGCTTCCAACGAACGGATGGTGTGGTTTGAGAAAGCTTCCAGGCCGGACCTTCGACGCGGGCTTGCTGCATAGCAGTTCCTCCTAAGTGTTATTTTTGAAAAGAATATGTTACGTAAGATAACCTGACACAAATTAAAGTTCCTACTGAAAATTTAACAAAACCCTTCTGATTTGGATACAGAAAACACCCAACAGGTAAAGAAACTATAAAAAAAGGTAAAGATCCTGAAAAACGCGGACGATTTCGTCCTATATAATGTTAGATAACCGAACATGATAGAGAGTCGGTGAGGAGTGCAACTCATAACGCGGGAGGGAAATAACCATGTTGAAGAGATTAGCAAAGGCTCCAAGAACGGCTCGCAGTTTTATTTTGATATGCGCAATGACTTTAGGGATCGCAGGCTGTTCATCCGGGAACGGCACCAACACGAACATGAAATCGAACGGGAACGCACCCAAGACGGAAACAACCGCGGAAACAGGCACGGAGAAGGAAGCAGCACCTGCGGCTGCGGGCGGGACGTTGAAAATTGCGCGGCTTTCCGATGCCACATCGCTCGATCCTCATTACATTACTAATATTGCTTCCGCCAGTGTGATTCACCGTACCGTATATGAAATGTTAGTCCAGCGCGACAAGAACATGGAGTTCCAACCGATGCTGGCCAAAGAGTGGAAACAACTCGACGATCTCACCTGGGAATTCAAGCTGCGCGATGACGTAAAGTTCCATGACGGCACACCGTTTAACGCGGTAGCGGTCAAGGCCACGATTGCAAGAGCACTGGAATCTCCCAGAGCGGTCGTGTTCAAAATGGTACAAGAAATCAAAGCCGTCGACGACCACACATTACAAATAGTGCTGAAAACACCGTTTTCGCCGTTATTGTCGGTGCTGGCGTCCCATGAGTCCAGTATCATGAGTCCAAAAGCGATGGAAACCTACGGCAAGGAGCTGAGCTTGCATCCGACCGGAACCGGCCCTTTCAAATTTGAGTCTTGGACCCCGGGTGAGGAAGTTGTTTTGGCTAAGCACGAGGGGTATTGGGGGGAACCGGTGAAACTGGATAAGGTCGTGTACATGGTCGTTCCCGAGGACACTACGCGGCTAGCGATGGTAGAGACTGGCGAAGCGGATATTGCGGACGGCATTCCGGTGACCGAGATGGCGCGGGTGGAAGGCGCGGGCGTTGTCGATCTGTACAAGAGCGAAGCGTTTGGCGCGGAATTTATCGGATTTAATGTGAAGAAGAAGCCTTTTGACAATATGAAAGTGCGTCAGGCCATCTCTCACGCGATTCAGCGGGAAGATATTTTTCAAGGGGTATATAACGGTGCGGGCAAGCTGGCCAATTCGACCATGGGCTCCAAAGTGTTCGGATACAGTGACAAGCTGCAGCCTTACCCTTATGATGTGACCAAAGCGAAGGCGCTGCTGGCGGAAGCCGGGTTTCCAAACGGATTTAAGGCCGAATATTGGACAAATGACCGCAAGGAGCGGATCGCGCTGGCCGAGGTGGTGCAGTCCCAGTTGAAAGAGATCGGTGTGGAGCTAGAGGTGAAGGTGATGGAGTACGGCGCCTACCTGGAGTCCACGGCCAAAGGGGAACAGCAGATGTTCATGACGGGCTGGGGCAACGCCACTGGGGATGCGGATTATAATCAGTCGAATATGTTTCTGACGGAATCGCACGGGACGACGGGCAATGTGACGTTTTACAGCAATCCGGAGGTGGACGCGCTGATTCAGGAAGGCCGCAAAGAGACGGATCCGGAAAAGCGGAAGGAAATATATCACAAGGCGCAGGAGATTGAGCTGACGGAAGCCGCAATCATCCCGATTCGGAACCTGCAGAACAACGCGGCGATAAGCAAAAAGGTGAAAGGGTTCTGGATCAACCCATCGGGCTACCTGATGGTGAACGAAGCTAGTGTGGAGTAATAAACTCGCAGGAGGTTGAACGATGGCAGAAGGAGCTTTTTGGCTGAAGAATGTGTTAGTGGAGACCGGGTTTACTTACGACGAGGAGGGCCGCGTGGACGGGACCGAAACGGAATTGGTGCATCTGCGCATCCAAGATGGCGTGATTGCGGAGATCGTGCCGGCGCGAGATTTCGCTGCAATGACGGTTCACGCAGGGGCGGAGTCTGCGGAGAAGATTCCTGCAGGGTCTCATCCTACTTCAACGGGCGGAGGGTTGCTTCCAATTGTAGAAGGGGGCGGTCATTTGCTCTTGCCTTCCTTTATAGAGAAGCATGTGCATCTGGACAAAACCCTGCTCGGCGAGCCCTGGCGCGCCGTCCTCCCCGCAAGCGGGGTGGTGGAGCGGTGCGGGATTGAGAAGAAGGTGCTGGCCGGGGTGCCTTTGTCGACACGGGAACGCGCCGAAAGTTTGCTGGATGTGTTGCTGGCGGCGGGATCGACTCATGTGCGAACCCATGTGGACATTTACCCCGAGGTTGGCACACGCAACCTGGAGGGTGTGCAACAGGCTTTGGAGGAATACCGGGGGAGGGTATCCTCGGAGATTGTGGCTTTTCCGCAGCACGGACTCCTGCGCAGCGAGTCCGGGCGGCTTGTGCGGGAGGCGATGCGGCAGGGAGCCGGGCTGGTCGGGGGAGTTGACCCCGCGACCGTGGACGGCGACGTGGAACGCTCGCTGCAGGAGATGGTGGAGATCGCGGTCGACTTTGGCGCCGGGATCGACCTGCACTTGCACGACCCCGATTATCTCGGGGCGTTCACGATCCGCAGGCTGGCCGCGCTGACGGTGGAAGCGGGACTGCAGGGCAAGGTGTCCGTGAGCCACGCGTTCGGACTGGGGGAGGTGCCTGAGCGCGAAGGCGAGGCGCTGGCATCGCTGCTGGCCGAGGCCGGCATCACGGTGGTGACGAGCGTGCCCCACCGCCGCACGCTGCCTCCGGTGCCGCTGCTCCGCGCGAAGGGGGTTGCCGTTGCCGTCGGCAGCGACAACATCTTCGACACGTGGCAGCCGTTCGGCAACGGCGATGGGCTGGAGCGCGCGGGCCGGTTGGCCGAGCGCTTCCGCTGGGTAGACGAGTTCGCGTTGTCGCGCGCGCTCGGTTACATCACCGGCGGCGTGACACCGTTGAACGACGCCGGGGAGCAAGTGTGGCCGCGGGTCGGGGACGGGGCCAGCCTGGTGCTGTGCGAGGCGAGCTGTTCCGCCGAAGCGGTAGCTCGCCGGGCGCGCCGGGTGATGGTATTTTATCGCGGAACCAAGGTGGCGGGAGGGTCTTCTGATCATGATTGATACGTTGCTGGTGCATGGTGTCGTCATTACGATGGATGGGGAACGGCGCATTTTGGAGGACGGCGCGGTGGCGGTACAGGACGGGAGAATACTGGAAGTTGGGGATACAGAGAATCTGGTCGGTAAGTATGAGGCCAAGCGGGTCATCGACTGCAAGCATCATTGCGTGTTGCCGGGGCTGATAGATGTGCACGGTCACGGCGGTCATTCCCTCTTCAAAACCATTGCCATGGACAATATCTCCTTCTGGATGCCGATTATGACACGAACTTATAAGCATTTTGTAACGGATGATTTCTGGTATTACGAAGGGAAGCTAAACGCGCTGGAGCGGTTGAAAGCGGGCATTACCACGGGGGCTTGTGTGCTGGGCTCGATGCCGCGGTCGGATGATCCGGTGTTCGCGCTGAATCATGCTCGTGCTTATGCGGAGACGGGGATTCGCGAGATTGTGTGCACAGGTCCGTGCAACCCGCCTTGGCCGCATCCGTTCTCTCGTTGGGTAGACGGGAAGCAGGTTACACAAGAGGTCACTTACGAGAAGGTGTTGGCGGGCGCGGAGGCGGTTATAGAGGCGTTGAACCATGCCAATGGGGATCGGATTCGGGCGTTTATTACGCCGTTTGTTATTGTGACTTCGATTAATCCCTCGGCGCCTACACCTACGGATCAGTTGTACGGGTTGACGGATCATGATCGTTATCAGGCCAAAAGGATCAGGGAGATTGCGCGGAAATATAACACGCGCATTCACTCGGACGCGTTCGGCGGGATGATCCATCTGGCCGCGCAGGATAAGGAGAACGCGCTGCTGGGGCCGGATGTGCATCTGCAGCATTGCCGGGGGATCTCATTCGACGAGGCGCGGATATTGGCGGAGACGGGCACAAATGTATCATCCGCTCCCGGCTTCGGTCAGGTGCTGGCGCGCACGCCGATAACGGAGCTGATGGAGATGGGCGCGACCGTCGCTATTTCCACGGACGGGACGGCGCCCGCCGCCTCGTTCGACATGTTCCAGGCGATGCGAAAGACGCAGATGGTCCACCAGGCTGCGCTGAAGGACTATTATTATTTGCCGCCGGGGAAGCTGCTGGAGATGGTGACGATCGACGCGGCCCGTTGTGTCGGCTGGGATGACGAGCTGGGCTCGCTGGAAGCCGGGAAGAAGGCGGATATCATTACGGTGAATATGCGTCAGCCTCATTTGGCCCCGGAGTATATGTATGTGCATCGTCTGGTCCATCAGGCGGTTGCCGGGGATGTGAGCCATGTGCTGGTGGACGGGGAATTGCTGATGGATGAGCGGCGGGTATTGACTGTGGATGAGGAACAGGTGCTGGAGGAAGCGAACGGCATGGCGCAGGAGACGATCGAACGCGCGGGCTTGCGCAAGTATATGCAGCCGACCAAGTACATGTGGGGCAGCGTGCGGGCGTACGTGGACGAGAAGCGGTTCGACCCGGATGCGTTGTAAGGTCAGATAGGAACAGGCAATCAAGAGGTTTGCGAGTGGTTGGACGTACCAGCCATCTGTAGCGTTATCGCTACAGTTGGGGTGTAGAGAGACCGAAGGACGGCAAATAGTAGCGAAATCGCTACAAATGGCTGGCAATAGGGTGGTTAGGCGTGGTGGATCGAGTGAATTGTTGCGATATCGCTACAGTTGGGGTGTAGAGAGACCGAAGGACGGCAAATAGTAGCGATATCGCTACAAATGGCCGTGAATACGCTACTAGGCGGAGGTGCAGAATCATGAAAACATTAATTAAAGGCGCATTCGTCATCGGGTTTGACGGGCAGGATCATGTCGTGTATCCCGACGGGGAAGTCGTGTACGAAGGTAACACGATTGTGTTTGTCGGGCATGACTATCCGGGGGAAGCGGATGAGGTGATCGATGCAGGTCAGGCGGTGATCTCGCCGGGGTTCATTGACCTGAACGCGCTGGGCGACATTGACCATGACCTGGTGCATCTGGAAGCGGGGAAAGACCGAAAGCGCAATTTGCTATGGTCCGAAGCCTACGTGCAGCAGGGCTGCAGGGAAGCGATGACGCCGGAGGATGAGGCGTTCAAGTCGCTTTATGCCTACAGCCAGCTGATCCTGCACGGGGTCACGACGGCGATGCCCATCACCTCGGTGTTCTATAAGCGCTGGGCGGAGACGTACGAGGAGCTTGCCGCCGCGGCGGAACATGCGGGCCGGCTAGGCTTGCGCATTTATCTTGGTCCAAGTTATCAATCGGGCATTCGTGTAGTAAAGCCGGACGGGACCATCGTCTTGCACTGGGATGAGGCGGAGGGCGAAGCCGGCTTAGAGCGGGCAGTTGCCTTCGTCAAGGCGTTTGACGGGAGCTACGGCGGACGAATTCGGGGTATGCTTGCCCCGGAGCGAATCGAGTCGCAGACGCCGGAAAACTTGCAGCGCACGAAAACCTACAGCGATGAGCTGGGTTGTCCGGTACGATTGCACGCGGCACAAGGATTGTTCGAGTACGAGGAAATCCACCGGCAATACGGGAAGACACCAATCCGTCATCTGTATGATCTGGGGTTCCTAGGCGAGCGCACCGCGATTCCGCATGCGCATGTGGTCTCGGGCAGCCGGCACGCGCCCTATGGCGAAGGGGATGACGCGGCGTTACTGCAGGAGACGGGGACAACCGTCATCCATTGTCCGCTCATCATCGGCCGACACGGATCGGCGTTAGATTCATTCGCCAAGTATCAACGGCGCGGCATTCGGTTGGCGCTCGGGACGGATACGTTCCCGCCTGACCTTTTCCAAAACATCCGGACAGCAAGCATGTTATCCCGGGTGGTCGAGGGCGAAGTGGCCGAATCTTCATACGCGGATGTGTTTCGTGCGGCTACGCTTGGCGGGGCTGCGTACCTGGGCAGGCCGGATCTCGGCCGCCTGGCGCCAGGCGCGAAGGCGGACATCATCGCCATCGACCTGAGCGGCTTCCATGTCGGAACGATCGACGACCCGATTCGCACCATGTTCACCACTTGCTCGGGGCGGGATGTGTTGCTCTCGATCATCGACGGAAACGTCGTGATGAAAGACCGCATGATCCCCGGCGTGGATATGGAGGGGTTGCGTGTGCGGGGTCAGCTTTATTTTGACAGGTTGAAGAGGAGTTATATGGACCGGGATTATCAGCAGCTGCCTGCGGAGGTGTTGTTCCGGAGTTCATTTAGAGTTATGCAGCGAGAGGGGAGCGGGAAATCATGAAGGAAGCGGCTTATTGGTTGACGAATGTGACGCTGGAGAAAGGGTTTCGGCGGGAAGACGGGCGGATTACGGGAACCGAGACGGAACGCTGTCATTTGCGGATCGAGGACGGGGTCATTGCCAAGATTGTACCAGGGACGACGCCGCTGTCTGAACTGGACGGATGCGGGGATATCCCATTGTCTCAGCGGAACGTCACTGAGGGGGATATTCCATTGACTCAGCGGGACGTCGCCGGGAATATCCCATTGCCTCAGCAGGATGCCTTCGGGATGTTGCTGCTGCCGCCGTTTCGGGACATGCACATCCATATTGACAAAACCTACTACAGCGGCCCTTGGAAAGCCGTGAGACCGGCAACCAGCATCTTCTCACGGCTCCAACAGGAGGAGACACTGTTGTTGGAGCTGCTGCCGACGGCCAGGGAGCGGGCGGAGGCGATAATTGGTCTATTGCTTAGCCATGGCACAACCCATATTCGCACGCATTGTAATGTGGATCCCTACACGGGATTGGGCAATCTGGAGGCGACATTGGCGGCACTAGAGTCCTATAAGGGGAAAGTCACGCATGAGATTGTGGCGTTTCCTCAACACGGCTTGTTACGAAGCGGCGTAACAGGGTTGGCAAGGGAGGCGCTGCGTATGGGAGCAACCCATATGGGCGGTGTGGATCCGGCCACGGTGGATTTGGATATCGAGAAATCGCTGCACACCATCATGGAGTTAGCCGTCGAAGCGGATGCCGCCGTAGATATCCATATCCATGATCCGGGACACCTGGGCGTGTTCACGTTCAGGAGGCTGGCCGCACTGACGGAAGACGCGGGCTGGCAAGGGCGTGTAACGTTTTCCCATGCGATTGGCCTGGCCGACGTAGCGCCGGAGGTCCAAGCCGATGTGGCTGCGCAATTGGCGGCCCAAGGCATCGACATCACCTCCACGGTGCCGATCAACCGACCGACGATTCCGGTACCGTTGCTGACAACGGCAGGGGTCGGCGTCTCGCTTGGGGACGACAGCATCACCGACCATTGGTCGCCGTTCGGCCAAGGGGACGCTCTCGAGAAGGCGGGGCGCTTGGCCGAGCGGTTCGGTTGGAGCGCGGAGCGGCCCCTCGCCAAGGCGCTGGGCTACATCACGGGAGGCGTCCTGCCGCTGGACCGGGACGGCAACCGGTCGTGGCCAGTCGTCGGTGACGAAGCAAGCGGCGTGTTGGTCCGCGCGAGTTGCTCCTCGGAGGCGGTCGCTCGCCGCGCGAAGCGTGAAGCCGTGTTAAAGGAAGGCCGGATCGTATCCGGAGCATTGCATTAAGAAAATAAAAAGGGGATGAACCATGATGATGAACACGACGATGAAGTCTAGAAATAAATGGAAAATCGGATCAACGCTGTTACTCGCCTTGGCGCTCTTTACCGGTTGCTCGGGCAATAACGCGGAGCCGGCCGCGACGAACACGCCAGCGGAACCGGAGAAGCAAGCCACGGGCGGAACACTCGTCATTGCCCGTCTAAGCGACGCCAACAACCTCGATCCGCATTACAGCACCCAGCTCAATTCCATGGCGGTTGTACAGCATAAGGTGTACGAAGGTTTGGTCGAGTTGAATAAAAACAGCGAGTACAAGCCTCTTTTGGCCACGGAATGGAAACAGATCGATGATCTCACCTGGGAATTTAAATTGCGTGAAGGCGTAACGTTTCAGGACGGTGCACCATTCAACGCCGCTGCGGTGCAGAAGACCATCGCGCGCGCCACCAGCAAAGAAGAGCCTACGCCAAAAGCCAACATGTTCAACATGATTAAGGAAGTCATAGCGGTTGACGACTATACGATCCAAATGCTGCTTGAATACCCCTATGCCCCTCTGTTGTCCGTATTGGCGAGCGCGGAGGGCGGCATCCTGAGTCCGAAGGCCATTGACACGTACGGCAAAGAACTGACGAATCATCCGACAGGGACCGGACCTTACACGTTCGAATCCTGGACGCCGGGTCAAGACATCATACTGGTGCGGAACGACAAGTACTGGGGAGATCAAGCAAAACTTGATAAAGTGGTGTTCCGGACAGTGCCCGAAGACGCCACCCGCGTAGCCATGGTGGAAACAGGCGAAGCGCATATCGCCGAGCAACTGCCGATTACCGAGATCGACCGCGTATCGAATTCGTCGACGATGTCGTTGGGGCGTTTTGAATCTTTTGCCGTCGACCATATTGGATTTAATACGAAGAAGAAGCCGTTTGACGACG
This sequence comes from Paenibacillus swuensis, assembly GCF_001644605.1. Taxonomy (NCBI): domain Bacteria; kingdom Bacillati; phylum Bacillota; class Bacilli; order Caryophanales; family Paenibacillaceae; genus Paenibacillus; species Paenibacillus swuensis. The sequence continues at coordinate 256,043 of NZ_CP011388.1, read as the reverse complement.
TTCGCGTAAGGCAGGCGATTGCCTACTCCATCGATAAAGAAGCGATCATCAACGGGGTGTACAACAATGTCGGTAAAGTGTCTCATTCCACGCTGGGTCCGAAGGTCATCGGGTACAGTCCGAATCTGAAGGGATACGCTTATGATATTAACAAAGCCAAATCTCTGCTTGCGGATGCCGGTTATGCCAAAGGGTTTAAAGCGACGCTGTACACCAACGACAATAAGGCGCGTGTCAATGTATCCGAGGTGCTGCAATCGCAGTTGAAGGGCATCGGCATCGATCTTGAAGTCAAGGTGATGGAATTTGGCGCGTATATTGAAGCAGCAACGAAGGGCGAGACGGATATGTTCATCAGCGGATGGGGAAATGCGACGGGGGATGCGGACTACAACCAATATAATTTGTTCCATAGCTCCTCTGCCGGTCTGCCGGGCAACCATTCGTTCTATAACAATCCGGAGGTCGACAAACTGATTGAGGACGGACGTAAGGAGAAGGATGCGGATAAGCGCAAAATACTCTACGAGCAAGCCCAGCAAATCGAGCTGAACGAAGTGCCGTTGTATCCGTTCCGGAGCTCGGAAAACTTGGTTGCGATCTCGAAGAATGTTGAAGGATTGTGGATCTCGCCATCGGGCTATGTCGAGTTGGGCGAAATTGTGTTGAAGCCTTAGAATTAATACAAGACCAACTACCGAGTTTGGGTGGTTGGTCTTTGTTCTTTGTTCATATTCCTTTCGGAAGCGAATACCGACCGATGCATAGTTATGGAAACATTTTACACTGACATGATGCTGAATTACTCAAATTTTGGAGCTTAGATAGGATAAATGTGAAATAGAGTAGTCATTTTCCTTCGTGTGTCGCCTCGACTGCACATGAAGGAAAAGCGTTACTCTATCTGAGGTTAGTTACAGGATATCTCCATATTTAGCGTAAACGGGTAACACATCACGGTAGTTAGGTTCGTTAAGGGGAGGGATGGTAGCTATTGTGTTATAGGCACCACCGATTACGAACCCAGTCTATTCAACATTGGTTACTATTCGCTATGAGCCATCGGATGCTAAAGACAAATCATTGCATGCCTCATGACCTATCACTACACTCCGGCCAACACCAATCGCACCCGTTCCTGCGGGTGGGTCCTCTCCATATACAGGTCCTCTTCCGCCATCCAGTCCTGCCAGAACGGCAGGGCTTGTTCGCCGTCCCGTTCCAATCCGCGTTGGAGACGCAGGTCGCGGGGCGTTTCTACCCAGACTGTCAGGTCGTAATAGTCGACCAGTTCCGGCCGAAGCGAATAGACTCCCTCAACGACTACAATACCTCCCTGGGGTATTGTGATCCATTCGGCGTGAGCGTCCCTGTCCCATTCATAGCGCTGGTAGCGCATAGGTCGGGAGATACCGGCCTTGAAGGCACAATGGTTCATTTCCTCACCAGATCCTGCGCTCGGTTTCGCGCCATTTCCCGTGCCCAGCACCTCGCCCCTTCCCGTGCCCATAACTTGAACCTCTCCCGTGCGCACCGCCTCGACACTTCCCGGCCCCTTCGCCACGCTTTTTCCCAAGCCTTGTTCTTGCACACGCCGATCGCTCGTAGCCGGCCGCAACACCTGCGCCTCCAGCCGCCGCCAATCAAAGTTGGCCCCAACCTCGGCCACATCCGGTGTGAACGGCCTCTGCTGCGCGCGCGGCTTATAGAAATCATCGTGATGCACAACGGTGACGTCCGGATAAGCCAAGCGGATGCGCTCGGCTAAGGTGCTTTTGCCGGAACCGCCGCAACCGTCCACACCAATGAGCAGGGTGCGGTCCGGGTTCGCTTCGCGGGCTTCATTCATCTGAAGCCACAGCTCCATCATGCCGATTCGGCTTTCAGCCAACGAACGGATGAACTCGTCCGCATCCCGCGCAGCCTTGATCTGATTACAGAGGTTGCATGCGATTACGCAGTTCACGGGCGTGGTATGACCGCCTTTCACCCGCGGCAGCAAGTGGTCGATAGTGTCCCCATATCCCCCGCAAAAATAACAAGTATAACGATCCCGCTTCAATAAATACTCCCGAAAAGACCGGTTCGAAAACAATCGGCGAACCGTATTCCGGTTCACCACCACGGCGGCGTGCTCCACAACGAGATTGACGGCTGTCGCTAAATCTGTTTCCTGCACCCAACGCCGGCCTTTATCCGTTCGGCCGCGCATTCGAACGATCCCCTGACGGGTCGCGGCCAACTCATGCACGCGCGACAACGCCAATTCCGCCGGTTCCGTGAGCGGTCTCGGGAGCGCGGTCCTGGTTTTAAGAAGCGCGGACTGAACCGTCGGCCGCTGTACTTCAGTCAGCAGCTTGTCCTCGACTCGCGCGATTTTCGCTGAAGGCGTTTCGATCTCTTGACCTGGTTTTCTGAGCTTCCTGCAGGAGCGGCAAGCGCCGCGGCGTGAGCCGGCTCCCGACCTTTTGCCCGTCCGACGAAGAAATTCGGATAACATCTTGGACTCATTACAATATGTACAAAGCTTATACACCAGCTGTTCCTCTTCCATAGGTCACCTCTATCCTACATATTACCTTCTTTACATTTGAGCAACAATAGTTAATATAGTTAATATATGGCTTATTAATTGTGCGGTATAAAGGAGCAAGACCCTCATGAAACCATCGACGATGTTAGAGTTGGCTGAGCTGCTTCCCGGGATGCTGGATCAGCTGGAAGATTCCATCTATATCATGAAAGTGGAAGGCGGCAACTTCACTTATGTGTATGTGAACCGGATGGCTACCCGTTTCAGCGGCGTGTCTATGAAGGATGTAGGCCTTTCTTTTGAAGAAACGAATAAATCACCCCAGATGGCGGGGTACCTTCACCATAATTATACCCGTGTGCTCACAGAACGGAAGCCGATCCGCTTTGAGGACGGTGTCTTGATGCCCAACGGTATGTTGAGCGGTGAAAGCCTGCTAACACCCATTATGGACGATGACGGAGAAGTGCAATATATTATCAGTGTCACCCGGGATACAACGGAACGCAAGCGTAACGAAGAACAGCTCCGCAACTACGCCTATCATGACGAGTTAACGAAACTGTTTAACCGAAGATATCTGCTGGAGCATGTGACGAATCCGCTTGTGCTATGTATGTTCGATCTGGATCATTTCAAAAAAATCAACGATAACCACGGACACGACACCGGAGATATGGTCTTGGTAGAGGTGGCAAGCCGATTGCACAGTCATTTCAACTCCGAGTATATTCTCATTCGATTGGGCGGCGATGAATTCATTGTGGCGACCCATGTGGATTGCGAGGATTCCCCCGAGCGGATGGCGGAACGCATTATGTCGATGTTCGACATGCCCTTTACACTGCAGGATGGCAAAATGAGGCTAAGCGCATCCATCGGCGTGGCGGTCCGCTACAACAATGAAGATATTCATGCTTTACTGAAGCAAGCGGATGTTGCGTTGTATAGGGCAAAGGGCGCGGGGCGGAAACGATTTTGCATGTATGGGTAAATGAATAGGATGTAAGACACGGGACCTTTCGCGAGAATGGTCTTGTTTTGTGTCCAATACAGTGGATTTAGGAAGACGTAAGGTTATAAGTTATAATGGTTAGAAAAAAAGAAGCAGGAGGAATGTAGATGCAAACGATTTTTGAAACCAGAAAGAATCAATTGCTTGACTATCTCAAGGGGCAAAATATAGACGCAACGCTAATCACCTCACCTCTTAATGTGTATTATTTTACAGGGTTCCGTTGTAATCCGCATGAGCGGTTTTTGGCTTATGCAGTGGATGGCCGGACCGGGGAAGAAACGCTGTTTGTGCCGTTACTGGATGTGGAAGAAGCGAAGGCTGCGGGATATGTTCAGCGGGTTGTAGGCATTTCCGATACGGATAATGCTTATGAAGTGTTGAGCCGCGAGCTGGGGAAAGGCGTGACTAGGGTGGGGCTGGAGATGAACAGTGTATCTTTGAGCAAGGGAGAACTGATTTTACAAGCGTTGCCCGGCGCCAAGTTTGAGGATATCGAAGAATTCGTGCTGTCGCTCAGAGTCTGCAAAAGTCCGGAGGAAATCATTAAAGTGCGTACTTCCATCGGAGTCATTGAGCAAGTCATGGAGCATGCGGTCGCACGCGCCCGGGTAGGCATGACTGAAGCTGAGCTAACAGCTGAGCTCGAGTTCCAGATGAAAAAGCTGGGGGCGTCCGCACCGGCGTTCAGTACTATTGTGCTGACGGGAGCCCGTTCTGCACTTCCGCATGGATCTCCGGGCGGGGCGGCCATCGAGCGAGACGGCTTCTTGATAATCGATATGGGCGTTGTCGTGGACGGCTATTGCTCTGATATTACCCGAACCTTCCTTGTGGGAGAGGGGACGAAGGAGCAGGAACGCATCTATGAAGCGGTGTTGGCCGCCAATCGGGCCGGAATTGCCGCGGTGGAGGTAGGTAAGCCGATCGGGATCCTGGATGCCGCCGCTAGGGGAGAAATCACAGAGCGTGGCTTCGGCGAGTACTTCCCTCATCGTGTCGGTCACGGTTTCGGCATGGATGTGCACGAAGCGCCTTCCATCGCGGGCAATAACCCATTGCCGATGGCGGAAGGCATGCTCTTCACCATTGAGCCGGGGGTGTATGTGCCGGGTGTCGGGGGCGTGCGAATTGAGGACAATATTTATATTGATATTCATGGTAACCCCCAGGTGTTGACCTCGTTCCCTAAAGAGCTGCGGCGGTTGGGTGTGTAAATGAGTAAAAGGCAATGCCATATGATCCCGAGCGGGTCAGCGGCATTGCCTTTATTTGTTGGGGAATGCGGGGTTATCCCGAAGACTCAGTAAGTGTGTATAATGCTCAAAAGTGGGATATCCCGAAGACTCAGCTGGTGTGTTACCGAGAAATAATATCCCAGGGACACTAAATTGACTCAGTTGCAGGTAATTCATCGAAATAATGTCCCTGGGAGCACTAAAGCGACTCGGTTGCAGGAATTTGGCAGAAGTAATGTCCCGGGGAGCACTATATAATTCAAGTTGGTGGTTTTTGCAATTTAAACATTCAGGAAAATTATAGTTGCTGAGAGAAAGGGATAACGCCCTTTTTTGACATATGGACATACATATCCAGTAATTACAATGAACTGAGTGAAAGGGATATCGCACTAAACGGCGTTTAGCCGACCCACTCTTTCCGCAATGTGAACAGATCCTTCAAAGCATCCGTCGACAGCTCGGTGATCCAACCCTCGGAAGTGGAGATGACGTTGTCGCTGAGCGCCATTTTGTTCTCGAGCATCTCGTCGATGCGTTCCTCCAGCGTGCCCAGGGAAATGAATTTATGCACCTGCACATCACGGGTTTGGCCCATGCGGTAAGCGCGGTCCGTTGCCTGATTTTCCACCGCCGGATTCCACCAACGGTCGAAATGGAACACATGGTTGGCCGCGGTCAGGTTCAGCCCGACTCCTCCGGCTTTAAGCGAAAGAATGAACACCGCGGGCTCCGCCGGATCACCGGATTGGAACCTTTCAATCATGCGGTCACGCTCATTCTTCGACGTGCTGCCGTTCAGATACATGACGGGCTCCGCTAATTCTTGCTCCAATACCCCTTTGAGCATACGTCCCATCCCTAAATACTGGGTAAAAATCAGACAACGATCGCCTTCCTCCCGAAGCTCCTTGACCATGGCAAGCAGCCGGTCCAGTTTAGCGGAACGTCCGATGAACGCCTCCGTGAACACCTGATCTTCCGCGCGAGCAACGTCAAGATCCCCCATGTGCTGAGCAACTGTGTCCTCGGTGAGTTGAACGGCAACATTCTCTGAAGGTTGTGATGCAGATGCACCTGCCTTAATCGCAGAGGCCGCCGTTGAACGAACATCGGCTTGCCCATCCACCGGCACATCTTTGGTCAAAAGCGCAGGATGATCGCAAAGCTGCTTCAACTGCGTTAACGCCGCCAGAATCGCGCCTTTGCGCTCGATACCCTCCAGCTTCTGCATCCGCTCCATCAGGTTCGCCACAGCCTGCTCATACATCGCTCCTTGCTCCGCCGTAAGCGGAACATATACTTTCATCTCGTTCTTGTCGGGAAGATCCAGCTGGATGGCGGGATCTTTCTTTTTGCGCCTCAACATGAAAGGTTTAATGAGTTTCTGCAAGTCCGCGGTGCGCTGTTCATCCCGATTCTTTTCAATCGCATTGGCAAAACGGTTCTGGAACGACCGCTGGCTCCCCAAATAATTCGGATTCATAAAATCATATATAGACCAAAGCTCCGATAACCGGTTCTCAATCGGTGTGCCTGTCAACGCGACGCGGTGTCGGGCGTTTAAAGAACGGACGGCTGCGGATTGTTTGTTTTGGGCGTTCTTGATGTTCTGAGCTTCGTCCAGACATAGGGATGTCCATGTCAACTCTTGCAGAAGCTCTTGATCCAAATTCGCTGTCGCGTATGAAGTAAGCACAATATCCGCCTCAGCTATTGCCGCATGAAACGCCTCGCCCGTCAACCGGCGGTTGCCGTAATGCAGGAGGACGCGAAGGTCCGGGGCGAATCGGGTCAGTTCCTTTTGCCAGTTGCCTAGAACAGATGTCGGACAAATGAGCAGGGAAGGAGCCAAAGTGGATGGAGTGAAATCAGCAGCTTTGGGGCCTGAGGCCAACTCCGCCTGATAAGCCGCATGGCTCTCTTTAATGTGCAGCAGGTACGCGATAAACTGCACCGTTTTGCCGAGGCCCATATCATCGGCAAGACAGGCGCCGAGCCCGTAACGGCGCAAGAACGTCAGCCAGCCGAAGCCGTCCTGCTGGTATGAGCGCAGCTCGGCGCGCAGTCCCGCAGGCACGGGCACCTTCGCCCAAGCCTCGGGCTGGTTCAGCTGGCCCATCAGCTTCGCCAGATGGTCGTTCAGCTCAACCTCGAGCCGGACGCGATGCTCTTGTTCGAGACGCCTCTCCTCGGACAAAGCCTCGTCTCCGCCGGCAACATCCTCGTCGGCGTTTCCGAGCAAATGCAGCTGGAGCACGTCCTGAAACGACAGCCCCTGCTCGCGGTCCACGCTGGACATCAGCTTGCGGATCTGGCCCAGCAGGGCGGGATCCAGCTGGATCCATTGCCCGCGGAAGCGCACCAGGCGCTCGTTCCGGGCGAGGAGGTCAAGGAACTCCTCCTCGCTGATGTCGGCGTCGCCAATCGCTATGCGCCAATCGAAATCGATCAGCGCATTCAGCCCGAACAGCGACTCGCCGTCCCGGCCGGACACGGCGCCGGTGTCGGCGCTGACGCGGGCCCGAAGCCGCGGCTTCTTCCGGCTCGCGGCTTCCCACCAAGCCGGCAGGAGTACCTGCCAGCCGGCGTCCAACAGCCTGCGGCTCTCGGCGGTCAGGAACCGCCACGCGGCTTCATCGCCGAGCTTCTCGGCGTCAAAGCCCGCGTCCGCCGCGGCGACAGCCGGCAGCGCCGCGCGAAGCCGCGTCAGCCAGCCGGCGGAGCGCTCGCGCACATGCGGCGTCCACGCGCTCGCCCAGGCGCCCGCGGCGGAGCCGTCGGCGTGCAGCCGGATCGGCGCAAGGGACGCGACGTCTTGCTTGTCCTGCAGGACAAGCTGAAGACGCCAGTCCGGCGCCTCATCCGACGGCTCGAGCAGCTGCAGCGCGGGTCGGAATGGCGCGGTGTCCGGCTTCCAGCCGATGGACACGAGCCAATCCTTCTCGCCGGCATCCCCCGCCGCGCGCAGCATGCGCCCGACGGCCTCGTCTGTAGCCTCGAGAGCCAAATGACCTTCAGCATCCGTGCCCACTACATCGGCGGCAACAGCCGGTTTGTTAAACAACAACGGATACTCCCGCCGCAAATCAGCCGCGGCCGCCTCGTTGTTGTAATGGCGTTCAAAGACCGCTGCCGAGAAAGCGGCCTGTAGTCCCGCAAGCAACTCCTGATCCACCTCCGAATCCGTGAATGTCGCCAGCAATTCACGGTCCTCGGCATTCATGGCGTCCACATCCCATGTCCATTGCAATGTCCCGTTCAGATAAGCGCGATAGCTCGGATGATGATGTGCTCCCGTGCCCGCCATACGTAACAACGCGGGGGCCGCCTTCAGCACACGCTTGGCGTCGTCGGACCAGGCCCATTCCACCGGGCTGATGAGCTGGGGGTTACCAAAGAAGGACAGCGCCATCTCCGCGGGAAGAATCGTAACCGCCAGATCTTCCATCACGCGGGTTTCCAAGGTTGTGCCGTAAAACGACTCCTCATGCCAGGCAAATAACAGCTGCCTGAACTTCCAACCGGCTACGGTATAATCGGAATCGTCCGTTCCCCACAGGAGTGCATCCCCGCTTTCCGCTAATATCAACTGCACATGAATCGTTTCCAAATAGGTGCTCATTCCGCCAACTTTCCTTTCCGAAGCTCTTCCTGCAACGCGCGCAACCGCTGATACCTGACGATAAACGAGGCCATATAGGTTTCGAAGCGCGGAGTCATCTTCATTTTTTTGTACAACTTGGATAATCGTTTGAGAAGCTTCACGGCCGACTTGTACCCGTCCCGATTTTTTACCGCCACATAACGCTCCACCGATTGATGAAAGAAGGGAAGCAGCATCTCCGGCGCGGCTTTCTCGATAGGCTGCAGGTCGCTGACCCGGAAATCCAGCGGATCTCGTCCGTTCACAAGCTGCAGTTCAATCCATATTTTCCATTGCCCGTGCTTGTACAACATATCTTCATAAATGCCTCTCGAATGAGGCAGATTGGTGGTGAGGATGTGCCACATGCGCTCCGCCGCCTCCGGCTTGTGCTCGGTAAGCCGATCCCACAGCGACATATATTCCTGCCAATCGACACGACGTTTTCCCGCAAAAAAGGACGTTAACCCCGGCAACATAACCTCCAACCGCTCCCAGTTCCCGGAGGCTTCGGCTTGTCTGGGGAAGGCCAGTACCATGTCCATCGGGAATTTATAATCTGCTGCCTGGTTTAACAGGGAAAGGAACTCTTCATCCCTCCCGGACAGAAACAGCAAAGTAGCCTGAGCGTAAGCCAAACCCGAAGGTGAAGGGGGCGCGGAGGCACGATCCAGAGCGGTTTCATGAAGCTTCTCCAATTCAAGTAATTCCGCGGCGGGGTCCAGTTTGGTAAGAAGCTGGTTGGCATTTGCTGCTACCTCGGTCGCTTCCCCTAGTTCCAATTCCAATAGTGATTCCGATGCCCGCGATGCTTCTGACTTCTCCGTCGGACCTGAAGCTGAGGCCATCCAAAGCTGCGTATAAAGCCTTAGATAATGCCGCATCTCTGCCGGCTCGGCAAGCATCCGTTCACGTATGCGAGCGACCGTTTGCCGCAATAAATCCGTGTGTTCGGGAGCGGTCAGGGAGGCGGCGGCTTCGAGCCATTTGTCAATAATGACCTGCAGTAACTCCGAAACCGCTTGATCCGTGTACGTTCCGCCGTAAACAAAGTAGACATTGCGCTGTTGCCCGCGATAGTCAATGATTTTGTTCAGCATATAGAGGTATAAATGCATCTCAAACAGCGGTTTGAGCGGCTTGGGAATGTTGAGTCTAAGGGATTGGACGGTCTTGAGGGCTTGGTCCATGTAATGAAGACCGCCGATGCTTAAATGAAGATGCCCTGTGCTCAGCTCAAAAAGCTCATGCCATTCATCCAAAGACAAACTGTCCGCTCTGGCCGTCAACTCGGTTAGCTTCTGCTTGGCCGCTTTACGCGCTGGAGTTTGGGTCAGCAGGGAAGCTTTGGCGCGCTGGAGCCGGGCTTCCACCTGGGCGTTGGCCAACTGCGTCACGGGCCGTTCCTGTCTGGAGGCGTACTCCATCAAGGTAGCTGCGATGTGCTTGCAACTGCTGGAAACCGGGCAGGAGCATTCGCTCTCATACAAATGTTCCAGGTCAATCGTGACCTCATAATCCTCCGTACCGTGGACTGTGGAATGGACTAATTGAGCGTCTTCGAGGCTGAGTTCTTCGACACGATTTTGCTTATAGTAGTTAAATCCCCGCTTGAGGGTCAGGTCGTCGAACTGGTTGGCAACATCCTGAATCATTCGGGTCCATTGTAGATCGTTCATGGGTAGGGTTATCTCCTTGTTCCGGATCGTTTCGCAAGTTTATAGCTCCATTATATCATGTTCGGCAAGGGGAGGCTTCGGTTCGACAGGCAACAACTTGGCGGCTTTCCGAAAGGTGATCCATAGGAGAATCATCGCGATGATGTGCATAATAATGAGCAGTAAACTCCCGTAAAGTTGCGATAATTCGGATAGATTCAGTGTAAAAGGCATGTAGATCAGTCCGGCCGCGGTAACGAATGTGAAGAATTGGTTGCGCGAATGAACCTGGCGGGCGAAGCTCCGGAGTTTGGCTTGGAGAAGTTGATTTTGAAGCTCCTGCAGAATGATGCGGAACATGAACAGCAAGAGCAGGGATTGTATCGTTTGAAAGAGCAAGGCAGGGATGGTGCTAGGATAGGACTGTTCCACGACGGTAAGAAACGGGTAGACTTCAAATATGGATAGGAACGTAAGTCCGATGGCAAAAGGCAGCGCTTTACGGTAAGGCGCGTGTTCATTGCCGAGCATGCTGATGGCACTCCAGATCAGGACGTACCCGATTACATCGGGTATACAGTCGATGCCAAACAGGCGCAGATCGAGCAGGACCCAGAAAAAGCCTTGCGCGATGCGAAGAAACGCGTTTTTCATCGTTGCAGCTCCTCCTTTCGGGTGCGAATATAGTCGTCCAGGTCGCCGGAGTAGAGCTGGGGTTGCTCAATGGTGTTCATGAAGCCTGCAATTTGTCTTTTATCATCTAAGTAGCTAAACATAATTTGATATGCGTTATTTATTCTTGGATCGTCTTTAGGTAGTCGGAACGTATAATCCATGTATCCTGCTTCGCCTTTGCGAAAGACCATTGGAAACTGGTTGGTGTTATCGGAACCGCTGCCTTTAAATTGTGTCGTAATGACATCCGATAATTGAGAAGGAAAACTGTGGGAAACGGCAGATATGGTAACATTTCTATTGGCAACGAAACCGTTATATCCGGTTCCCTGGTTGGACCCACCGCCGGATCTCGATTCTAAAGGCGGAATTTTGTTAATTACGGGATGCACAATCATCTCGCCTATTTCCACTGAATCACTTGTTCCGTCGTTGTAGTGAGCAGTCAGATTGTTGAAACTTAACGTATTATTGATTGTTTTTAATTGCTCCTTATCGGCTGCGATATATGCTTCCTTAAGCACGATTCGACCCTGCTCATCTCTTGTTTTCGTCTGTTCAATTGTTAACTTTAGACCAGAAGCAGTTACGAAGAAGATGGGTGCTCTTTTGGACTCGCGATTAGTTAAGTAGTAAAGTTTAAAATGCTCCATTGAGGCGGAAGGCATCTCATAATAGTGTCTCAAGAAAAGCGGCTTCTCCAGCTTATGGGATTGATACACGTAATAATTGCCTGCCCAGGCTGTAAAAACGGCAGCGAATATAAGCCATGTGAAAGTTTTGTTCATAGGATGTCTCCTTTATGTGTACTAAAAAAAGTTTAAGCCCAATCTACGTTTGAGGTAGACGGAGCTTATCTTGTTACGTTATATCTTAGGTTCGAAGGGTCGCCAAATCGAACTTTGGCACAAGACCTTCATGCATCGCGCGGCCTAGCAGCGCGTGAACCGCGGCGTAGCCGTCATCGCCAAGATCGGCCGTGAAGGCGTTCACGTACAGATCAATGTGTTGTCTGGCGACGCCAGGATCCATTTCCTGCGCGTGCGCCATCACATAGTCGCGCGAGGCCTCGGGGCGCGACCAAGCGTATTCGACGGAGGCGCGAATTTGACGCGCCAAGGTCGCGGTGTCCAGCGAGCGGCGGGCGATGATGGCGCCCAGGGGAATGGGGAGGCCGGTATCGGACTCCCACCATTGCCCGAGATCCGCCATCATCTGGAGCCCGTAGCTCGGGTAGGTGAAGCGGGCCTCGTGAATGACGAGGCCCGCGTCCACAAGGCCGTCCCGGACCGCGGGCATAATTTCGTGGAACGGCAGGACCACGATGTCTAGCGCGTCCCCCGGGACGTTTTGCGCGGCCCATAGCCGGAAGAGCAGGTAGGCGGTGGAACGCTCGCTTGGCACCGCTACCCGACGTCCGGCAAGGGATGCGGGGTTGGGGGCTGTGCCCTTGGCGGATGTTGCGCGGCCTGAAACAGCCTGGGAGCCTTCCATTGCGGCATCGGGTTTCGTCAACACCAGCGGTCCGCACCCCCGTCCGAGCGCTCCTCCGCATGGCAGGAGCGCGTAATCCTTCATCGCCCAAGGTAAGGCGGCGTAGGAGATTTTGAGCACATCGGGTCCGGTACCTTTAGCCGCAAGACCGTTCGTGATATCAATGTCCGCATATGTAACGTCCAACTCTGGCGCACCTGGAATGAGTCCATGAGCTAGGGCGTGAAACACGAAAGTGTCGTTGGGACATGGTGAGTAAGCGATACTGAGTTTGTCTTGTGAACTCTGGTTACGGTTTGGTTCAACCAAGGTTGAACGGTAGTTATCGTTATTCGTCGCATTCATGCTCGAACACCTCCGCTAATACGGCCCCGGCAGCTTCCAACGCTGCCAGGGCCTCTTTGATGCGCCAAGCCCCGCGATCGCGCAGGCCTACGGCGTTGCTTACGGCGCGCAGCTCCACCACGGGAACCCCGTGGAGCTGCGCCGCCGCGGCGACCCCGAAGCCTTCCATGGCTTCGGCGGTCGCCCCCGGCACGCGCTGCGCTAAGCGTGCCGCGGTTTCCGCGGTCCCGGTCACGGTGGACACCGTGAGCACGGGACCCGCGGCAAGCGGCAGCCCGGCGGCGCGAAGCGCTTCCGCCAGGCGTGCCGTCAACGGGGCATCCGCGGTGTAGCTCGCGGTGCCGAACCCCAGCTGGTCGATGCTGACGAAGTCTTGCGGCGGCGCCTCCGCGCCGAGGTCGGCGCAGACGATCTCGCTGGCGAGGACCAGCGAGCCGATCTCCGCCTGACCGGCGAAGCCGCCGCCGATGCCTGCGGATATCACTGCAGCATATGCGCCGCCGGCTGTCGCCAGTGCCGCCGAAGTGCTCGCGGCGGCGGCTGCGGGACCGACGCCGCCTGCAATGACATGCACGCGCCCCGCGCCCGCAGCATCCAGTGAGTTTCTGTTATCAGTCTCGGCCGCTCCCGTAGCATCCTCGGACCGTCTGTCGTCTTGCTTCCGCCCCAACCCCCGCAGCAGCGCTTCGCGCTCCGCTTCGACCGCGGTGACGATGAGGATCCGATCTCGTTTTATGTAATTAGGGTCTATTTTGACCTCAGATCGATTCAAGTCTTTCAATGCTCCAACTCCTTACTAAGAAAATCATGACATATGCTCTAATTGTAACAGTGCGTGTGAAGGATGTGAACCTCGGCTATGCTATAATGAAATACATTCTAAACTTGGAAATAAGGTGACAACATGAATGAAGGGCAAGGGCTGTGGCTGATGGCGGCCGCGGTCGTACTGGGTGCTTTTCTTCTGACGCAAATGTACCGAAGCTCCGGCAAACTTGGCGCGGCCAGACGCGAATTAACCCGGTTGACAGAGAAACAGAAAGCGGGGCAAGGCACGCCGGAGGATCGGGCAGCATGGGAGCTTCATCGCACGGCGTTACGGAATCATCCCAGTGAATACAATAAGCTGAATATGGAAATCCAATTTGAAGAGGCGTTCCTCCGTTACCTGGAGCAGTTTCACCCTGATGATTCCGGGTTGGCTGCGCTGAGGCTTACGGCAGGATACAGGAAAGATACACTTTGGGGATTTAAGGTGAACCGAAAAGACTAATGTGCTCAAGGAGGCGTTCCTATGGACTTACGCAAGCTTCGGTTGGATGAACCCTCCTTAAGTCCGTCCAGTGAGGAACGGGACGAAGTGGAGCGGGATTACGCGCGATTGATTCAGTCCCCGGCGTTTCGCCGTTTGCAAGGCAAATCTCAAGTATTCGGCGCCGGAACCGGCGACTATTACCGGACACGTCTGACGCATTCCTTGGAAGTGTCGCAGATCGCCCGCGAAGTGGCGCGTCGGATGGGGATGCAATATCCGTTCATACAAGCCAAGGAGCATCCCGGTCTCATGATGGATCCCTCTGTGGTGGAGTGCGCCGCGTTGGCACATGATCTAGGCCATCCGCCTTTCGGACACAAGGGCGAAGAGGTGCTGGACCAGATTCTGAAAACGGAGCATGGGTTAGCTTTTGAAGGAAACGCCCAGAATTTCAGGATCTTGATGTTCCTCGAGAAACGGGCGGGCAGCGACTATGGTTTGGATCTGACGGCGGCGGTGCTGCTGGCGGTGAATAAATATCCGTATTCTTTGGAAGAACCGGGACGTCTTAAAGGGGTGTACGGTGTGGAATGGGAAGGCATCCGTTATTTGAGGGACCAGTGGAAGATGCCGGAGGGCTGCTCTACCCTTGAAGCGCAGCTTATGGATCTCAGCGATGACATCGCCTACTCCACCCATGATATTGAAGACGGCATTCGCGCAGGCAAAATCCAGATGAACCGCACCTTCTTCGAAAACGACCGCTTGGTCGAGCTGGTGGTTCTAGAGATTATCAATGACCGGGGAAATTTGCTGGGTGAATGGGATGAGGTTAATATTCCGGCGATGGTCAAGCGGGTGCTGATGGATTATTTGAGCCAATGGGAAACGATTTACGCCGAGAATCATCAAGAGTCCTCGCGTACCCGCAGAGAGATGAAGGCGCGATGGGTAAGCACGTTCGCGGGCAGAGTCGGGATTATCGATGATGCATCCAACGGATGGAAACGCGTTACGTTCGTGAAGGAAGGCAAACATGATATTGAGCTGTTGCGGACAATGGAGATTCTGAAGAAACTTGCTTGGGTGACGTTGATCAAGGACTTTCGCGTACAGCGGCTGCAGAAGCGCAGTGAGATTATGATCCGGCAGCTATGGGACAGCTTTAAAGTGGAAGAGCAAGGCCGGATGATCATCCCGCCGGACTGGATCGGACGATATGACCGGAACAAAGCGAACTGGAGCTGGCCGCGTTTCGTAGCGGATTATGTAGCGGGAATGACGGATGCCTACGCGGAGAAAGTGTACGGGGAATTGTTCGCGAGCAAGACCGGATCGATTTACGAGATGGATTAGCAGCTTTCATGCTTTATACGCCAACAGGCCCGCCAACATGATGGCGGGCCTGTTCTCACTAATGGTTTACTTCATATACTCTGGCTTCGAAAAACCTTTGGCTTTCTCATCCGTCTCAATGAATTTCTTGAACTCAGGGGACTGGTAAGCCGCGGCCAGATCTTTCAGGTACGTCTTGTCTTTGTTGCCTTCCTTCACAGCCACGATAATCTGTAAATCTTCCGCTGGTTCTTCGAGCAGCAACGAATCGGACAGGGATTTGCTTGCGGAAATGATGGTGTTACCCGGTATCACGGCGTAATCCACATCGCCCAGTGCGCGAGGTAATTGCGGAGCATCCAACGGAACAATTTTCACATTCTTCGGATTCTCGGCAATATCTTTTTCGGACGCGGTTAGCGGATCCGCTTCGCCTTTTAATTTCAGAATGCCGGCTTTTTCAAGCAAAATCAGGGAACGGGCCATATTGGACGGATCATTCGGCAAACCGATGTGCGCGCCGTCTTTCAGCTCGTCCAAGCTCTTGAACTTATCGGAGTAAACACCTGCAGGCGCTGAAGGGATCTTCACCAAACCCGTTAAATCGTCAACGCCTTGCTGCTCCTTGTAAGATTCCAGAAATGCCGTATGTTGAAAAATATTCGCGTCAATCGTCCCGTCCGACAAGGCCGTGTTCGGTTGCAGGGCATTCGTGAATTCCACGGATTCCAGCTTGTACCCTTTGGCTTCCAGGATCGGCTGAATGGAGCGTTTGAATTGATCGGCATAAGGTCCCGGGAAAAATCCGATTTTCAGCTCTTTTTTGTCATCCGCCGTCTCACTGCTGTTCCCACATGCCGCCAGCACCCCGATGATCATGACCATCAATAGTGCCAGCGCGGTTTTTCTAATGTTTTTGTTCAACATACCCTTATCCCCTTTAATAGTTAGTTTAATTTACGTTGATTAACCCCGCTTGTCCAACGTCTTTGCGATTCGATTCCCGAGCCACTGCACCAATTGAACCATCACCACAAGAATGACGATACAAATGATCATGACACTCGTTTCAAAACGATAATACCCGTACCGCACCGCCAAATCCCCGATGCCTCCGCCCCCGACAGCGCCAGCCATTGCGGAATAGGATATGAATGAGATGGTCGTTACGGTTAACCCGGATACCAAGCCGGATCTGGACTCCGACAACATTACTTTGGTGACAATGTGCCACGGTGAAGCTCCGGCTGCCACAGCGGCTTCCACAATGCCTTTAGGCACTTCGCGCAAGCTTTGCTCAACTAAACGGGCGAAGAACGGGATGGCGGCTATGGACATGGAAACGGAGGCGGCCAGAGGTCCGATCGTCGTTCCGACAATCAACCGGGTTAACGGAATGAGTGCCACCAGCAAAATAATGAACGGAAAAGAACGAACCGTATTGACGATATAATTGACGCTGTTGTGCAAAAGGTTGTTAGACAGCAGGTGCCCCCGCGACGTCAGGTACAACAGAATGCCGATTGGCAATCCGAACGCCACGGCGGAAGCCACCGAAATGGAAACCATCAGGAGTGTTTCCTGCATCGCTTTCACGATTTCGGGGAAATACGTTTGCAAGTCGGTCAGAAACGCGTTCATTCGTAATCAGCCTCCTTCGTGAATCCGTCGGCCGTATCGAACAGGAAGCGGCCGAGTTTGCTGGAAGGCTGCACATGAGGGTCCCGCATATCTAACGTTTCAATAATATGACCGTTTTCCATGACCGCCACTTCATCGCACAAATATTTAACAACATTGATTTCGTGGGTCACGATGACGATGGTCACTTTCCATTTGCGATTAATTTCTTTAAGAAATTTCAATAAGGATAGCGTCGTATGGGGATCCAACGCCGAAGTCGGCTCGTCGCACAGCAGCACTTTGGGATTGTTGGCTAACGCGCGCGCAATGGCCACGCGCTGCTTCTGGCCGCCGCTGAGCTGTGCCGGATAATGTCCCGCTTTGTCGGAGAGCCCGACAATGTCCAGACATTCCAGCGCGCGCTTCTTACGGCTGGCGGCATCGATTCCCGCGACATCCAGAGCGAATTCCACATTCTGGAGCGCGGTTTTGTTGCTCAGCAGATTGAAGTTCTGAAAGATCATGCCGATCGAGCGCCGGGCAATGCGCAATTCTTCCTGGCTGAGCATCGTTAAATCCTGCCCGTCCACATGCACCGATCCCGTTGTCGGAACTTCCAACAGATTAATGAGACGAAGCAACGTCGATTTACCCGCGCCGCTGAAGCCGACAATGCCGTATACCTGACCTTGTTCAACCTGAAGGGAACTCGGTTGTACCGCGATGAATTCCGGTGCGCTTTTCCCTTGGTTCGAAGGATAAGTTTTGCTGACATTCTGTAAGTGAATCATATCTATTCCCCTGCCTTAAACTGCGTTTTCTTAGATGACGGCTACTGCATCCATTTCGAGCAAAAGCTCTGGATAGAACAACTTGTTAATCGGAATTGTACCCGAAGCAGGCACCGCGCCCTTGAACATTTCATTGCGTATTTCCGCGACGCGCGTCATATCTTCAATATTTACAAGATACCAGGTTGTTTTGACCACATCCGCTAATGTAGCGCCTGCAGCTTCTAGAATGAGTTCGAGGTTCTCAATCGTTTTGCGGACTTGAGTATCCAGATCGCCGGCCCCGACAACGTTCCAATCTTGATCCAGCGCGGTGATAGTACCGGTATAGATCGTATGCTTCACTTCACTCACTTTAACGGCTTGCGCATAAGGTCCTTTGGGAGGACACACCTCGGGGGTGAAAACAACTTCTTTGTTTGCCATGGTTATTTGCTCCTTCTGATGTCGTACATATAGTTATTGAATGGATGCTTGAAATGCTATGAGACAACCTTCCGCCGACGCTGAATCCACCCATACTTCCGCATGTTGATCCCAATCTTGTTGACGGTGAGGTACTTTATTGGCGGTGAGCCGTTGCTGTACTACGTTGAGATCCTCTACCTCAAGCAACATACCGATCACGCGGGCCGCCTTCGGGATGTGTTCCCCGGGAAAGCGATTTTGCAACCCAGCCTCATCAAGGAACGTGACTTTGTCACACCAGAAGGGGGGACGGGAACTGCCGACAGCTGAATTCTTTTCTTTTTTTTCCAAAAGAGCATACCGCCGCACGACCTCATCCATCTGTTCCGCAGGCACATAGATAAATACTTCGGCAAGAGCGTTTGCTCCGTTCGGGTGCCTGTGACGCTTGGGCTGAAAGATCAGTTCGGGGGTAAGCTGTTCGACATAACAGACCAGTCCTTCCGGGAATGAGGATTGGACAAACCCAAACCATCGGAATGAGGCTGTGCCTTGAAGCTCTCCGTGTGCGGCCGGTCTTGAGGCATGTAACACGGCTTGCGGATCCAATTTGGCCTCTTGCAATTGGGTACGCGATGTCTCCGCATTTGTCGTGGCGACAGCTAATGTGTGTATGCCGGCATACTTGTCCAAATACGATGCCAGATGGTCCTTGCCGCTCGATGCGATAAGCTCCACGTAACCACGGTCGAACACATAGTGGGTGTTCCACGAGGGAGCGGACTGACCGATTACTCCGGCATCCATGGCTGAAGGCGGCGAAGTATAGAATCCCAGCTTCTTGTATGTGTCGGTCATCCGTGCTAAATCCGTACCGATAATGCCGACATGATCGACGCGTATGCTTATTGTTTGGACGCTCATCGTTACCTCCGCATTAGTTCAATCCTGCTTACAATTCCTAGTATTCTGCTCGGTTTTATTTTGCTTTATGATAAAGCTTATGTCGAATGTTGTCAATACGTAGCGAAAACTTACCAGAAATCTTTACAAAAAATTAGGATTACTCCGACATTTCCCATAACAAATGGCCTATATACTTATCGCAAATAGGAATGGGGAGTGAGTCTTTTTGTCTAATCGCAGTAGGAAATGGAGTACTCTATGTTTGGCCTTGCAGTTGTTGGCCGGTACGGTTTTAGGGGGAGTTTCCGCCTATGCCAGTTCGCCTTCACTCGGAACGCCTTACGATGGCAATGGAAATTATCAAGTTGGAGTTCCTCATGTATTTATCAATCAGATTTATGGCGGGGGCCTTGTTGCCGCGGCAGATACCTACTTCTCTCATGGATTTATCGAATTGTACAACCCGACCGATCAAGACGTTGATATGAGCGCGTGGTCGTTACATTATGCCGACCGCGGGACGAATGCCACAACCGGCAGTACGTTGCCTTGGTCTAAATTGGATTTGACCGGAACGATTAAGGCTCATTCCTCTTATCTGATTACAGGTGCGCCGACAGGCGCTCTGCCTGCGACTCAGAAGATGGATCTGGCCGCTAAATCGGACCAGACTTGGACAGGCCGTTTCATCAACAATAAAGGACTGAAGGTTGCCCTGATGAGCAATCAGAATTCTTTGCAGGATGTGAATCCTTCCGTAGCCAAGCCGACCGGCTATGTGGATCTGGTGGGTACGGGAAGTAATGATAACGGAAGCACGATCGACGGATACGAAACAGAGTATCCGACAGGTTCCGACGGGGGAACGTCCAAGAAGAAGTCGATCTACCGTGCGGATTTGAGAGACACGGACAATAATAAGACGGATTTCCGTCAAGTGGATTACAGCGCGGCAAATGCCGAAGTCCTTGCGGATGTGGGGCCGCGCGGCTCTGTGGACGGCCCTTGGGGCGTGATTCCGAGGATGTTGACGAGTACGCTGCCTAAGGCGTTCATTGGTTACCCGTACCAAGCGTCCATATCGGTATCGAGAGGCACAGCGCCCTATACGTTTAATTCGCCTGATCTTCCTTCAGGTTTAAACTTGGATGCGGTCACGGGTGTCATTACAGGTATTCCCGCGAACGGAACCCAAGGTTCTGTTCATGTTACGGTGTATGCCGATGACAGCGCAACTGTACAACAGAGTGTTTATAAAACGTTTCCTCTGACGATTAACCAGCGGGTAGCTCCCGCAGATCATGTGTTAATTAACGAAGTGTACGGGGGCGGAGGCAAAATCAGTTCGCCGGGCAATGCCGCACCGTATTTGCATGATTTTATTGAGCTTTACAATCCTACAGCTCAAACCATTTCTCTAAAGGGGCATATGCTTAGATACAGCAATAAAGGCGCGACGACAGTACAAACCTATACGTTTGAAGATAATGCTGTAATTCATGCTGGTGATTATTACCTTGTTCGTTTAGAAGCCACCTGGGGCAATACAAGTGACAAGAACTATGGTGAAGCCTATATAGCGGATGCCTATGCAAGTGTTAAGGAACAGTCGATTGGTATGTCTGATACGGACGGCCAAGTCCAGTTATACAATGAAATTTTACATATTGTGGATGCTGTTGGATACGGTGCTGTAACAGCGCCAGGATTAGAGGGAACAGCCGTTGGCGGAGGCTCCTTGCCGTCAGCCGTTAAAGGGGTGCGCAGAATCGGTTTCCTTGAAACCAATAACAATGCGGATGATTTCAGTATCGTTACTCCTAGCCCTACGAAATCGGGTTCGGCAGAAGGTAATGTGGAAACGATCCCTAACTATGTCAAGCTCATTAATACACTGCAGACGGATTCCTTGCTCATTGGACAAGCACTCACGATTGAGGGACTTGTAACGACGCCTACCGTTAAATTGGATAAGGGGCAAACCTCATCTGTACGATATGTTCAGTCCTTCACGGGCGCGATTGCTGTTGAGGGGATGAATTCAACCATACCGGTGGGGACAGAGGTTCGTGTGACGGGTACATTAATAAAGTCAGAAGGTGAGTTACGCATAGGAGGAGCCAACGTTACGGCGCTCAGTAAGAAAATTTACGGCCTGAACATCTATGAAACTTTTGATAAAACGACATCTTATATATCTCAAACGACGTCCGTTACAGCTTCTGTATATGGTAGTCATATAACTACTCAGAGCAGAGTTAACGGAGTCCAGAGCTCGGCGAACACGATTACTTTAGACAACGGTTTTACTGTGTATATCAACGGCAGTCAACCAAACGTAACTTTCGGAGATGTAGTGTCCATAACGGGAACGTTGGGTGTGTACAACCATAAATTGCGTCTTGTGGTATCTGATGCTGCAACACATGTTAGAGTGTCGCCAAATACAGATCTCTTCACGGACCGAATGAAAATCACAAAGATTGCTCATTATGCCGTAGGAACTACGAATAAGGACGGCGGGGTAGCCGAAATCGTAAAGTATAATCGCGATAACGGTAAGTTCTATCTGGTTAACGGTTCAACAACGCCGCCAAGCCTTGATATTGTGAAACTGGCCGGCAGCGGTACGCTCACCAAAGAGGCTACCGTAGCTGTGAAGACGTTGGCTGAGACAAATGGTTTTGTTTACGGGGATTTAACCAGTGTGGACATCAACACGATTAGCAAACGAGTAGCGGTATCGGTGCAAGAAGCAGATTCCATGAAAGCAGGGAAGATCCTGGTTCTGGATTACGCCGGAAACCTGCTGGAAAGTTATGAAGCGGGCATACAGCCCGATATGATTAAATTCACGACGGACGGCAGGTACCTGCTTACGGCGGATGAGGCAGAGCCTCGCGCCGCCGGTTCAGACCCGGAAGGCAGCGTTACAATTGTGGATATGACGAATGACCAAGTTGTACACGCTAAATTCGATAATCCTGCCGTTATTGGCGATGGTGTGCACATTCGGGGTCCGCAAAATCCTTTGAAAGGCTTGATCACGGAGAAAGGCAGCAAGAATGATGCAATCCGTGATTTGGAGCCGGAGTACATCACGTTATCGGATGACAATACCACAGCCTATGTCTCCCTGCAGGAGAATAATGCGATCGCAACCGTGGATATCGCAACCAAGAAAGTTACTTCTGTGAAATGGCTGGGACTGAAAGATTACAATGCTCCTGGCAATGCGCTTGATATCGTTAAAGACAATGTGATTAAACTGGAGAATGTTCCTTTCTACGGAATGTATATGCCGGACGGAATCGCTTCGCAAACGATAGACGGAACCACTTATCTGTTCTCGGCTAACGAAGGGGATGTCACAGAATGGACCGGAAGAGGGAACGGTACGAAAGTCGGCGCTGTAAGAGGCGCGTTGCCGACGGGTTCACCCGCTGCACAGTTCCTGAACGGAAAGACCGCTTATGATGATATTGAAGTGGCTTCGGATATGGGAACGGACGGAATTTATATGTACGGTGGACGTTCCTTCTCGATCTGGAATGCGGCCAGCATGGAACAGGTCTATGACAGCGCAAATGACTTTGAGAAGATTACGGCCCAGCGGTTACCGAATAACTTCAACACCAGCAACAGTAAAGTA
The DNA here is from genome assembly GCF_001644605.1 of Paenibacillus swuensis. Lineage (NCBI taxonomy): Bacteria > Bacillati > Bacillota > Bacilli > Caryophanales > Paenibacillaceae > Paenibacillus > Paenibacillus swuensis. The sequence goes on along the minus strand of NZ_CP011388.1, from coordinate 233,469 downwards.
GCGATCGACGACCGCAGTGCCAAGAAAGGACCTGAGCCGGAAGATATCAAGGTGGCGAAAGTAGGATCGAAAGTAATAGCTTTCATAGGTTTGGAACGCATAGGCGGCATTATGACCTATGATGTGTCGAATCCGGCAAACCCGATGTTTATAAATTATACAAACACACGCACGTTCGATTCCGCCAATATGTTGCAGACGGACACAGGTCCGGAGGGGATTGAGTTCATTCCGGCGGCTGCCAGCCCAACCGGCTTGCCTCTGTTGCTTGTAGCCCATGAAGTGGGGGGTACCGTAGGTGTTCTTCAATTGGACGTGAGCCGGATCGTTCTAGACCAAGCCGCCGTCACACTCGAAGCAGGTAGTGCCGCGCATAAGTTAAATGCGACAGTCACTGCGGCGGCCGGCAGCGCGGAGACGGTAACATGGACTTCATCCGACAAGGCGGTTGCCACCGTAGATTCGACGGGTCAGGTTACCGCGGTTAAGGAAGGGGTTGCTGTGATCTCGGCGCAAACGGCGGATGGATATGCTGTAGCGCAGGCTCAAGTAACGGTGAACGCTTCTGCAACCGGTCCGGTAGATCCGGTGCCACCGACGGTGCCGCCAACAGTACCACCGACAGTGCCGCCGACAGTGCCGCCAACAGTACCACCAACAGTACCACCGACAGTACCACCAACGGTGCCGCCGACAGTACCACCGACAGTGCTGCCAACAGTACCACCGACAGTGCCGCCAACAGCGCCGCCCACTGTCGAAAGTAACCATAATGTATTGACAGTAACGACTGAAGTGCAGGCTGTGACAGATGCTTCAGGCAAAGCGACAGTTTCGGTTAAAGCCGAACAGATGAAGGCTGCGATTACAGCACTCACTCAAGCACCACAAGGCTCACAAGGGGAGATCACGATTCGGACGGAGGGTGACTCGGGTGCCAACAAATCCGTAGTGGACATCCCGTCGGAAGTGTTTGTTCAATTGACCCCTAGCAAGGCGGCGAAATTGACGTTGGAAACATCACTCGGAGCCGTTGTATTCGACCAGAAGATGATCCAGGCGATTTCCAATCAAGCTAATCAAGGTATTGTTTCCTTATCCATCGCGGCAACCAAATCATCCGTCGACAATCCGTTAATCGGTAATCGTCCCGTCCGGGAATTCACTTTACAGGTTTCGGGCAAGACCATTACTTCTCTGGACGGAGGTAAGGTAGAGCTGCGAGTACCTTACACGAAAGCAGGAACCGAGAACGAGCATGCTCTTGTTGCTTACGTTGTTGATGAGAACGGAAAAGTTATGCCTGTTCCAAACAGTTACTATAATGCTTCAACAGGAATGATACATCTCGGTGTAAAGCACCTTTCCACTTACGGGGTCGGATACAATCTGATTTCATTCAAGGAAGCCATCCCTGTCTTTGCCCAAAATCACATTACTTATCTGGCGGCGAGAGGAGTCATCAGCGGGAGCGGCAATAACATGTTCGCGCCTTCCCAGTCCATGACTCGCGCGGACTTTGCGCTAACGCTGTCCAAACTGGCTGGAGCAGACCTGAACGGTTATACCTCTTCGCGGTTTAAAGATGTCAGGGAGCAGGATTATTATGTGAAAGCCGTGGAATGGGCTACAGAACAAGGCATTACCAGCGGCGTGTCCAAGGATACATTCGGTCCGAAATCCATGATTACACGCGAGCAGATGGCGGTCATGATCTTGCAAGCCGCCAAACATCTAAATTATTCTTTACCTGCGCTAAGCGGTGTGACGACATTTAAAGACGAATCTACGATTTCAGGTTACGCCAAAGAGGCGGCCGGCATGATGCAGCAAGCAGGTATGATCAACGGTCGTACGACCGCGGGACAAGAAGGCATGTACTTTGCTCCCAAAGCGTATGCAAGCCGTGCTGAAGCGGCAACGATGCTATCACTTTTCCTAAAGGCAATCGCTAAATAAACTGAACCATCGCCCCGTATCGGGGCGATGGTTTTTTGATTAATTTTGTACATAAAGCTCGTATGGTATGATAGATTCATAGATTTAGAAGCTGCAAGGGGGATCATCAAGCATGCCAGAGATCGAATTACAGGTTCATCTTGCCGAACGCATGACAATGCCTAAGATACATATCGAAGTGGAGCTTACGGAGAATGGATTCTATCGGAACGGCTGTGTAGAAGAGTTCTTCACGGAGCCCATGGCGGTTCAGGATGTTCATCGTTATAATGCGCACTATCAAGCTGAGACTCGTTCCTGGGACGTGACAAAGCTGGATCAAGACTTGGCGGTGAGCCATACAAAGTGGACCGAATCCACATTAGAGCTTACATCTGTATCGCAAGCACCACAGAAAACATTGCTGATCCTGATGGAATCCCCGCACAATGATGAATATACCTATCTCGACGCCGAAGGCGCTGAAGTGCGCATTCCGGTCGTTGGGGACCGTGCTTTAGCCGTCGGCCGCATTGCGCAAGCGAGGCCGGTACGTCCCGCCAACGGGCAAACCGGAGCGCATATGGACAAATGGCTGGAGACGGTTTTACAGGCAGTGGACTGGCCGGAGACCGCGTCATTCCGCGTAATCGTCGGAAATCCGATACAGTTCCAGACTTCCTTGCATGCGATTCATGGCGGGACGCTCAGCAAGAAGCCTTTTGCCCAGTTAAGAGATCGGGTGTGGATGGCTCTGTGGGGTGTGGATGAGATTCAGTCCGATTTCCATGGGCGGCTTACCGCTTACAACCCGGATCTTATTCTCAACGGTTGCACAAGCGTACCGAAAAGCCTTGTTGACGAGGCACTCAGAGCGCAATATGGCGGGAATTCGGAATCGCCTTGGTGTTATCGGGTTGCCCATCCTTACGCCTGGTTTACGCCGGGTAATCGCAGACTCACCCGCCTGACCTTGGATTGAAATACACAACAAGAATGAGAGGATGACTATCGATGAACCTTCAAGCTCCGCAAGCCGGACGCGTGACACTCACTAAACTACTCACAAAGCGAGCAGCAGCGCTGACTCTGCTTCTCGCCTTAAGTGTGACATCCGGAGCGGGAGCGATCTCGCCTCCGAGAACGGAAGCCGCGCCATCGCTGTCTGTCGTATTGGACGGTATCAAGTTGAAGTTTGACGTCCCGCCGAAAGTCATCAACGGAAGTACGCTGGTGCCGATGCGCCGCATCTTTGAGGCCTTGGGCGCGGGTGTCTACTACGAGAATAAGAGCCAAACCGTAACGGCTACGCGCAATCAGATGGAACTTATTTATAAGTTGGGTACAACACAGGCCGTGAAGAACGGCTGGCCAATCAAGTTAACGTCGCAGCCGGGCCGCGTCATCGGCACAACGACCATGGTACCGCTCCGATTCGTCAGCGAGTCCCTCGGCGCGACGGTGGGCTTCAACGCAGGCACGCAAGTGATTACAATTGACAGCAATCGTAAGAAATGGGGCCCGACTACTGGGGCGGCCGAATTAAGCCGTTACCGGCTGACGCTTCCCAATCACACGATGTTAACCAAGACACCTGCCTGGTTAGCTTACTTGAATCAGCAGGACAGCACGGAGTCTCATCTGTTCTTTGGCGATTCCACAACCTACGGATCCTATCTGGGCCGTTCCGAAGCGTTGCCGGCTTTGGTCGGATCTCAACTGGGGCAACCCGTATATAACCTGGGTGTACCCGGATTCTCCGCCAATGAGATGATACCTCTGATCCAAAAAACGCTGAAAGACATGTCCGCGTCCACCGTGGTCATCCAGCTCCAAACGTTCTGGGGCGCTTCTCAGCCTTACACGGGACTGGATACGATGCTGAAAGCGCCGTTGCCTGCATACCCGTCCGCATTAAGCTCGCTTCGCACCGACATGAGCCGGGATGACGAGAAACTGGATCTTCCTTATCCGACTTACGCGCAACAAGGCTCGCTCAAGTTGCAGGAAAGGATCGCTCGAGGTAAACAATTGTTCTATGCCAAGAGCGGGCTGGACCCGGCTTTGAAGAAGCAGCTGGAATTGCTGCGGGATGTAGCGGCGAATCGACCGGAACAATCCTTCTTCATTTACGTTCCGCCGTATCTAACCTCGGAAATGTATAAGCATACAACGCTGACTAAAGCCGGATTTGAGGCGCAAGTGAATGCGATCCGGGAGCTTTTGGCAGGACAGGAAAACATCGCCTTTAAAGACTTTAATCAGGAAACAGGTGAGTGGAACAGTTCCCATTTCATCGATTGGATTCACCGCTCCCAAGCAGGAGAGAAGAAACTGGCGGAGCACATGTCGGACTGGCTGAACAACTAATTTTTTATTTTATTAACGCTTTGTGAAGAACAGGTATGGTTCTTGCTTTAAGATGGGTGCCGGGAAAATCCCGGTGAACGAACCCAATTTAGAGGAGGAATTATTGATGAAGAAAAGAACGGCTTGGTCTCTGGTTGCTGCATTGGTGTGTACGGTAGCTTCAGGTTTCAGCGCGGGCGCCGCAACGAATTACGACTACTTTTCAGTAGGCAGCACTGCGAACGTGACGACAACGACTTCGGGCGGCATGGTCATCATGGGCGGCGGCACGGATGTGGATGAGGCGTTCGAATGGATGATCAACAAGTCCGGCGGCGGTGATTTCGTCATTCTGCGTACGTCCGGAACCAACGCTTACAACTCCTACGTTAATGGGCTAGGCACGGTCAATTCTGTTGAAACGCTGATTGTGAAGAACAAAACCGGCGCAAACGACAACTTCATTTATGATAAAATTCGCAATGCGGAAGCCCTGTTTATTGCAGGCGGCGACCAGAATACGTATGTGAACTACTTCAAGGACACCAAGGTGGAAACCGCGATTGCCGAGCTGAAAACACGCGGTGTGCCGATCGGAGGCACAAGTGCCGGCGCTATGGTCATGGGGGAGCACATCTATGATGCGCGGAACGGTTCGGTGTATTCGGATGAGGCGCTGGATAATCCTTTCATCAACTACATGACGTTTACCCGCGATTTCAACGCGTTATGGAATCTCAGTGACGTGATTGTGGATACTCACTTCTATGAGCGGGATCGGATGGGACGGTTGGTGGGCTTTGTCGCAAGGAACATTAAAGACGGCTGGGCACCGGCCAACGGGGCCAAAGGCATTGGAGTAGACGAAGCAACCGCCTATGTAGTTGAGCCGAACGGGAGCGGTTATGTGTTGGGAGCGGGGTATGTGTATTTCCTCAAAACAACCCAGGCGGCGACCACAATTTCTTCCGGCCAGCCGCTTAAGATCAACAACGTTTCTGTATACAGAGTCGGAGACTCCTCATCGCAGTCGTTTAACCTCAGTTCCTGGTCCGGCAGCGGCGGTACTTCGTATACGTTGAACGCGGCTAACGGTTCGTTAACCTCTTCCAAGGGTTCAGTGTATTAATTGAAACATAAGGCTGCACCTTTGGGTGCGGTCTTTTTTTTATGCCTGTTGTTCATGTATACTTTAGCTGAAGGTAACATTTACGGGGATCTTTACGAGGGAGCGGCTTATGGAAATTTTCTATGAATTTGAGAAGGATATGCCTTTTCTTATCGAGGATTGGACACCTATTTCGATGGTGGAAACATTTCACTGGCATACGCCGCTTGAAATTGGCTATTGTGTATCCGGACAGGGATGGTTCTACTTCGGAGACAAGAAATACCGGGTACAGCCGGGTGATGTATTTGTGGTTAACAATATGGAAAGACATATCGCGCAGTCGGATCCGGAGGACCCAAGCCGGTATTTGTTTATCTTTTTTGACCCCAGCATTATGGATCAGATGGACAAAGAATTATTGCTGCCCTTTATATATAATCCTGCACAGTTTTCCAATCAGATACCGGCTGGAACGCGCATCGCCGATGAGTTAGGCGCTCTTTTCCTTCAATTTCAACAGGAATATAATGAACGCAGCGTTGGGTGTAAAAGCATGATGCGCGGTATACTGCTGCAGATTTGCTCTTTACTGCTTCGTCACTATGGAAATAACACCCCGCGCAAGGAAATGAACAGGGTCTTTAACTCGTATAACAAACTGCAACCGGCCCTTTCTCTTATGAAAGAACAGTTTCGCGAGCCGCTTGAACTGGAACACATCGCGGATTTGTTAAGATTAAGTCCATCCAGAGCCCGCCATTTGTTCAAGGAAACGATCGGTGAAGGCTTTAAAGAGTATTTGACCCATCTTCGAATCAATGAGGCCAAACGTTTGCTGATTACATCCGATTTGCCTGTGCTCGACATCTGTCTGCAGTGCGGTTTTCAGAGCCAGACTCCGTTTTATCGATCGTTCCGGCACATTGTGGGGGTGAGCCCTCAACAATATCGGGACCAGGTTACAGAGATGTCAGTTTAGGCGATGAAATAGCCGTTTTTAGCAATATTTTGTTCCAAATGAGGAAGATTTGATGGAAACACCCATGTTAAGTTTATGATGAGAACGCTCAAGCATGGGAGGCATGGAAGAATGAATACACTTGAACAAGCTAAGGAGTCAACGAAACATACGATTCCGGCGGATTATATCGAAAAGGTTTATGCAGGCTGGTTAGGCAAGGTAATCGGGGTGCGCCACGGGGGCAATATTGAGCAGTGGTCGTATGACCGGATCGAAAGAACGTTTGGTGAAATTACAGGTTATCTTCATCAATTCAAGAACTTTGCCGCGGACGATGATACGAATGGACCTATGTTCTTTCTGCGCGCATTGGAGGATTATACGCATACTGGCGAGATTACGGCGGAGCAGATGGGGCTGACATGGCTGAATTATGCGCCGGACGGCCACGGGTTCTACTGGTGGGGAGGCTACGGTAAATCCACAGAGCATACAGCCTATCTCAACTTGAAAAATGGAATCATGGCACCGCAATCCGGTTCCATCGAGCAGAACGGTAAAGCGGTAGCGGAGCAGATTGGCGGACAAATCTTTATTGATGTATGGGGATTAATCGCACCTGGAAACCCACGTTTAGCCGCGGAATACGCGGAGAAGATCGCCAGCGTGTCCCATGACGGGAACGGCAAATACGGCGGGATGTTTATCGCGGCTTGTATCGCTGCGGCATTCAACACGAAGGATATGGGGAATATCCTGAACGCGGGGTTATCCGTGATTCCGGACGATTGCGAGTTTACACGGATGACTAAGGCGGTTATGGAATACCACAGAGAACATCCGGAGAACTGGCGGGAAGCCTTCTTCTATGTCAGAGATCATTTCGGGTATGACTTGTACCCTGGGGAATGCCACATTATACCTAACGCCGCCGTCATTGTACTTTCCTTGCTTTACGGCGAAGGGGATTTTTCGAGAGCGATTAATATTTGCAATATGTGCGGATGGGATACGGACTGTAATGTTGCCAATGTAGGAACAATTATGGGTGTCCGTAACGGTCTGGAAGGCATTGAATCGTCATGGCGGGAGCCGATTAACGATTTCCTGTGTTGCTCCAGCGTCATCGGTGCATTGAACATCTTGGATATTCCATGGTGCGCATCCTATATCGCTAATCTTGGTTACAAGATTGCAGGCGAGGAAGCCCCTGGAGAATGGAGCTCCATTCTTAGCGGAACTGCTGCGCGATTCCACTTCGAATACGCCGGTTCCACGCATGCTTTTCGTACGGATTCCGATGAAAGCGGAGTTCACGTTACCAGTACCGTAACAAATACAACGGATGCCGCGGCAACGGGATCCCGTTCGTTGAAAGTCTTCTTTGATCGGGTTAACGGGGGATACGGATACCGTGTATATCATCAAACCTACTACCGTCCAAGCGATTTCAACGACAGCCGTTATGATCCGAGCTTCTCACCGCTGTTGTATCCCGGACAAACGATAGAAGCCAAAGTGATGGTTCCGGATTTCGTCGGGCTGGGGATTCAAGCGCGTCTGTATGTTAAGGACGGTAACGCGGGTGTCAGACATTATGGAGATCTAGTTTCGCTTGTGCCTGGCGAGTGGACGTCGATAAGTTATTCCATACCTTATATGGAAAACGTATGTCTAGAGCAAGCGGGAGTCGAATTCATACCATCGGAAGGCTGGTCTTCAAACTTGGTCGCCTACCTCGATCATTTCAACTTTACAGGTAGTCCTAACTACGCTGTGGATTTCAAGCATGAGCGGTTGGAACGCTGGTATGGTCTTCATATTGAGGTAAGTCAATGTACGTATCTTCGCGGATTGTGGACGCTGGAAGACGGTGAACTCTCCGGAAGTTACTACGGGGAAACTGCTGAATGTTACACCGGTGATATTGCATGGAAAGATTATATTTATGAGGCCGTTGTTCATCCTCTTACTGGTGATCATCATCAACTCTTGGTACGGGTTCAAGGCGGAATTCGCTCCTACGCTGTCGGGTTTGGTTCGGACAATCAATTGATCCTTTCCAAAAATACGAACGGGTATCAAGTGCTGGCCTCTTGTCCTTATGAATGGACTCATGGAAGAGATTATCACATTTCGGTACAGGTCCAGGGTGCGTGCATTACGGCGAGTGTTGACGGTCAGGAACTGCTCCAGTTTGAGGACGCCGACCAACCCTATTTGACAGGACAGGTTGGTTTCGCCAATACAGGAGGTAGTCATACGCATTACAAAAAGTTTTCCGTAAAGGGAATATAGCCGTAATTAACAATTCACTAATGCTTTTGAGGATAGCCCATGTATCTATGCATGGGCTATTTTCATTTGTGTTAGGATATATGACATTTAATCTAAATTTTATTGGTGAATGGGTGTTGTTGGTGCATTTATATAAACCAATTTGTAAGCTACATGTTAGGTTAAGCGCATTCAATATTGTATTACTTTATCAAAATGTTACTTTACATTCCATGACATAACTTTTAAAATAAATGAATAAGGCCGAAAGTAAGGAAGGACGGATGATAGCATGGCGGTAGAACTCAGATTGAATCAAGAACAAACATACAAGCTTGCGTTAACCCCTGAATTACGTCAGTCGGTGCAGATTTTGCAAATGTCAGGATATGAGCTCACTCGTTATCTTGAAGAGGAAACGCGGGATAATCCTTTGTTGGAATTGGAATACCGTTACGAACGCGGGAAGACAGTAAATCGTTCATCGGGGCAGTTCAGTGGAGAGTATGATCCATTTAGCCGGATTCAGGCTGCAGGAGAGACGTTGGAGCAGCAACTCATAGGTCAATTGAATGTGTTGACGCTTTCGGTGGATGTTTATGACGCAGCGGTGTTTCTGGCGGGCAGTCTGGGAGAGCAAGGATACCTGGAGACGTCGCTGGAAGAGATCGCTTTGACGACTGGATATACTATAGATTTGTTAAAAGCAGCGTTACATCAAGTTCAGAGCTTTGAGCCGGCGGGGGTTGCCGCCAGAAATCTAGCGGAATGTTTGCTGCTCCAGGTGCGAAGGGATGCCGATGCGCATCCGTTGGCGGAGGCGGTAATTACTTCGCATCTCGAGGGAGTAGCACAAGGAAAACTGGCTGTGGCCGCACAGGCATTGAAGGTTCCGGTGGCAATGGTGAGCGACGCGCTTCGTTACATCCGCTCATTGGATCCGAAACCAGGAACTTCATGCGCTCCGAAGCAAACCCACTATATCGTTCCGGATGCTTACATTGACGCGGTGGAGCCCGGTCAATACGTCATTCGAATGAATGAGCGGTATATGCCCAAGGTAACTTTAAGCACATTCTATCAAGGTGTGAAATGGGATTTAATATGTAAGGAAACTTCGAGTTTTCTGAAGGAACGGGAACGTTCGGCGGATTGGTTAATGCGGAGCCTGGATCATCGGAAGAAAACATTGGTTCGGGTCATTGAAACCATCGTGGAAGAACAAATGGATTTTCTGCGCAGAGGCGAGCGATATTTGAAGCCAATGAATTTAAAGGTGATCTCGGAACGTCTGAACCTGCATGAATCCACAGTGAGCCGGGCTATTGCCGGAAAATTCGTGAAGCTGCCCGCAGGTATATATGAACTCAAGTACTTCTTCTCCTCGGGTCTCCAAACCATGTCCGGCGAAGCGGCTTCCTCCAGAGGAATTAAATCTAGAATCAAACTTCTGGTGGATCAGGAAGATCGCCGCAAGCCCCTGTCTGACCAGAAAATCGCGGAGCTTCTCCAGGACGAAGGCGTCCACATCGCCCGCCGCACGGTCGCAAAGTACAGGGAGGAGCTTAGGATTCTGCCTTCGAGTGTACGGAAATCAACTGAATAGTTGAAGGTGAACTTTCAGCGGAGTACTTAATTTTCATAGGTCGGGGTTGAATTGATAGGTGTTCTTACCCATGGCTTTGGCCGAATACAAAGCATTATCCGCCTGTTTGAGTACGACTTTCAACGGGTTGCCGTCGCTTGGAGCATAAAGGGCAATCCCGATACTGACAGACAATTGAAACCCTTCCAATGGAATATCCCAAGAAGATAATTGAGAGAGTAAATATTCCGCGTGCTTACCCCATTCTTCTTTGCTCAAGTGATCAATCAGGTTAATGACGAATTCATCTCCGCCTAATCTAACCGCGACACCATTGTGCCGCTGAACGAAACCCTCAAGCCTTAAAGCAACTTCCCGTAATATGAAATCTCCCGCTTCATGTCCGTAACTGTCGTTAATATTCTTAAAACCATCCAAATCAAGAAAGAATAAAGCTCCGCCGGTACCAAACTTTTCTTCAAAATATTTATATAGAAACTGACGATTATAGAGACCGGTTAAGGAATCTCGATAAGCCAGACGCTCTAAGTCTAGATAATAGGAGAACATTTTGGCGATAGTTTGGATCGTATTCGTGCTCTTCGCGGTAATTGTATTGGCATGGGTATGAACAGCGCACAGCGTACCGAATGCCTCGCCATTAGAAAGAATGATGGGAACACCTAGATAGGAATTAATATTCGCGCCGATCAGGGCTTGTCTCAAGTCATCCAGTTTCGTTTCCCTACTCATATCCTCATAGATTAAAGGTGCATTATTGTCAAAATCAATTTGATTACAAACCGTGTCGTTTATATCGATAACCATGCCTTCATGAATATGAATGCTCGGGTTCGGTTCGGAAAGCTTAAGAATCATTTGTTTTTTTCTGGCAAAAGAAGTTAAGTAAATAAGCCTGTCGGGCAGAGACTCTTTGGCCATGGCTAATATGTCTCTGGCGATTTCATCAAAATTTTTGTAATATTGCATCTCGTTTATGGATATTTGAATGGTAACCACGCTCCCATGAGGTCTTGTGCTAGAATAGCGTTACTCTATCCAATTATACTAGAATTGAATAGGGTATTCTATATAGTTTAGAAGTTTGTGAAGGAGGCCATATATGAAAACTCATACTTCTGAGCGTATTAAATTTCCAAAGGGTTTTTGGGAGGGATTACAGCAATTAGGGATGACTGCCCAAGAAGTAGCTCGTAAAGCACAATTGCCTCTTACTATTATGACTCAGCCGGAAGTAACGATTTCCCAATATTTTGCGATATGGCAGGCTTATTCAGATTTATTCGGTGATACGGCCGAAGCGATTATCAACCTCGCCACCGCTTTCGATACAACGAAATACCCGCCGCCCGTTATGGCGACTTATCACGCTCGTGACTATCGGGATGCTCTGTACAGGATGGCTCGCTACAAACAACTGTGTCCACCGGAAGGCTTGCTTATTACAGAGGAGGGGGAGCACTGTGTAATCGAACTCGAATGGTTGTCTACCGGTCTAGCCGGCCCGCCGATCTTGGTTGGTATCACATTGGCCTTTCTTCTGGAGCTTGGGCGTCGTGGCACAGGTCAACCTTTGAATGCGCAGTTCGTCGAATTTTCGCAACCTATGGGGGATGTGCAGCTGCTTGAAGCTTATTTCGGTTGTCCTATTCGGTCGGGTGCGCAGAGTAACCGGTTATCGTTACATCGGCGGGATTTGGACCTCGCCTTTATCTCATACAACGAAGAGTTACTGCAGATGCTGACTCCTGTTCTGGACCAATCCTTGGATGAGCATAAGCGTAATCAATCCATTGCCGAGACGGTCAAATGGATTATGATACGGAGTCTCCCAGGGAGACAACCCGACATTAAGACGGTGGCTAAAGAGCTGAATATGAGCGGCCGTACTTTGCAGCGCCGGCTGACGGATGACCAAACAAGCTTCAAGCTTCTGCTAACCCAAGCTAGACATGAACAGGCGCGAGCTTACTTGGCCGATCCCTCGCTCGGTATTAAGGAAGTGGCTTTCTTGATCGGATATGAAGACCAGAACTCGTTCTATCGCGCTTTCCGACTTTGGGAAGGCGATACTCCTTCGAATTGGCGTAATAAACACGCTGCTACTAGGGCGATGCGGCTCTAGCCCTTCCCGGGTTGTATGATTGGCGTGTGACACAAGAACCTTGGCGTATAAAGCTAGTTACTGAACAATCCGGACAAGGTAGTATAATCCCTATCACAGAATGTGAAAGACACAGAATGATGAGGGCGATGTATGATGGATATGGGATTACATAACAAAACAGCTTTAGTTACAGGATCAACGCGAGGTATAGGTAAAGCAATTGCGATGGAGCTTGCCAAAGAAGGTGTTCATGTATTCATTAACGGCCGAAATTATGAAGAGGCAGAACGAACTGTAAATGAGATCAAGTTGAATTTCCCTGCGACTTCTCCTCAGAATGCTGCAGCCGATCTTGTGGATCTTGAGCAAAGAGAAGCTTTATTTAGACAATACCCCAAAGTGGATATTCTAGTTAACAACATGGGTATCTATGAAATCATGAATTATGAGGACGTTGACGATGAGGTATGGGACAAATACTTCCGTACGAATGTTCTTGCTGCAAACGGATTAACTAAATTTTATCTGCCCAACATGTTAAAAGAGGATTATGGCCGCATCATCTTTATTGCAAGTGAAGAAGCCGTGATGCCTTCGGGGCAAATGCCGCAGTATTGTATGACCAAGTCGATGCTATTATCCTTATCCAAAAGTTTATCCAAATTAACAAGAGGAACAGAAGTTACTGTCAATACGATCATGCCAGGACCGACACTCTCTGAGAATGTACAACAAATCATTGAGGGGATCTATCCTGATACCAATATGACTTTTTCCGAAAAAGAGAAAGATTTCATGACCACGAATCTGCCTCAATCTGAAATACAGCGCTTTATCAGGCCAATGGAGATAGGCAGATTAACTGCATTTGTGTGCAGTCCTTATGCTTCGGCCTTTAAAGGTTCTCCGATCCGTATGGACGGGGGAATGATCCCAACTATTTTTTGATCATTGCCTTGTATTGATATCCTTGTGGTTGTGGAGGTATATGGAATGAACCACTCCTATTCAATATGGAGTGGTTTCTCTTTTGAAGTCTTTAGTCGATTCTAGACAACAACTCAAAAGGACTGACTGCCCATAAGAATCATTTAATTAACCCATAAACCAAGATTAATTTGAAATCCCTTCGCATCTATTTTACTCCTTACTTTTTTGTACACTTTATAATAAAAGCGGGAGGAATTAATACTGCCTTTTGATGTGTGTACCACACTGCATCCGAATTTATTTCCTCTTGGATGACAACATCTTCAACAACTCTTTCAATTTGAAAGCCGGCTTGAATTAACTCATTAATATACGTGCTAAGCTTCAATTGATTCATTATAGCCGGACTATCCCATGGTTCACACTGCTGAAGACCCTCTTCATGGTAAGACTTGTTAATTATTATTTGATTGCCGTTTTGGCTTAAACGATTGTGAAGCGGATGCTCCCAACTAAAGATAAAACTTCCACCGGGCTTCAAATAGTCGTATAAATTGCGGAGTGTCATTCGCAAGTCCACAGACCAACCAATTGCATAAATTGAATAAACAATGTCAAAATACTCGACTGGGATACCGGGATTCTTTTCCATCGCTCCTTGGAAAAGATTTAATTTAGTTGTGCAATCCGAGAGCAGGTTTCGTGCTGTCTCAATTTGCGTATCGGATAAATCTATTCCCCAAAGCTCTGAGGCTCCCTGCGAGGACATATATTTCAGGGAGTGTCCACTACCACAACCGATTTCTAAAACCTTCTTACCCGAAAGATCACCGAATAGCTTAAGTTCGTTTTCTTTGGGTAGAAATGGACCGTATATAGGAAGCGCGGTTCTTCCGAAAAATCTTGGCGCCGCTTCATCCCAACTTTTCTTATTGGATGAGATATACTCTTCCTTTATGGATTCCAACATGAGTATTTCCTCCTAAACGAACTCTAAGATAATGTATCGACAATATATTCCACTAGTGTTTTTTATTTTCCTGCTCGTTCATAGCCGTATTGTTCATTCACCACATAGAAGCGGGTCCCCGCATTCACCGGGGACCCGCTATTTTGCCAAGTGAAGTTGTCAAAGTGACCTAAGTCGCTTGTAAAGTGTGTTGAAATGTTTAGTGGAATCATCTACTGGGTAGAACCGAAGAGGGAACGGGGGTGTGGTGTAGAGTTTACGTGCATCCTTTGAATTCGTATTCCAACCGCCTTAACCTAATCAAGTGAATACGAAGTCAAGAGAGGCCGAAACCACACCCCCTTTCCTCCCACACGCGCAACAGTAGATCTTTCCGCCAAATCTTTCAACACACATAAATCTCATTATGTCACCACCAACACACCAGCGGGTCCCCGCATTCACCGGGGACCCGCTAATTTGCCAAGTGAAGTTGTCGGAGTGACCTAAGTCGCTTGTAAAGTGTGTTGAAATGTTTAGGTGGAACCATCTACTGGGTAGAACCGAAGAGGGAACGGGGGTGTGGTGTAGAGTTTACGTGCATCCTTTGACTTCGTATTCCAACCGCCTTAACCTAATGAAGGGAATACGAAGTCAAGAGAGGCCGAAACCACACCCCCTTCCCTCCCACACGCGCAACAGTAGATCACTCCACCAATAGATTTCAACACACATCAAGCTCCCTTATGTCACCGCCGACAACGGAACGCCCGATGCAACCAACTTCCCCAACCCCGACTGCGTCAGCTTAATCCCGGTACGGCCGCGGCTCACGATCAGATAGCCGTCCTGCTCCAGCTGATCAACCCGGTGGCGAATCTGCTGCTCGCTCAGCGGACGCGAGCTTCGGGAAGATTTCTCCGAAATCTTCTGCCGGCCCACAGGCTCGCCCTTGCGGTTGTACAGATACACCGTCTCGAGGATGAATAATAATTCCTCCTCATCCGAGATCGCCACAACCGCGTCACTCTCGCGTGAGCCGCCCACAGCCGTGCCGTCGGAGCGGTACACCAGCTCGCCCCGGTTCCCGGCCGCGCTCCGCTGGAAGAAATGCTCCTCCGGGATGTCGTCCAGCGTAACCACGTCGCCGTCGCATACCGCCAGCATGTAATCCAGCGTATTCTTTAATTCGCGGATATTGCCGAACCATTCATATTGCGTTAACCGGTGCAATACTTCAGGCAGAATGACCACGCTGTCGCGGCCCGTAACACGAGTGAAATGGCGAATCAACCGCGAAATATCTTCCTTGCGCTTTCGAAGCTCCGGCAGATGCAGATAGAGCACCTTCAAGCGGTGATACAAATCCTCCCGAAATTTGCCCAAATCAATCATCTGCAGAAGGTCTTTATTGGTTGCGGCGATGACCCGCACGTCAATAGGGATGATTTTGCTGCCGCCAATCCGCATAATTTCCTTCTCTTGCAGCACCCGAAGCAACCTCGCCTGCAGCTTTAATGAGATGTCCCCGATTTCATCGAGGAAGATGGTGCCGCCGTTGGCTTGCTCGAAGAGACCGGTTTTACCGCCTTTTTTGGCCCCCGTAAACGCTCCTTCCTCATACCCGAACAGCTCGCTCTCAATTAAATCCTCGGATAAAGCGCTAAAGTTAATGGCCAGGAATGTCTGTTGATTCCGAAACGACGCGTTGTGCATGGCGCTGGCAAAAAGCTCCTTACCGGTGCCGCTTTCCCCTTCAATCAGCACCGTGAGATCCGTCTTGGCCAGCTTGGCCGCCACATCTTTGGTCTTGTTGAGCAGCGGGCTGTCCCCGATAATGTCCTGAAAGCTGTACTTGGCCACAAAGCCCTTCTTGACCAGCTCGCGGCGTAAGGTGCGCTCCATTTTGATCGTCTCATGCATGTCCTTGAACGTAACCACGATACTGTCCTCGGTTTTCAAATGAAGCTTCTCGACCATAAAATCCGTCTGATTCAATGCAAAGCATTGCCCGCCGGGGTCCGATTCGCCAACGATATATTTCACCAATTCCGGATGTTGAATGACTTCCACTAAAGGCCTGCCGATCGCATAACGCGAGGACATCCGAGAAGCCGTCTCCATAATTTCATTAAATACAGTGATCCGTCCCCGGGTGTCCAACGCCATAATGCCGTCATTGACACCGTTCAGCACATGCTTGAAATGATCGTTCAATTGCTCGGTTTCAGCGTTGGTGAGTGCCAGTTTCTTGCTGAGTTCAATGATTTTGCCTGTAAAACGGTTCGAGATCTCTCGACCTACCGCCGCCGGCAATTGCAGAAACCGGATGATTTCCGTAATGGTTGTAATGTCAATGAGCCTCGGTCCGATGTTAATAATGTCAGTCACATATTCGGGAACAAGCTCGAATTCGCCGGGTGTGATGGCCAGGGGGACGCGGTGCAGGTTTTTTTTGCCTGGAAAATAGGGAATGTACTCAATGTTGTCAATGCCGAGCTCCAGCAGGTTGGTAATGGATTCCGAAACGGTTTCAGGAAAGTCATTGACATAAAGAGCGCGCGTGCCCTTGGGGAGTTGCAAAAGTTTATCGATGTGCTCGTAATTGGTGATCCGGTCGGCGGTAATGACATGACAGCCTTGCCCGATAAAAGGAGAGACTTCCTCCTCGATCAAATGGGACGAGAGAATGATCATTCGATCATGTATCACGGACGGAATATCCTGTTCCTCCAAGGAAAAGCTTTCAGCCCGGACATAATTGCCCAGAATATCTTCCAATTGAGCATGCAGTGTTTTCCGCGTTTCTTTGGTGCCGGCAAGCAGGGTGAGGATTTGGGCCATCGTTTATGTTGCTCCTTCCTGTTAAAACCGAAATTGGTAAACCATCAAGGAACCATCTATGACCATATTCTAGCAAAATGTCAGCTAATCTATCAATGTAAATTTTTCGTAAAGTAAGTAAGCGTTTTAATATCGTTATCGGCAGGGAGAAAGATTTTGAATGTCATTTAAGTTCACATTCCCTGAAGTTGGCACAGATGTTGCTTAAGGTATAGTCAAAGGGATTTCGAATCATCACGAGGGGAAATTTCTTAACAATATGGGGTTTGAGAAGGGGATGGAGTATTTGAGAAATCGTAAATGGCTTGGCATGTTGCTTGTTCTGATGTTGTCTCTGACATGGCTTACCGCTTGTAACAGTAACAACGGAAACACACCGGAGAACACGGAAGCGAAAGAAGGCAACACCGGAACGAACGCGGCGAAGACGGAAGAGCCTGCGCCTGAGCCGGAACCCGCGCCGGTACCGCAAACGTTGACTGTAGGGATTGAAGCGGAGCCGACTTCCATGAACCCGTTTAACTCGACAGACGGCAACTCCACCGGTGTTCAAGGTTCCATGTTCGAAGGCTTGCTGAAATTGGATCAGAACATGAAAATTCAACCGTTGCTTGCAACGGAATATGTCGTAAGCCCGGATGCGAAGTCCGTAACTTTCACCCTTCGTGAAGGCGTAACGTTCCACGACGGTTCCAAGCTGACGGCTCAAGTCGTGAAAGACGGTCTGGATTTCGTGCGCAACAAGGATAACAAGATGGCCCGCGCCAGCTTCTTCTCCTTCATTGAAGATATTAAAGTGGTGGATGAGCTTCATTTGACGATCTCCTCCAAGGACGCGAACTCCGCGATGGCGGCTTACATGACGCATTCCGCAGGATCCGTCATTTCCCCGCTGGAGCTGGATAAGAAGAAGAAAGATCCGAACTATAACCTGGATCGTTCGCCGGTAGGCACAGGTCCTTACAAGTTCGCGGAGTGGAAAGACGGTCAGTATGTGAAAGTGGTCCCTTATGACGGTTATTGGAATGCGGAGGGCAAAGCCAAGCTCGAGAGCATTACATACAAGCCGGTTACAGAGGCAAGCACACGTATTAACATGTTGAAAACAGGCGAACTGGACATCGTGAAAAATGTGCCTTCCTTAAGCGCCAAAGAGCTTGAAGGCAGCGCGGATCTGGATATCAG
The DNA here is from genome assembly GCF_001644605.1 of Paenibacillus swuensis. Lineage (NCBI taxonomy): Bacteria > Bacillati > Bacillota > Bacilli > Caryophanales > Paenibacillaceae > Paenibacillus > Paenibacillus swuensis. The sequence goes on along the minus strand of NZ_CP011388.1, from coordinate 215,212 downwards.
CAAAACCCCGTCCATGGACGTGTACTACGTGGGCGCCAATATAACGAAGAAGCAATACAACAAAGATGTGCGTCAGGCGATGAACTACGCGCTGGATAAAGAGCAGTTGATCGCGCAAGTCGTGAACGGTTACGGCCGCATCGCCGATTCCGCAATCGCGCCTAACGTAGTCGGTTATACCGCGCAAACCCCTTACGCATTCGATGTGGAAAAAGCGAAAGAACTGATGAAAAAAGGCGGTTACGAGAAAGGTTTTGACGCGACGCTATGGACTCGTAACGAGACCGAATTTATCGCGGTAGCCGAGAATGTTTCTATTCAATTAAGCAAAATCGGCATCAACGCCAAAGTAGTTCCGCTGGAGTCCGGTACGATGTTCGACAAGCTGGATGCAGGTAAAGAAACGGATATGTACATTGGCCGCTGGTCCCCGGGTACAGGCGAAGCGGATTGGGGATTGCGTCCGAACTTCCACTCCACCCGCATCCCGCCGAACTACAACAACAGTAACTTCTACGTAAATAAAGAGGTAGATAAGCTTCTGGATGAGGCTTTGGCTACGCCGGATGCGGCGAAAACGCAAGAGATTTATGCTAATGTGCAAAAGATTATTTTTGAAGACGCAGCATGGACGTTCCTGTACAGCCCGGAGTCTATCGTGGGCAAGCGCAAGAATGTGGCTAACGTAGTCATCATTCCTAACGGTTACATGGATCTGAACAACGTTACGAAAGAATAGTTCTGGAAAATCGCGGTCCCGGCGCCTGAAGGTGTCGGGTCTGCCTTTCCGTTTAAGGGCGCATATCCGCCTGGCAACGGACATTTTAAACAAAGAAAGTAGGGAGTCGGTTGCTAAGTTTTATCGTCAAGCGGATCTTCGGCATCATCCCGATTCTTCTCATCGTATCGGTTCTGTCATTCATGCTCATACGTCTGACCCCGTCGGATCCGATTCGGATTATTTACGGTAATGATCTGGATAAAGCTACATATGAGAAATACAGAGCGTTGGAAGGGTTCGACGATCATGTGGTCGTGCAATATGGGCGCTATCTGTGGAACATTGTCAGCCAAGGGGATTTCGGCAAGTCTTACCGAACCAAGTCGGATGTGGCGGGACAGTTAATGGAACGAGGCTGGTCTACCGCGGTGCTTACGATGGTGGCGATGGGATGGGCGATCTTGTTCGGGCTGCTCGCGGGCATCATTTCGGCAACAAAACGTAATACGATATGGGATCGGATTGGTATGGTATCGACCATCACTGCGCTCAGCGTTCCCGAATTCTGGTTCGGCATGGTGCTCGTGCAAGTGTTCTCCGTACAGCTCGGATGGCTGCCTTCCGGCGGCGCCGGCACGTGGAAGCATCTCCTGCTGCCTTCTCTGACTTTAGGCTTGGGTGTCGCGGCCGTCATTGCCCGGTTCACAAGAGCCTCTGTGCTGGAAGTGTTGAGAGAAGATTATGTGCGTACCGCCCGTGCCAAAGGTCAGAAAGAACGGGTAGTCGTCTGGTCTCACGTCCTGCGTAACGCGTTAATCCCGGTCGTCACGATGACAGGCTTGCAGTTCGGGTTTCTCATCGGCGGCGCTTCGGTCGTTGAAAGCGTATTCGCATATCCGGGGTTGGGCGCGCTGCTAGTCGATTCCATCTCAAGCCGGGATTATCCCGTTGTCCAGGCATTAATACTGCTGTTTTCATTTCAGTTCCTGATCGTCAACCTGCTGGTGGACATCAGCTACGGGCTGCTGAATCCGCAAATTCGTTATGACTAAAGGAGAAACGCCATGAAACCTAGCCCAACATCCACTTCTCCTTTCTCCATCTTCGGGAAAAAGGGGGCTGTGCCGACCGATCCGGCGGCAGAACCGGTTTACACCCCTTTTCGTGCTTTCAAGACGAAGTTCATGAAACAAAGGCTGGCGGTCATTGCCGGTATTGTCATAGTACTCATCGTATTAACTGGGATCTTCTCGCCGTTCCTGACGCCTTACACGCCGGACCGGCCGGTGACGGATCAATATGACGCCAAAGGCATTAACATTGCTTCCCTGACAGAGTGGAAGGTACCCGTTCAAGGATTGATGAGCGACGGCACAACGGTGGACGCCGTGCCGAAACTCACGGCCGAAGCGGTGAAGCGCGAAGTGCTGCGCTCCGCTGCCGGAGCAGACGGCGGGATCGTGCTGCGCGCGGTGACGCGCGGTAATACGGCCGTCGTGCTGCGCAGCGGAGACGTGTCCGCCGTCGTAGAAGTGGGCGTATCCGCTGATGCGCGTTCGCCGCAGTTATCGCAGCTGTTCGTGCAGCCGCTGGAAGCGCCGCTGGCCATTGGAGACACGGTTGCCGCGGCGTTAAGCGGTGTGCTGACCGACGGAACCCGGCTGGCTAACTCTGAGGCGGTGGCGAAGCAGGCGGCTGCGGAGGGAGCCGGTAAGGAGAAGAAAGCCGATAACGGCTTCGTAACCTCGGATGCAGCTAAGGCCCAAGAAGGATTGAGCTATGAATCCTTGACGCCTCTGGTTGTCGGTGTAACGCCGGAAGGGGAGATTAGCGCCAATCGCAACGGAACGGGGATTGTGAAGGTGTCGGCGGGGCAAACCGCTTCGCTCCTGATTGTTCCGGTAGGCGCGGGCATTGCAGGAGGGGCGGAGGTGCAGGCCCCGGTGCTCACCGCTCTTACGCTTAAAGAGTCCTATGCTTCGCTTGAGGATTTGTACAAACATCAGCCGCCATCCGAGCGCCACCCGTTCGGAACGGATCATGCGAACCGGGACATCTTATCCCGGATTATCGCCGGAACGCAGCAGACCTTGATTATCGGATTTGTCAGCGTATTTGTGGGTGCGGCAATCGGCGTTCTGTTCGGTCTGCTGTCCGGTTACTACGGCGGCAAACTCGACATGCTTATCACGCGGGGCGCCGATATCCTGCTATCCTTTCCGGGCATGCTGCTGGCGATCTTCGTCATCGCGGTGCTGGGTCCGGGTACGATCAACGTCATCCTGGCGGTGGCCACCTTCACCGTGCCGATCTTCACTCGAATCGTCCGCGGCAGCGTGCTTTCGCTCAAGGAAATGACGTATGTTGAAGCGGCCCGTTCGATCGGCGTGAAGGATTCCGTTATCATTCGCCGCCATATCTTTCCCGGAACGCTGTCGGTCATTATGATTTATCTGACGATGCGGATCGGAAGCGCGATTCTGATCGGCGCGGGGCTCAGCTATCTGGGCTTGGGCGCGGATGTTACGGCTCCCGAGTGGGGCGCCATGCTGAATGCCGCGAAGAATAACAGCTCGGGGTTGTTATTTCCGATTTTGTTCCCCGGATTAGCCATTCTCGTAACGGTACTGTGCTTTAACATTCTTGGGGACGGTTTGCGCGACGCGCTCGATCCGAAGCTGAAAGATTAGGAGGTCGAACATGACGGATCATGTGCTGGAAGTGGAAAATCTGGAAGTTACACTGAAGAATGAAGGCAAAGAATTCAAGGTCGTTAAAGGCATCACGTTCAATATCCGCAAAGGAGAGACGCTCGGCGTTGTAGGGGAATCCGGTTGCGGGAAGAGCATGACCTCCTTGTCGATTATGCGGTTAATTCCTTCTCCTCCGGGTCGGATCAGCGCCGGTACCGTGCGGTTGAACGGCAAGGATTTGCTCAAGCTCAGCGACCAGGAGATGCGCAAAGTGCGGGGCAATGATATCTCGATGATTTTCCAGGAGCCGATGACATCGCTGAATCCGGTGTTTCGGATCGGCAAGCAGATGGATGAAGTGCTGCTGCTGCATCGGAATGTATCGAATAGCGAAGCCCGTGAGATTTCCATAGAGATGTTAAAAACGGTAGGAATTGCCCGTGCGGAGCAGATCTATAAATCCTTTCCGTTTCAGTTGTCCGGCGGGATGCGGCAGCGCGTCATGATCGCGATGGGGCTGGCTTGCCGGCCGCAGCTGCTGATCGCCGACGAACCGACTACGGCTTTGGACGTAACGATTCAAGCGCAAATTCTTGATTTGATGAAAGGTTTAAAGGAGCAAACGGGCACTTCAATTATGCTGATTACGCATGATCTGGGCGTCATCGCGGAGATGTGCGACCGCGTGATGGTGATGTATGCGGGGGAAATCGTTGAAGAAGCCGATGCGGATACGTTATTCGAGCGGCCGATGCATCCCTACACCCGCGGCTTAATGCAATCGATTCCGAATCTGGAGGAAGAGCGCGACCGTTTGTTTTCGATTCCGGGCCAGGTCCCTCAGGCAGGGACTGTCGTGCAGGGCTGCCGCTTTGCCGCGCGTTGTAACTATGCGGTAGATGTGTGCAGAGAGCAGGAACAGGAGCTGAGTGATCTGGGAGGCGGGCATCGGGTACGTTGCTGGATGGCGTCTGAAACGGCGTATGCGGGCGGTGCCGCAATCGGCCATGGCTTGGAAAGCAACGTTGTGTCTGGGGTTACAGCAGGAAGCGGAAGCGGCAACAGGTCGCAATCGCAGGGAGGTGCCGGTTTCCATGAATGAATCATTGCTGGATGTACAGAATCTGAAAGTCTATTTTCCAATCAAAAGCGGACTTCTCCGCAAAACAACAGGCTACGTCAAAGCGGTAGATGACGTGTCCTTTCAGCTGGGGCGCGGCGAGACGCTGGGCATCGTCGGGGAGTCGGGTTGCGGAAAGTCCACAACCGGACGCGCGGTCATGCAACTGATTCGACCTACGGACGGCATTGTTCGGTTCCAGGGAGAAGACCTGTCCGGATTGGACGCGGACGCGTTAAGGTCGAGACGCCGGAATATGCAAATGGTGTTCCAGGATCCGTACTCGTCTCTGAATCCGCGTATGACCGTCGAACGTATTCTGCGGGAACCGCTTGAAGCGCACGGCATCGGCAGCCGGGCGGAGCAATTAACGCGCATCCGGGAAGTGATGGAGCTGTGCGGACTCAACAGCGGACAGTTGCACCGTTATGCGCATGAATTTTCCGGCGGACAGCGTCAGCGTATATGTATCGCCCGCGCACTGGTGTTACGCCCGCAGGTCGTCGTGGCCGACGAACCGGTATCGGCTCTGGATGTCTCCATTCAATCCCAGATTATCAACTTGATGACGGATTTGCAGAAGGAGCTGCAGGTCGGCTTCTTGTTCATCTCTCATGATCTTGCTGTTGTGAAGCACATTTCACACCGCATCGGGGTCATGTATCTCGGAAGGATGGCGGAGCTTGCTCCGGCCAAAGCGCTGTATGAGCGACCGCTGCATCCTTACACGCAATCATTGCTGTCCGCCATTCCCCGTTCCCACCCGAAGGCGGTCAAAGAACGGATTGTGCTGAAAGGCGATGTGCCTTCGCCTGCCGATCCGCCGAAGGGCTGCGCTTTTTGGACACGTTGTCCCCAGGTGATGGAGCACTGCAAGTCCGTTCGACCAGAGATGACAGATATGGGCGGCGGCCGCTCGGTCGCTTGCCATTTATATACTTAAGCTTTACTTAGTGGCGCTACAGAAAGGGAGGTCCCGCATGGAAGAAGATTTAGTTGTGGTTAAGAGGGGGCCCTACACGGAAAGCAAGCACCGCGGGCATATCGCCGTCATGGATGCGACAGGTAAATTATTATATTCGGTCGGGGACCCCAAACGATTGACCTTTACCCGTTCCGCGCTTAAACCGGTGCAGGCGATCCCTTTAGTGCAATCCGGCGCCGCGGAACGGTTTCTGATGTCCGACCGGGAGATTGCCATCTGCTGCGGCTCCCATAATGGGGAAGAGATGCATGTGGACACGGTGCGCGGTATGCTGCACCGCCTGGGGCTGGATGAGTCGGCATTGCAATGCGGATCGCATCTTCCCTATGATCCGCAAAGCGCCGAGAATCTGCTCCGGGGCGGAGGACAGGCTTGCACGGTGCATAATAACTGCTCTGGCAAGCATGCGGGCATGTTGGCCCTGGCGAAATTTCTGCAGAGCGACATCGAAGCTTATCATCTGCCTGAACATCCTGTGCAGCGTATGATTGCGGGAACCCTGTGCGAGGTTACCGGCTTGTCCGCGGATTCATTAGCCGTGGCTATCGACGGCTGCGGCGTGCCGACGTACGGGATGGGGCTCGACCGAATGGCTTTGATTTATGCTCGGTTTGCCCGGCCGGAAGGTCTGGAGTCGAATCAGTTGCGCCTTGCGGTGTCCCGCATAGTGAAAGCGATGACCGCCCATCCGGAGATGGTGGCAGGCCGTGAAGTGTTATGCACTGATTTAATGCGGGTTGCCAGCGGCGATCTGGTGGCTAAGGCGGGGGCGGAAGGCGTCTATGGCGTCGGGTTGCCGCGGGAAGGGCTCGGTATCGCGGTGAAAGTGGAGGACGGTAATATTCGCGCCGCTTTTCCCGCGGTCATGGAGACGTTACGCCAATTGGGCGCGCTTAGCGACGAGCGTCAAGCTGCTTTGGCATCGTATCATACACCGACGCTAAGGAATCGCGCACATACTCCGGTTGGAACGATTGAACCGGTATTTACATTGCGCGCGGCAGTGGTTTAATTTTGCAAAGAAGCGGAAGTGGTGGGATGTTGCACAGAGGGATTCGGTACAACCTGATATTGTTGACAGGTATTGCTGTATTAAGTCTGGTGCTGTTAAGTTTGGCTGTGTTCTATACCCAATGGGAATCGCGCAGGTCGGATGAGCGGGTAAAGAACGTGCTCGAGGCCAAGGACGCGGGAGCAAGAATCCGTGAGACGTTAAGTGAAATCGAATTGGGCGAAAGCCAATTGCTGGCTGCATTGGATCCAAAGCTTGGCGATGACGTCAAGCAGTCTCTGACCCGTCTGGATACATCCATTAGGGAGTACCAAGTGATTTCCGGAAATGCAGAGGAGGCATCTGCTGTTTCGCAAATGGGTAAAGACGCTGCGTCCTATGGCAAGGGGTTTGAGGGGTTAATCGGCAACGTCGGAGATATGAACGCTTTGACTACCGATATGGTTTATTCCGCCACTTCTTTTGAAAATACAGTTAGAGCCAACAATCAATTAGAACTGTTGTCCGGCATGTTGTACCTCAGGCAGACGGAGAAGGATTTCCTGTGGAGACGGGATGCGGCTGTGGCCGAAACGTTCCTCAATCGTTTCCGGGAGATGCGTGCCTCTCTGCAGGGCTCTACGGTAATGCTGGAGGCGGAGCGGGCCATACTTATGCGTAATTTAAACAAGTATGGTGAGTTGTTTGAGCGGTTGGTCGCTTTGGCACAATCCCAAACTCAATTAACAAGTGATTTACAAAATAATCAACAGCGGTTGCAGAAGCAAATTTCTTCGGTTAACAACCGTCTGGCGCAGAATCTGATCGAGATGGAACAGGATCGGGATCGGACGCGTTCCGGCATGACGGTGCTGCTGGGACTGTCTGCGGCTGTTGCTGTGTTGCTCATGATATGGATTGGATTGGCTATAACCCGCGCACTCTTCACATCTATAGAGGAGTTGCTGAAAGGGGCCCGGATTATAGGTCAAGGGAACCTGCTGTACCGGGTCAGCGGTGTGAAAGGCAAAGAGTTGTCTGAGCTGGCCGACGGTTTCAACGATATGGCCGCGCATGTGGGAGCAGCGTTCCGCGGTGTGCTGGACGCTTCGAATCAACTTTCAGATTCGGCTTCCGCTTTGGCCGCCGCGTCGCAACAGACGGAGGCGCACACGGAGGAAGCAGGCGCCGCGGTTCGGCAGATTGCGGCGGGGGCCGGTGAACAGGAGCGGCGTATGAGCGAAGGGCTGGGGCAGCTGGCCGACATTGATGTGCAGATTCGTCAGGTTAACGATTCCGCGGAGCGTATTGCCCTGCTAACGTCGGGCTCGCAACAATTAGGCGAGCGGGGGCTTGCCGAGATGGAACGTTTATCCCTCGCGCATGCCAAGTATAGCGAGGTCTCGGCCAAGCTGATCGAAGACGTCCGGGAAACTTCCGACAACGGGAAAGCGATTGTGCGCATGGTGGATACGGTTCGGCAGATGTCGGAAATGATTAACTTGATTGCAATCAATGCATCCATCGAGGCGGCTCATGCCGGCGCTCATGGGCGCGGCTTCGCCTATGTGGCGAAGGAAATTAAGAAGTTGGCCGACAAGACGAAGAGCGAAGTGCGCAGAATCGATGAGACCATCGGCCGAATGGAGGGCGGAATGTCTCATCTGCGAGAGGGCGTGCGGCTGCTGGAGCTTGGAGCCACGGAGCAGGATGCGGCGGTCCAGAAGACGGAGGAAGCCTTTGGTTCGATAGCGACCCAGATGCAGCGTATGGCCGGTGATATCGAGGCGATCCGCTTATCCTTCGGCGAAGTGAAGGCATCCTCGGGGCAACTCGTCGGGGGGATGCATGAGATTGAGCTGATTTCCAGAGAGTCCGCCGCCGCTTCGGACGGGATTGTCTCGGTCAGCGACGAACAGCTTCAGGCGGTGCGCGCCATCCGGCAGGAAGCGGAGCAGGTGCAGATGTTAGCGGATCGGCTAGTGGCGGAGGCGGGGAAGTTTCGGTTATAGGAAAGTGGAGTTGGTGCATGGCATGACGGTAAATGTCTACGTTGAGGTGACACTCAATTTCGCTAAATCCGGCGACGGTAACTGTTTACTCTCATGTGCTAGCCAAATACGCTATATTCGGCTGTCCTAAGAGTATTTCATAAAAAAGGTAACCGAATTCTCTAGTGTGCTGCGGTGACTGCACACGAGAGAATTCGTTACTTAATACGCCGCCGACAATCTCGAGTGCTGAGAAATAAAGAAAGTTCACAACACTCGAGAGTAAATAGTTACTTAAAGGTACATTAATGGAAAACTGCAACATAAGACGGTAACTGTTTACGCTGAGGTGACTCCAGGTGACAACAAACAACAGCCTAAATTAAAAGAGGTTAAACCCTAATACGGTTTAACCTCTTTTTGGCGTTCCACTGCAAACTAGACTACCAAACTGGACTCCAATCCTTTTCTCGCGGCAAACTCATCCTTGACGTCTTGCAGACAAAGCGGCTGTGTCAGCAAATCCAACCCGGTCCAAGCCAGCGCCTTGGCGCCCATTAACAAGGCATGCTGCCCGCGCTCATCCCCTGCGGCATCGCGAAATTCGACGGTGTGCCCTCCGTAGGGACAATCCGGCATTTGCACATAGGGATGAATGGCCGGCACCACATGACTCACATTTCCCATATCGATCGATCCGTGATCCAAGCCTTGCTTGATCTTCTCAGGCGGAACACCTAACGCTACCAAGTTACCTGTGAACAGGTCCGACAACGCTTCATTCGTCATTAAGTCATCATATCCGAGCTCGTAATTTGAAATCTCCAAACGGCAGCCTGTAGCTAACGCGGCGGCTTCGGCGCAGTTCTTCACTTTGTCCACAATGCCAGGCAATGTGTTCTTGGAAGCGGTGCGAACGTAGAACTGCGCACAGGCGTAGTCCGGGACGATATTGGCCGCTTCGCCGCCTTTCGTAATAACACCGTGTATTCTGACCTCCGGCGTCAGGTGTTGCCGCAAAGCATTAATGGCCGTGAATGTCAGCAGGGTCGCGTCCAATGCGTTAATTCCCTTGTGCGGCCCGGAAGCCGCATGGGCGGAGCGTCCGTGGAATTCAAACTGCAGAGCTTCCAATGCCAAAGATTTCCCGCTCCGTTCATAAACGGAAGCCGGATGTGCCATCATGGCGGCGTCAATGCCTTTAAAGTAACCTTGCTCAGCGAGCGTTACTTTCGCTCCGCTCGTTTCCTCGGCCGGTGTTCCGAAGACGGAAACAGCTCCGCCATGGGAGTCCACAACCGCTCTTAGAGACACGGCTGCAGCCAAGCTCATAACGCCGATAATATTATGCGCGCACGCATGACCCAGTCCGGGCAACGCATCGTATTCTGACAAATAAGCAATATGTGGACCGGGTTTGCCCGAGTCATAGCATGCATGAAAGGCTGTAGGCAACCCCGCGGTTCCCCTGGTAACCTGAAAATCGAATTCCTCTAACATTCCGCTTAATAACTGGGCAGCTTTCACTTCACGGTGCCCGAGTTCAGGGTTTTCCCAGATGGTTCTGCTGGCGGCATTCCATACCGCATGTTGTCCTTCAATCCACTGGGCCACCTTGCGCTTCTCCAAATCCATAGCTGTCATCTCCCTGCTCAACTGTTGCTTAAATCTATTCATCATCTACTAGCAAAAATAATGCCACTTAAGTACCCATTCAAATTATGATCAAATCCTCATCAAATGTACTTAAATGCTCAAAACTGGTTGCCAGATGGGTCTATCCCATTGCCGAAGAATACCAACTAGGATGACACATGGAAGCACAAAACGGAGCAGTTCCGTGACCATAGCGCCACATACACTCTTCCCATGTTAATTTTGCTTACATTTCATACTTGGCTCGGATTTTGCTAGTTTCCTTACTAGTACGTTATGGAATGGAGAAAGAGGAGGAAACAAGATTGGGTGAACATGTAATGAAGGGGAAAGTCAAGTCATGGACGGCCTTGCTGCTGGCGGCAACATTAACGTTCGGGAGCGCCGGGTTGTCCAACGCATCAGGAGGCGTCGCAACAATGGATAGCACAAGAGTTAAAGTCAATGCCGCATCGGATAAGACTGCTGTTAAAGCTGCTCTGGCGGAGTTGAATCCGGGAGGTTGGACATCGCTGTCAGGAACATCGCAAGGCACGGACGTTCCTTACGCTCTGCTCGATGAGAAGGATGAAATGGGAAGCGGCTTTTCAACGGTTGATGATTTTGAAGGCGCATTGCACCGGGCTCTTGCCTTAGGAACCGCAAACGATAAAATTTACGATGAATACCCCGCATCGGAGTTGGCGGAAAGCCTGAACGAGGTTGGTGCTTCCGGTTGGAACCTACTATCCGGAGCGGAGAAATACGCTGCTGCCCACGTTCTGTTGATCAGCGGAGATGATGAACTTTACTCTACGATTTTCGACTTTAAACCGGTATGGGAAGGCGTGCTAACGTCCGCTCCCACGGCAGCGGAGCAGGCTCCTGTCGTACCGGCCGCGGAAGTAAACAAACCGATCCAGGCTTCAGGTACACCGGTACCGGGCGACGATGAGAGTTTAGTCTGGTACTCTTCCGCTCCGCTGAAAGCCGAAGTAGATTCGGAAACAGGCTTGGTAACTCCTTTACGTTACGGGAACGCGACGATCAGCTATGTCATCTACAACCATGCGGATTACACAATCCAAGCTTACGGCTCCAAAAATGTAGACATTGCCGATGCCGTGGCTCCTGTTGGATCCGTTTATCAACCGACCGAGGGAACGAATGGTAAGTTCTACATTGTGTTCTCGGAAGATCTGCATGATCAAGTGGAAAATCTGGACACGGCGGATGCCTTGTTCGATTCCGTAGAGATTCTACAGGAAGACGGAACTGGTGTGCCATTCCCTCTGGTGAAGGACTTCGGTACTGTCGAATCGATTCGTCCTGATATTTTGAAAGTGGCATTGCCCGGATTAGTATTACAACAAGGTGAAAGATTGAAGCTTACGTATGCGTCTTCCGTTAGGGATTTGGCCATGAATGCCGCAACGCCTACGGTAACTCTGCCTGCGGAAGCGGACACGGACGGACCGGTAGCACGGGTGGTTATGCCGGAGCCGGGTGTGACGGATAATGTGTATGTTTACTTTAATGAGCCGCTGAGCGCGGACACGCTAAACATTGATTTGGCATCAGACTTATTGGCTTCAGCGGAGCTGGTTACGAATAACAATGAATCCTTCCCGGTAAGCCTTTCCGCCAATGCGGGGTCCGTAACCTGGACAACGTACGAGGACAATATCCCTGCGGCCGCAATCCAAATAGACCCGATTCTAGTTCCGGAAAACGGACTGTTTAAGCTTCGGTTGAAGCCTTCCGTTAAGGATGCATTCGGCAATGCGGCACAGAACGGAAATGTGTTGCCGATCGGCGGCGCATTTAAGATCACGAACGATCCGCTTCACCAAGCGGTTCGCAAAGCGGCAGGCGGACGATTGCCGGTGATTGCGCATATTATGTCATCCAAATCCAGCTGGAGCGCCGCGAAGGCGGAATACTATAACGATGCCGGATCAACGGTGTCCATTGAGAAAGAGTGGATATTACAGGGATTTGATCCTGTCTTGGTTCGAATTGAAAGCAAATACTACGACGAGGATTCCGTAAATCCGGATGTTGTGAAAACCATTGCTGAAGCAACATCCGTATTCCTTGCCGGAGGAGACCAAGCCTTGCATGCGCGCAGTTTCCTCACCGATGCCGGTGGAGATACGCCGGCTTTGAGAGCGATGCGTAACGTATACTTCAGCGGCGGTGTGATTGCGGGTTCCAGCGCGGGCGACCATGTGTTGAGCGACATCATGTTCGGCGGCGGTGTAAGCTACCTGGATCTGAAGCGAAATGATTTCATCGAGAGCACGATTGCGTCCAAGTGGATCGGGAGTACGACTACCGATGAATCCGGTCTGATGAAAGGCTTTGGCTTCCTGCCAGCGAATGTCATTTCGGATTCGCACTTTGATGCGCGGGGACGTCTAGGACGATTGGTTGTCGCCATGCGCGAATCCGGCAAGTCCATTGGCCTCGGCATCGACGAGGATACAGGAATCAGCATTTCAGGCAGCATTGGAACCGTAACGGGGACTGGTGCAGTCTTCGTTCTGGATGCTGCGAATGCGGAGTATGGCCCATCGGGGACCGGAGAGAAATTCAGTGTCAAGGGAATAACGGTCCACTACCTGACTGAAGGGGATACGTATGATTTCTCGACAAATACGGCAAAGAGTAATCACTCGGATTTTAATTTCACAGGCGCAGATACGACTACTCCTTTACCAATCAGTACAGATATTTTTGCCGGTTATCAAACGACAGAGTTAATGAAGAAGCTCGCGTACAGCGGACATCAGACAGCGTATGGAGTTACAGATGAAACAGATCCAAGTTATCTGGTTACCTTCACCAAGAATGACAAAACGGTACTTAGCATTAAAGACCAACGTTATACGATCAGAGGCATGGGTTTAGCAATCAACGAAGGCACCTTACCGGATACGAATCCAGAACCACAGCCAGAACCTCAACCAGAACCACAACCAGAGCCGAATCCGAACCCGAACCCAACATCTCCACCTGTTACGAATCCGGATCCCGGACCTGTCACAACCGAGCCTAAGCATCAAACCAAGCTAGGAACCGATTCGTTAACAGGCGCCAAAACATCGACAACGGAAATATCCGCGGAAGCGGCTATTAAATCCATTAAAGCAGCCGTTACAGCAGGTTTGAAATCCATCACAATCGACACCGCACCCGCTGCCGACATAACCCGGGTACAATGGAATGTACCGGCCAATGTACTAACGGAAGCCGACAGTGCAGGAATCAGCATCCTGTTCAAAGGCAGCGGCGCTGAGGTGACATTACCGCCAAAAGCTTTGGAACCAGGCAACGGTCCCATTCTGCTGGCTCTAGAGAAAGCGAAGGCGACGCTAAGCGGATATACTTCCATGACAGAAGGAATCCGACTTATTGCCGAGTCAAACGGTAAAGCATTGGAGCGGTTCCAAACACCTGTAACTCTAACGTGGAGTTACACGCCGGCCAAGGAGCTGGACAAGAATCGCATTGTGGTTATGGTTAAAGGAAAGGGCGGAACATTGGGAGCCAACAGCGAAGGCTGGTATCCGGTCAATGCCGCAATAATCAACAACACATGGAGCATAAACGCCTTGCAACCGGCAACTGTCGCTGTATTCCACTACGAAGGAACATTTACAGACATGAACACGGATGCAACGGTCTCCGCAGCGGTTCTAAACTTAGCTTCCAAAGGGATCGTGAAAGGAATTGGCAATCAACAATTCAAACCCTCCGGCATAGTCTCACGTGCGGAATTCGCCACGATCGCAGCGAAACTGCTAAACTTGCGAGACTTAGGTGCAACCGCGGCTTTTGAAGATACAAAGGCTGACGCTTGGCACGCTTCTTATATTACCGCTCTCAAAGAAGCCAAGGTCCTTTCAGGTACAGGTACAGGCAAATTTATGCCGGACAAGGGACTGACTTATGAAGAGCTTGCCGTACTATTAGTTCGTATTGCGGAAGCCAACGGCTTGCTGATGAAATCGGTAACGTCAGCCAGCACCCCTAAAGTTTCAAAGTGGGCTGCCAAATCCGTTGAGACCGCAATCACATCCGGATTATTCGCGAGCGGAGCGATTGACACTCAGGAAACGGTAACTCGAGGTAAGCTGGCGGAAGTTATAGTGCGGTTTAACGACCTTTTGAACGCCAAGTAATCACATGTTATGATGGGGGAGCAGCGCTTAGGCGTGTGCTCCTTCTTTATTGGTTAAAATTGATTCACGAAACGCCTCTTGAGCTTAATGAACACATAAAGGAGTTGGCGATGATGTCAATACAAGCAATGAATGGAACGAAGCAAGTTCGAGTCGACCTCTGGACAAGCGTTAACGGGTTGACAGACGGCCAATTGAATCAGGCAGTTGAAGAAGGACGTTGGAACATTGCTCAAGTGATGGAACACGTCTACAGAATGGAGGCGATCATCGTACGATCTTTGGAAAGCGTGTTAGCCAATCCTGAAGACCGTCCGACAGAGAAGAAGCCCTACGAACTCACGCTGGATCGCAGTCGTAAAGTGGATGCGCCAGAGGGGCTGACACCGCCTACGCATTTCATGTCGCTTGAAGAGCTTAAACAGAGGCTGAACTCATCCCGCGAAGCGCTCACTTCCCTGTTAGCCAAATATGACGAAGAAACCCTTGCGCGCAAATCCTATCCGCATCCGGTATTCGGTTTGATGGACGGGAATCAATGGGTCGATTTCATCGGTGTGCATGAGAAGCGTCATATTGCGCAGATTGAAGAAGTAAAGGAAAGCGTGTTAGCCAATGCGCCGCAATAGCGTACCTGGCATAATCCCTCGTTGCCTGGTTCTTTAATTTGACAGCTGAACGTCAATTCCCTATAATAAATTGTATGCAATTTAATTGCGGATTTTACTCGGAGGTGTACTAGTTCATGAGTATCTATTCATTTACGATGACCAACATCAAAGGACAGGAAATTAGCCTGGATACGTACAAAGGGCAACCCGTAGTGATCGTGAATACGGCCAGTAAGTGTGGTTTGACCCCTCAGTACACGGATTTACAGAAGTTGTATGATACTTACAAGGACCGCGGTTTGGTGATTCTCGGTTTCCCGTGCAACCAGTTCGGCGCGCAAGAGCCGGGTACGAATGATGAAGTGGATTCCTTTTGTCAGGTGAATTACGGCGTGTCGTTCCCTATGTTTGAGAAAATTGATGTACGGGACGCCACGAAAGATCCGCTCTTTGCTTATCTGACGGAAACCGCGCCTACAGATGATGCGGACAAAGAGATCAAATGGAATTTCACCAAATTCCTGATTGACCGTGAAGGCAATGTCGTAAAGCGGTTTGAGCCGCAAGTGACGCCTCTCGATATGGAATCGGATATTCAAGCATTGCTGTAAACTAGTCGCGCAAGAAATGAAGGGCTCCCCATAAGGCTAAGGCCTTGAGGGAAGCCCTTTTTTTGTTACAGCGGCATCTATAGTTCCTATCAAGAAAGCTGCTGGGATAATACGTCCAGAAGACCATTTTCAACCGCGATCGATTGAAGGTCATAAACAGAGATCGGGAACATGGGGATGCCAAAGTAATACGGAGTAATTTCGTAAAGTTGGAAATACAACACAAGGGCTTTATCAGCCAGATAAAAATTCTGATCGGGAGAGATGGCCATGAAGGGTTCCAGCGTCTGGATATCCCGGCTCTTGATCTGGGCCGCTACTAACGCTGACAAAGTCTTTACATAGTCGGAACCGGGTTTGAACAGCTCGGCGAGCTGATAAGACTTCCCGGTCTTCACATCAAAGGTAAGCGATCTCGCAATTGTGTTTCCGTGCGCCATGGGAGAAGAAAATACATAGCTGCTAAGTACAAGGCTTAGAATACCGCGCTCGTTGGTCTTGATCTCATAGTTTCCGATGGACTCGGGATCGGTCCCTTTCAGGTAATCTTGCTGCGATTTCATCATTACTTGCATTAGCTGTACAATTTCCCGGTTCATTTTGTCCTGAATCGCCGTATTATTTAAGCCTGTAATCGCAGGATAATTAAAGGAACCGCCGGGTGTGGGCATGGATTTCGATTGTATACCGACAGGATAAGCATAGTTCGTCATAGAGGAGTCCTTTCCTAAGTAGGATCTTTCAGCCTATTCAAGAGACCCGCCCGGATGTGTCTTAAAGCTCCGAAAAATATGAAAAAAGAGCCTCACATGGAGGCTCCATTACTTATATCCCTAACATTCCATCTCTAACGTGTGGAGCGCACAACTTTGGCCAT
Organism: Paenibacillus swuensis; assembly: GCF_001644605.1. Lineage (NCBI taxonomy): Bacteria > Bacillati > Bacillota > Bacilli > Caryophanales > Paenibacillaceae > Paenibacillus > Paenibacillus swuensis. The sequence continues at coordinate 198,790 of NZ_CP011388.1, read as the reverse complement.
AATAATCAATTCAAAGATGAGTATGAACGCAGATACAATCCAAGCTCCGTAAGTAACCGAAGGTACGGTTTCCTGTTGCTCCACTCCGATGGCAATCAATGCCCATACAATGACCAGTCCGTAGTAAGGATCGTTAAAGCGGATCCCGATAAACACAGCCAACAAAGCGGCTATGATGAAGAGCAGAATCGCCCATACTTCACCGGACAATCCAAACCCGTTAAAACCGGCTTCACTGAAGAAGATGGTCAGATTGACGATCGAGGCAACGGAAATCCAGCCCATGTAAATGCTGAACGGCAGGGCGATCAACCAGCGGTTTACCCGGTCAGAATCCGAGGCGGCCGGTCTTGTTTTAATATACAGCACAATTAATGTCAGCAGTAAACCCACGATCAGCAACGTGCTGAGTCCCATGTTAACGGAGTGCCATGCAAAGATCCAAGTGCCGTTAAACAGACAGCTTAGGATGAACCACGGACCGATATTCCGGATGACCGCATTGTCCTGCTTGCTCGGTAACGCCTGAACGATGACAAAGCCTGCCAACAAAATGTAAATAGCCGACCAGATGAGGAAGGCATAACCGGCAGGTGTTACATTCACGTGGAACATGTCGGATACTTCCCTGGTAGAACGGCCGAACAAGCCTTGGGAGCCGGAGAGATAGTTAATAAATATCATGCCGAGAAAAAAGATGATGTTAAGCCAACGATATAATCCTCGCAACGGAAATTCCTCCTTTAAATCAAGCAAAATTTGCAGTTCTTGTACTATTCTATGCTATTAAATTCTAAACACATTCCATGACTGTTAATCAGGACAGAAAACCGCAGCGAGGGCTGTAACGTCGAGCCATTTCATTATCCCGTTTACCGAGGTCGGAAGTTATGCTAAGGTTGAAGCAATGTAAGCGTTACCCACCATAACTTACGGAACAGGATGATGATACATGATCACAAAGATGCGGAAGATGGGTTCCGGGCCTCTTTTTGTGCCTTTAAAGGTCAAGTTTATCATCCTGTTCTTTATGCTGATCACCATACCGTTTATTGTGAGCGGAACGATGATTTATGACAAATACAAGCAAGGCTTGCAAGATAACACAAGGGCGTACGCGGAAGATATGGTTACCCAAATCAGCATGAATCTGGATACGTACATGGCCGAGATGGAAAGGTTGACCACATCGCCGCTCTATGACGCAACCGTTCTGCAAGTGCTCAGCAACCACTCCGACTTATCAAGAACCGACCGATATCTGAATACAAGCGAGGATCTGAAGCTCAATCTGTTCATTTCGTCCCTGTCTTTTCAACGATCCGAGATGCGCAGCATGATGTTGTTTGCCAATGACGGCATGCTGTTTAGTAACCTGGATTCAACCTTGAGAAGAATCTGGGACCCGAAGGAAGACACATGGATGAGCAGCGTGGAGCAAGAGCAGGGAAGCTTTGTCATCTTGCCGCCGCATGACGTGAATTATTACATGGTAGGCCAACAACGTGTCATTTCTCTGGGAAGACTCATACGCGAGCCCTACTCGCATCAACCCATAGGTATCATGAAAATTGACCTGACCCCAAAGGGCTTTCAACCTTTTGTCACAACACCGCAAATTACGGAAAACAGCAACATCTATATTTATGACAAAAATGGGACGTTAATTTACCCCGATGCCGAACAAGAGAAGGTCAATGGAAACCAAGAATGGATTCAAGCGGAAGCATACACCAGAATAGCGGGTCTGCGGGTCACGGCGGAAATCCCCGAGAGCGATCTGCGTCAGGAAGCGGGAGAACTCATTTCCTTTACCCTGCTGATATCGATGGCATCGTTAATCGCGGCCTATCTGTTGGCGGTCTTGGCGTCCAATAGACTCGTAACACCGATTCGCAGACTTCACATGAAGATGAAAGCCGTTCAACGGGGGTCGTTTCATGAAAGGGCAGCCATTATTACGCATGATGAGATTGGTCATTTAACAGAAGGATTTAACACGATGGTCAGTGAAATTGAACGCCTGGTTACGGAAGTTTATGAAACGAAAATCAGGGAACGAGATGCCGAATTATCGGCCTTACAGAGTCAGATTCATCCTCACTTTCTCTATAACACGCTGGAATCGATTAATATGTTGGCCATAAGGGAACATCGTACAGAGATTTCGGATATTGTCGTCAGTCTTGGCAAGCTGCTACGATATACGGTGAACAAACAAGAGCATCCGGTGTATATGAAGGACGAGATTCGGTTCGTGGAATCCTATCTGCAGATTCAATCGTTCCGTATGGGAGCGCAGCTCAACAGCGAAGTGTATGTGGATCCTTCACTGATGTATGCGTTAGTACCCAAGCTGCTGATCCAGCCGCTTGTGGAAAATGCCATTGAGCATGGGATGGGAGAAGAACCGTTAACGATTGTTATAAGAACTGAGCTTATGGAAGAAGATTTATATATTTATGTTTCCGATAACGGCCAAGGGATGACCCCGGAGAACATTCAAGAGATTGAAGAGAGAATGTATGCGAAGAAACGTTGGACTTTGGAGCGGGAGGGCTTTGATCACAGAGGAAAGGGCTATGCGCTGCGCAATATTCATCAGCGGCTGCGGCTGCTTTATGGCGAGGCTTATGGTCTTTCGATCGACTCTGTTGATCAGAAGGGATCGACATTTATCATTAAATTGCCTTTTCATTGGGAGGAATAAGGAAATGTACAAAGTGCTGCTCATTGAAGATGAAATCCAGATCCGTTCGGGACTTCGGACGCTGGTTGAGGATGTCGCCAGCGGTTTTAAAGTCATCGGCGAAGCGGGTAACGGCAAAGAAGCCTTAGCCATTCTCCATAAAGGGGCGGAGCCCGATGTGGTGATTACGGATATCCGCATGAAAGAGATGAACGGCATTGAGTTGATCGGCAGGCTTCGGAACGACTATCCGAAGCTTCCTGTGTTAATTATCAGCGGTTACAGCGACTTTCAGTACGCGCAGCAAGCGATTCGCTACGGAGTCGCGGGTTATCTGCTCAAGCCGGTGGACCGCATGGAATTTATGCAATATTTCATGGCTCTTAAAGCCGAACTTGATGCCCATAATCCGAATTTTCAAACCGGGGAACCGCAAGAAACACAGGCCTCGGGCAAAGAGAACCGTTATATCATTCGCAGAGTGAAGCAGTTGATTCTGGACGGATTGGACCATGATCTCTCCCTGCAATCCATCGCCGACCAGGTGCATCTGAATCATCAATACCTATCCGTATTGTTCAAGAATGAGACAGGCCAGAACTTCTTCGATTACGTCATCGAATGCCGGATGAACAAAGCTAAGAAATTGCTGAAGGAAACGAATCTGAAAATTTATGAAGTGGCGGAAATGTCCGGGTATGCCAGCAGCAAACATTTCATGTCCGTATTTAAGCATGCTTTCGGTGTCACACCGACGCAATATAGGGAACAACAAATACAGTAAGCGTTAACATGCACGATATTCCGTACCTTTTCTCGATATTACGGGATTTAGACGCGGAGCGGCAACCTCTATAATAAGTTATGAAAGCGCTTCATATAGCGGATTTCAACTTTGTTTAGAGACGAAAGGGGTATGAAAGATGAAGAAATGGTTATCCGTCAGCATGACACTGGTATTCCTGATTTCCATTCTTGCCGCTTGTTCAGGCAACACAAACACCAATGGAAATACAGCAACGAATGCGGCAGCAGGCGAGAATTCCGGCAAGAAGAATGAATCCGACGCAAAGCCGGTAGAGCTGAACCTAAGCATCTGGGGCGATGAGAACCGCAAGAAATTATACGAAGACTTGATGGCGAAATACACGGAAACCCACCCGAACGTGAAGGTGGACGTGATGTTAATTCCTTTCAATGATTATCAACAGAAATTATCGATTATGTCGGCTTCCAAGTCGGGTCCCGATCTTGTCTGGTTGTCCGAGCGGATGGTTCCCCAATTCCTCGACAGCGGTCAACTACTGGATATCAGCTCCCTGGAAGCAGACGCGGAGTATGATCTGAAAGATATTTACCCGACAACGATGGACCTGTTCCGCAAAGACAGTAAGCTCTACGGGGTATCCTTCACATCGGGACCTAAAGTTCTCTTCTTCAACAAAGATATGTTTAAAGCGAAAGGCTTAAAGACGCCTCTGGAGTTAGCGAAAGAAGGCAAGTGGACATACGAGGAATTTGTGAAATCAGCCAAAACGTTGACGGATTCTTCGAAAGGCGTGTACGGCGTGCATTTGTTCGGAGCGAACAACTCTTGGAAGAGTTGGACGGACGGTCTCGTCGATACGTTCTGGGCTCACGGCGCGGATGTGTTTAACGAAGACGGCAGCAAGTTTGTGCTGAATTCTCCGGAAGGCGAACAAGCGCTCAAACTTTACTACGATCTGTTATTTACAGACAAATCGCATGTGGATCCGGGTAATCAGCTGACGTTTGAATCCGGCAACATCGGGATGTACCGCAACAACTTCAGCTTCTCCAATAACGCTCGCAAGATTACTAATTTCGATTGGGACATCGCGCCAATGCCGAAAGGTCCGGCAGCCGACGCGCCGTCCGCGGTAGGTATCGCCGGCTATGCAATTATGAAAGATACAGCTCATCCGGAAGAAACGTTGGAGTTGTTGAAATACCTGACGGGCAAACAAGGGTCGACCGACTTGGCGAAATCCTTCGCACCGATACGTAAATCCATTCTGGAATCCGACGTGTTCCTGAACATTGATCCTAAGCCGTCGGTGGAAGCCATTAAAGCCGCTTACATCGGTCCGTTGAACAGTGGTGTAAGGCCGCAGCCGCTTCATCAGAACTGGCAACAAATTGATGTGAAGGTTCAAACTTTGATGGACTTGATGTACACGAAGACCGAAACACCGAAACAAGTGTTGGAACGGATGGAGAAAGAAGTGTCTCCTCTACTGAAATAGATTAAATGAACAGATCTTCGCCAAGCGGTAACGCTTGGCGAAACCATCTGTGCAGGGAAGGGAGTCATGCGTATGCACGGCAAGTTAAAGCAGAGTGAAATGTGGTACGGGTATCTGTTTATTCTACCGATGGTGATCGGTTACGGCATTTTCTTACTGGGTCCGATCATCACTTCGTTTATGATGAGCTTTACGGATTGGTCGCTGATTAAAGAGGCTAAATTTATTGGGCTAGACAATTATAAACGGATGTTTACCGCGGATCCGCTATTCTATGATACCGCCTTAAATACGTTATATTTCACCTTGATTCTGGTCCCGGTGAACATCGTTCTTACGTTGGGACTGGCCATGTTGCTACAAGAGAAAATTCCCGGCATCGGTTTTTTCCGTACCGCCATCTTTACCCCTGTGGTGACCTCAGTGGTGGTATGGGCCATTGTGTGGAAATATATTTTCCAGACCGATAACGGATTATTGAATACGATTATCAAGATGCTCGGTTTCGAAGGGCAGGCCTGGCTATACAACCTGAGCTTGGCGATCCCCGTGGTTGTGACGGTTACATTGTTGAAAGGGTTAGGCATGAACATGGTCATTTTCCTTGCCGCCCTGAATGATGTTCCGCAAATGTATTATGAAGCGGCCAAGATCGACGGTGCTTCAAAGTGGAGAACGTTCCGCAGCGTAACCTTGCCGATGATTTCACCGGCGATTTTCATGGTGTTGATCATTACCATTATCGGTTCCTTGAAGGTGTTCGGACAGATTTACGTGATGACCGGCGGCGGTCCGGGCACAAGCACCTATGTGTTTGTATACTACATTTACGAGCAAGCGTTCAAAATGTACGAATTCGGCTACGCGTCCTCCATCGCGTTCGTGCTGTTCTTTATCATCATGGTCCTTACAATCATTCAGTGGGTAGGCCGGAAGAGGTGGGTGCATCATGAGGAATAACAACAAAGTGCTTCGTTACACGCTTAAATATGCGGTTCTTAGCATCGTTTCGCTGATTGTATTGCTGCCGTTCTTCTGGATGGTATCCACATCCCTGAAAGATTTCACGAAGATCTTTCTGTTTCCGCCGCAATGGCTGCCTAGTCCGGTCCGCTTTCAGAACTACGTGGATTTGTTTCAAACCCACCCGTTTCATCTGTACTTGTTCAACAGTCTGTATATTGCGGCAATCGTAACCGCGGGAACGTGCTTTTTTGCGGCCTTGGCCGGGTATGCTTTTGCCAAAATTCATTTTCCGTTCAAAAATGTCATCTTCCTCGTGCTTCTCAGCTCCATGATGATTCCTACCGAGGTGACAACAATTCCGTTGTTTGCCTGGATGTCGAATTGGGGATTGGTCGATACGCATTTTCCGTTAATTGTTCCGCCGATGTTGGGCGCGGGCGGGATGTTCGGCGTGTTCCTGTGCCGACAGTTCTATATCACGATTCCATCGGAGCTGGATGAAGCGGCCAAGATTGACGGTTGTTCGCCGCTCAGAACCTTCGTCAGCATCATGCTGCCCTTGGCGACGCCGGCGCTTGCGACACTGTCCATCTTCACGTTGCTGCATAGCTGGAATGAGTTTTTCGAGCCGTTGGTGTATCTGAACTCAAGTCATCTCTATACCATTCCTTTGGCACTTTCGCTGTTCACCTCCGAGAGCGGGACCCAATGGCATCTGGTGATGGCCGCATCCGTGGTGGCTACGCTGCCCCTGTTGATTCTGTTCTTTTTTGCGCAAAAGAAATTTATCGAAGGTGTGGCTCTGACAGGTTTGAAATAGTTCACAGATAAGTCGGTGTCCTGTTGTGTACGCAGGCATCGGCTTATTTGTGCTTTCTGACGACTATTCGCCTCTGCAGTTCTTCAAATGTTCGCATAGGATAAGCCATCAGCATCATGTTGAAGGTGGGGTAGTCTATGGCGATGCTTAAGGGACCTGCCGCCAGGCGGGCAATTCTGTTTGCGGGACTGTGCGAGCAAGCGTATACGCAATATAAACGGGGCGGGAATTATGTTCTTGCGGGAGGATATAAACAAGTGGGTGTGTTCCGGGGCACCTTACTTGATTCAAAGAAGGAGTTATATGGGTTTGTTCTGGAGAGTGCCAATGAGTTCGTGATCGCCTTTCGGGGAACCGACTCGGCCGAGGACTGGGTGTCGGATTCCATGGCGGGTCAAGTGCCGTTTCGGTTTGTTCGAAATGGGGGAAAGACACACAGCGGGTTCACGGCTTTGTACGCTTCGATGCGACAGGATATTCTGCGAACGCTGCGCGGCCTTCCTTCGGGCAAGCCCCTCTACATTACGGGTCACAGCCTCGGAGGAGCGCTGGCTACCTTATGCGCGGTGGATGTCGCGGTTCATTCCAAGTTCAGCCGGCCTAGAATCTATACGTTCGGGTCTCCGCGGGTGGGGAATGACGCATTTGCGGCCAAGTTCAACCGGTTGATTCGGGTTTCCCGGAGGATTGCCAATACGCAAGACATTGTGCCGAGTCTGCCGCCTCGCGTGTATCGTTCAGCGCAGACCCGCCAGGTGTTTCAATATGCACATGTGAAGGGGGAAGTGCCCATATCCTTTCGCAAAGGAGGCATTGCGGCCAATCACGCGTTGCGTAATTATTTCGCTGCTATAAGGTTGAAGAGTCCCGCTTACGCCGATGCGTTGTGCAATAAGAACCCGGGTTTTTGTCCTTAGAGTTTAGTGTGTATGTGCTTTTACCCATGGACGCCGAAGGGCGTTTTTTTGTGTTTATGGGGGGACAGGTTTATTTTGGAGGCCGGGAGAAATATAATGGTAGAAAAAGAGAAAGTAAAGGTGAGTGCGATGTTAACGATTATGAGCGCTGAAATGTCATTTAACCGGGCAGACGGCTATGTGGGACAAGTTGAGTTTACGTTGGAAGGACACAAGAATCCCTATGCCATCACGTTGCAAAAAAGCCGTAAAGCGAAAGAATGGAGCTATGGCCTTCACTTCAGCGGAGAGCCGGGCAGTGAAGACGAGCTGTTCGCGGCGGAAGACCTGATTGAAGATAATGATGAATTATATGAACAACTGGTGGAAGCGGCTAAGGCGAAGCTTAGCCAGCGTGAAGAAGAGGATTCCGAAGCTTAGACTGGCGGATATGTGGAGACATGGAAGAGGATGAAACAAGTGTCGGGATAGCGAGCCGAGGCAGGCAGCGAACGAGACAGGTGCCCGGGATAGCGGAGGCAAGGATGGGAGGGGCGGATATCATGCGGCGCTGGGGAAGACGTTACTTGTGGGGCTGGCTGGGCTTTGCGGTGCTCATAGCCGTCTATCTGTGGTTCACTACAGGGACGGTTCCAACCCGCTTTCAAGGGACTGCGGCTGATCCCGTAACGTTCCTAACATCGGCTCAGATCGACCGGAGTCAGGTGTATTCCTTACTTGGGAATTGGCTTTACTTTGTGAGCATGCCATGGGAGTGGGGAATATACCTTTTCTTGCTGTTCAGCGGTTGGTCAGCGGCATTACGGAGCAGAACGCAATCATGGGTTTCCGGTCGATGGATGGGGTTTCCGTTGTACGTGCTGGGGGTGAGCGGGGCGTCATTTTTGCTCTTTTTGCCTATACGGATCGTCGGCTACTCCCTTTCTCGCGGCTTCGGCATCTCCGTACAACCGGTTGGCGGATGGATTCGGGATAAGCTGCTCTCGTTCGGAATCAGTTATGTTACATTACTCGCCGTCTCCGCAGTTGCCTTCTGGTTCATTCGCAGGGGCGGGCGGTGGTGGATCAAGCTCTGGCTGTTGTCCGTCCCGTTCACCCTGTTCATGATGTATATTCAACCCGTTGTGATTGATCCGCTGTACAACACCTTTACCGAATTGAGCGACCCAAAGCTGGAACGGGCGATTCTGGAACTTGCCGATAAGGCCGGAATTCCTGCCAGCCGCGTGTATGAAGTCAACATGTCCGAAAAAACAAACGCGTTGAACGCTTATGTACAGGGCATCGGATCATCACTCCGTATCGTGCTGTGGGATACGACGTTAGGCCGGTTAGCTCCGGAAGAAGTATTGATCGTGATGGCGCATGAAATGGGGCATTATGTAATGCACCACTTGGAATGGAGCGCTGTAGGCGCGGTAATTTCTTCCTTCTTCGTGCTTTGGATCGGCTCAGCGGTTTACAGGTATATCATTTCAGGTTGGGGCCAAAGGTGGGGGATCCGCGGAGAAGCCGATATCGCCGCCTTGCCGTTGGTGCTATTGCTGATCTCGTTGCTAGGCTTTGTGAGCGCTCCCTTTGCAGGTGCCGTTTCACGCCATGCGGAGCAAGAAGCCGACCGCTACGCTTTGCAGTTGATCGGCAACGGGAGTGCGGCCTCCGCGGTATCGTTGCACCAGAAGCTGGCGGCCACCTCGCTCAGCGATGTGGACCCTCCGCTGCTGGTGCGCTTGTTCCGTTCCACGCACCCTAGTGCGCTTGAGCGAATTATCTACGCTTTGGAGGCGGGACAACGTGAAGGTGTGGAGCAATAGGCTGGCTTATCCCATTGAATCAGTGCTGCCCAGTGCCCACAGAGCGTTATCCCGTTGATTCAGCAGGAGTCGGCATTGTTGTGAGCAAAGAGCTGGATCCCGTTGACTCATACTTAAAAGTGTTAGCAAAGTGCGTTTGCTATCTATATGCGTCTGCTATCTATAAAATATTATTAGCTGAATCAACGGGATAACGGGGGTTTATGGGCTGCGGAGAAACCATCAATGGAACTAATTTATAAATGGTTCAAAAACAAAAGTTGCTGAGTTAAAGGGATAACGATGTTTTAGCCATTTGTAGGAATAAGCGTTGTGGCTCTAGATCTTTGCAGGTTTTCATGGATTACCACCAGAGTGGTTACTGAGTCTATGGGATAACGGGAGATTCACGCTAAGGAGAAGGCAGGACATATGAATGAAACAGGGAACGGTCAAAGGAATGAGCACAGAAGGGGCTACGGGATTGGCGAAAGGGACGGCGATGCCGGAGAAAGTGGAAGTTCACCTCTTTATTATGGCAGGGCTCGCGACATCACCTGATTTTTTTGATGGATTTCAGGGGGAACTTTCTACAAGGTTTAGGTCAAAAGGGGTGTCCGCACGCATCGATATTGTGTACCCTTATGGCAACTGGAGCCGCCGTCTTATTCCACAGCTGCGGGAAATTCGGCGCGATGTGTTCCCTTGGCGAAACCGCACATCAAGATACGAAGATCGATTGGGAGGGCTGAACGCCGCGGAAGCCGTCAAGGCTTCTTATGCCGGAGGCGCTCTTTATTTGGTTGGTCACAGTGCGGGGGGAACCGCCGCGGTCCATGCGGGACTCCGACTTTTGCATGAAGGCTTTCCGTTGGGGCGTCTTGTCCAAATTGGCTCACCCAAAAGTCCCCTGCCCGATCAACTCCGTGCCATTAGCGCCTACTTCTATGCAACGAATGCGACAGGCAGACCTACTGACAGAGTGACGCGTTTGGGCAGCTGGGGCGGTTTGGATCGGTCGCGTTCGCGTTTGGGAAAGATTCGGAATGAGGCTCAAGGAATGTTACCTCGCTGGAATTCGATGCTATACGCACCTGAGCGTGTAACAGGTATATGTTTGCGCGGGGGTCATGCGGATTACTTTCGGACGTCGCAGGCCTACCGGAATGCCGAAGGCGTTGCCAATCTCACTTTAACCACCGATGCGGTCTGGAGTTGGTTGGATCGGGACAGGTAAGCTATAATGGTGGCACTAAGCTAAATCATGACGAACGCACGACATGTTGTCCAAAAAGGAAGAGATCCCATTGCCACCATCCGAGTTCTTATATACGTATGTCTGCCACGAAGAAGAGCAGGCGCTTTGCGCTATGGAGCTGCGCGCGCTGTTTACTATGCCCGACGCGCAGCTCCTGCAATCCGACGGCGGGCGCTATTTCAGCAGCGAGCACGCGATAAATCCGAGCCGCAGCCCGTTCCTCAAGCTGGAATTGGCCGTGGAGTACACGGCCGAATCCCTGGAGGAACTCGCGCAGCACGCTGCGGCAATCGAGCTTGGCGGTTCAACGTTCAAAGTCGTGTACGTTGAAACCGCCCCCGGGGCCGCGGACTATACCGACAAGCGCGCCACTGAGCGCGCTGTAGGGGCCCGCATCCGCGGCCAAGCGGACATGCGCGCGCCGGAGCAGCTGCTCGGCGTTGCGCGGATCGGCAGCCGCTGGATGCTCGGCGGCTGCAGAGAAAGCGGCGCGGCTTGGCTTACGCATAACGCCAAGCCGCGCCACTATTCCACCGCGCTCAGCACACGCATGGCGCGCGCGGTGGCCAACATCGCCGTGCCTGAGCCTGCCGGCGTACGGGTCGTGGACCCGTGTTGCGGCATCGGCACGGTGCTCGTGGAGGCGCTGTCGATGGGAATCGATATCGTCGGCTACGATATCAATCCCCTCGCCGTGCGGGGCGCCCGCGAGAACCTGGCGCATTTCGGTATGCCCAGCAACGTGGCCATCGCCGATCTGCGCGAGCTTTCAGGGCATTTCGACGCCGCGGTGCTCGATATGCCCTATAATCTATGTTCCGTTCTTCCGGTGGAGGAACGGAACGAGATGCTGCGCAGCCTGCGCCGTTTGGCGGACCGGGCCGTAATTGTCACGGCCGAGCCCATGGACGGCGGCATCGCGGACGCCGGGTTCATCATAGCGGACCGCGCGGAGGTCCGCAAAGGCAAGTTCACGAGGCACATCCTGCTCTGCTATTAAATAAACCGAGGTGCGCGATGCATTTCTATACGCAACTAGTTGTTAACCAATTGTCCCCGCATGCGAGTACGGCATTAGCCGAACCGATGCGGAATTATATGCGGAACCAGTTCCCTTTTCTGGGAATTCGAACGCCGGAGCGTAGAGCCCTGATGAGAACTCTGTTGAAAGCTCAGGGAATGCCGCCAACGCCTGATATGGTACAGTTTGTCCGGGAATTGTGGAGCCTGCCGGAGCGGGAATATGCTTACGCAGCCATGCAACTGGTAACGAAATGTACCCCGAAAGCAGGTCCGGATCATATTCAGTTGATAGAAGAGTTGATAACTACTAAATCTTGGTGGGATACAGTGGATTTATTGGCGGGGACCGATGTGGGCGCCCAGTTCAAGAAGTTTCCGGAGCTAATCCCGACTTACACGGAACAATGGGTGAACTCCGGGAATATGTGGTTACAGCGAAGCGTGCTTCTTTTTCAGCTTAAATATAAACAGAACACCGATACGGAACTGCTCTTTACCCGCATTCGCGAGCTCGCGGATCATAAAGATTTCTTTATCCGCAAAGCCATCGGCTGGGCGTTAAGAGAGTATTCGAAGACGGATGCCGCGGCAGTAATTACGTTTATTGAAGAAGAAAAGCTATCACCGTTAAGCGTTACTGAAGGGCTTAAGGTCATCCGGCGCACTACGTCGCGCTAAGCCTTATCCAGCGTTCATCACCTGCAAATTTATGGTATGCACTTTCCAGTGTTCATCACCTGCAAATTTATGGTATGCACTTTCCAGTGTTTATCACCTGCGAATGATATTGCACTCATCCAGCATTTATCGCCTGTTCAGTTAATACAACAATCCTGATTGGGACGGGCCGCAACCCGGGAAGACGGTCACATTCTGGACTTGCCCGAACATATATTGTTTGGTCGCAAACTGGGATTGATATAAATATTCCAACACGTACAAGCGCCCGTTTCCGATCTGACACAATACCCCGGATACCCCTTGACCGTTAACCAGCGAAATCCCTACGGGCTGACCGACGTAACTGTAAATTTCTTGTTGCCATGCCATCATCAACACCTCCGATATCAGCCTATGCGTTGGGTGCCTCATGGGGAACTGCCTGACAAGCCCATTCAACGGTCGACTTATTCAACCCGGACACAGTCCCGCCAAACCATCAACGCTTAACATGTCATTTGAAAGGAGGGATCCCCGCCATGCATAAATTACTTTTGGTTGAAGACGAAGAAGAAGTGCGCGAAAGCGTATTGCAGGAAATCGACTGGAACCGATACGGATATGAGGTCATTGATAAAGCCGAGAACGGTAAGGACGCCATCGAGTGTATCGAACGTAACGTACCGGATGTGGTGGTGACGGATATTCGGATGCCTTTCATGGACGGCATGCAGCTGTCGGAATGGATTCGCGCTCATTACCCGACGACGAAAATCATTATTTTGACAGGACACGATGAATTTGAATACGCGCAGAAGGCGGTAAAATTACAGATTGACGAATATGTGCTGAAACCATTCTCATCCCAGGAGCTTATTATCGTCTTGAAGAGGCTTAAGGACCAGTTGGTCAGCGAGATGGAGCAAAAAGAAAATATTCACTTGCTGGAGGAACATTACCGCAAAAGCTTGCCGGTACTCAGGGAAGTATTTCTGTCCTCTCTCGTGTCCACCACGATGCGTCGCAATGAAATCGAAGAGAAAGCCTACACGTACAATTTGGATCTGTCCGGAAGCGGTTATGTGGTGTCCGTGCTAAGCATCGACGATCCAGGGACTAAATTGGCGGGAAATTCGCCTGTTGTCATTTCCCCCTCGCTCAAAGATTCCAAAGACAGACAACTCCAGCTGTTCGCCGTCCTCAATATTGCGCAGGAAATATCAATCGCTCACAGCATCGGTCACGTTTTTATTCATCATGATCACATTATTATGCTATCGGTCAGCGGGGAAGAGGATCCGGAGCGGATTATGGAGCGGCTCCTAACCGTTCTGGAAGAAATTCGCCAAAGCACGGAGAAATATTTGAAAATTACCCTCACCATAGGCGTCGGTACGGTTGTCAGTGAAATTTCCCAGATCAACTATTCTTATAAAGACGCCAATCAGGCGTTGGATTACCGGATGATTCTCGGAACGAACCGGGTCATTTGTATCAATGATGTGGAAACTCGTTTTGCCGAGAAACTGCGCTTTGACGAGCTGAAGGAACATGCTTTGCTCCGGGGCATTAAAGTGGGTACGCCGCAAGAGATGAAATCCGTCGTGGACGAACTGTTCGCGGGTGTTACGGACACGAATATTTCCGTGAAGGACTATCAAATTTTCCTCGTGGAAATCGTAACCTCTATTCTTACAGCGGCCAAAGATTTAGGCACAGGTATGGATGAGATCTTCGGCGCGGATTTTGATCCGTTCGCGGAGATCAGGGGTTTCACCCATGTGGATCAAGCGATGGAATGGATTCTTCATTTGTGCCTGAACATCATGGGCCACATTTCCAATCAGCGGCAGTACGCCTACAAGTCCCTTGTGGATCAGGCGAAGGATTATGCCAAAGCGCATTACCATGAAACCGATGTGTCCATTAATAAGGTTTGCGGACATTTGCATATCAGCGCCGGTTACTTCAGCTCTATTTTCAAAAAAGAATGCAAAACCACCTTCGTAGCCTACCTTCAGCAAATACGCATGGAAGCGGCGCAGGAGATGCTTCGGACAACCGATCTTAAACTGTTCGAGATTGCGGAGAAAGTGGGCTTTGCGGAACCAAATTACTTCAGCTTCTCTTTCCGTAAATTATATGGCATATCGCCTAAAGAATATCGAAACAGCATGAAAGAGGGATAATGTGAAACTAAAGGCTACGGCGGCCAAGGGACTTCAAACGGTGCGTTCGTTTCTGGCGGATACGTTTCGGGTAACGGGCATCCAATTTACGATCGCGGCTTCCATCATGATCATTACAATCGTGGTCATGGCGGCGGTCAGCGGGATCCTGTACACGAAGTTTTCGCAAACGGCGGAGAACAACACCTTTCTGAACAATCAACAAATCGTGGAACAGGTCAACTACAACCTGGATATTTATTTGCGGGGCATGGCCCAGACGTTCGAAATGGCGGATGATCAGATATTGCTCAATAAAGGAGTGCCTACAGCATCGCTCAGAGAACACCTGGAAACGATTCTGAGCACAAGGGAGGACCTTGTGTCTGTCGGCTTGTTTACTCCTGAAGGGCAGCCTATTGCCAATTATCCGAACCAGGCAATGCGCTCCAATTCCGGATTGACAGGTCAGAGCTGGTTCACCTCCGCGCTCGCGAGTCCGAATCACCTCTCGTTTTCTTTGCCCCATATTCAAAACTTATACAAAGGCAGCTATACCTGGGTCGTGTCCATGAGTAAAGGCATTTCGTTTACCGATGAACGCGGGCGGGTGGATGCCGTGCTTGTGATGGATATTAATTTCAAGACGATCGATGATCTGTTCCGAAGAGTTTCTTTGGGGCAAAAAGGCTATGTCTACATTATCGATAAATCCGCCGGAAACATCGTTTACCATCCGCAACAAGAGTTAATTTACAGCGGACTGAAATATGAGAATGTGGAGCAGGCATTGAAATACACCTTCGGCACTTACAAGGACACGTCCACCGGCGAGGACCGGCTGATTACGATTCAAACCACGGATATGGTCGGCTGGAAAATTGTCGGTGTTTCTTATATGAATGAAATTGTGACCGCGAAACGGGAAATCGGAAGATTTATGGTATGGATGCTGCCTGTCGTGCTCCTGTTCGTATTGTTGATTTCCGCTTACATGTCTGCCAAGATTTCAAATCCGGTCCGCAGACTGGAGCGTTCTATGGCCAAAGTGGAGCAGGGGGATTTCGACATTCAGCTGCAGGTTAAGGGGGACGATGAAGTCGGCCGCCTTTCCCGCCGTTTCAATATCATGGTAGGGCGGATCAGTCAGCAGAAGGAGCAACTGATTGAAGAGCAGGAAGCGAAGCGCCGTAGCGAGCTGGATGTGCTCCAATCGCAAATCCACCCTCATTTTCTGTATAACACGCTGAATTCCGTCGTTCGTATGGCCAGTATCGGAAAGAGCGAGGAAGTGGTGCAGATGATTACGGCCTTATCCAAGTTTTTTCGGATTTCGCTCAGTAAAGGCAAGCATATTATCACCGTTGAAGAAGAACTGGAACATATCCGCAATTATCTGGTCATCCAAAAGTTTCGTTACAAACATAAATTTAATTATGTCATACGGGCGGATGAGGACGTGCTTTCATACTCCACACTGAAATTATTGCTGCAGCCTTTGGTCGAGAACGCGATCTACCACGGCATAGAAATGATGGCGGATGAAGGCGCGATTGAAATTACGGCGTCATTGGAGAACGGACAGATTGTCTTTCATGTCCGGGACGACGGCTTGGGCATCGCTCCGCAGAAGCTTTCTTCGTTACTATCGGCCAATGCGAAGCAGGAAGGCGAGGGTTCCGGCGTCGGTCTGCAGAACGTCGACCAGCGTATCAAGCTCTACTACGGCAACCGATATGGAATTACCATTACGAGTGAACTTGAAGAGGGAACCGACGTGCGCATCGTTATCCCTGCGATGATAAGTGATGGGGAGGGGAGGCTGGCATGAGCTGCAAGAATAAGAACAAAGACAGCCAAATGGGCTTTATACTGTTCGGCATGTATGTTGGTTTAACGTTCATGATCCTCATTCTTGCTTCCTGTTCAAGGAGCCCGGAGTTAACGCCAGACCAGCCGAAGAAGCAGATTGCCCTGATCCTTCGCTCGGACAGCGCCGACTTCTGGAGAACAGCCCGAATGGGCGCGGAGGAAGCGGCCAAAGAATTTAATGTCGACCTGCGGATCAGCGGGCCTCGGGATGAGGAGAATATTGACGACCAGGTGAAGTCGCTCAGAGCCTATGTGAAAGAGGGAGCGGAAGCCTTCGTCATTGCGGCGAATGACGGCAAGGCTATGTCAGAGGCGGTCGATTCGATGGTATCGGACGGGCAGACTGTCATTGCCATCGATACCGAGCTTGAATCCCCCAGAGTGCGGGGTTTTATTGGTATTGATAATTACGAGGCCGGAAGGAAGGCGGGTGCCAAGCTCGCTCAGCTAGTCGGAAATAAGGGCAAGGTTGCCGTCATGGGCTTCAAGCAAGGGCAACAGAATGCAGAGCAGCGCGAACAAGGCGTGCTGGATGAGCTTGCGCGGCATCCCGAGATTACATTGGTAACCAAGCAGTATTGTTATACGAATCCTAATTTATGCGATGAGCTCACACGCAAGGCGATTGTGATTCACGGAGGGATTGACGGGGTGCTGGCGTTAAATGCGGTTTCGTCTGTAGGTGTCGCTCAAGCTATTGTAGATATGGGACTCAGCGGCGTAACGAAGATTGTTACGTTTGATACCACCCAAGAGGATATAGAACTCATGCAGGAAGGCACCATCCATGCAAGTATTATCCTCAATCCGTTCAATATCGGATATCTGGGCGTCAAGAGCGCGGTTGAAGTGCTCGACGGGAAGACCATTCCGAAGCGGTTTAATACGGAAACGAAAGTGATTGATCAAGAGAATATGTTCTGGTCTGATAACCAGAAACTTCTGTTCCCTTTTGTACGATAAACAAAAAAATTATATAAAAATGATAAATACATTAGAATTTCGATAGAACATATGAGGATATTGCATGTCGTTTGTTCTCCAAATCCGTGATAATGAGGAAGCAAGAGAGAGACATCATTCATTTGGAGGTCAGGGTCATGACAAAGAAAAAAACTTTACTAGCACTTCTAGCGGCAACCATGGTATTGGCAGCAGGATGCTCGAACGCTTCTAACAATAATGGAGAAGCAGGCAACGGCGGTAACGCGGGTGCTGACAACGGCGGAGGCGACAAGCCGAAAATCGGGGTAGCCATTTACAAGTTTGACGACACCTTTATGTCCGGCGTTCGCGCGGCGATTGCGGATGCGGCTAAAGACAAAGCAGAGATGGACATCGTAGACAGCCAGAACTCCCAACCGGAGCAGAACAATAAAGTAGACTTGTTTATTACGAAGAAGTACAAAGCGATTGCCGTAAACCCGGTTGACCGCACAGCGGCGGGCGTTATTATCGACAAAGCGAAAGCGGCGAACATCCCTGTCGTATTCCTGAACCGCGAGCCTATGGCGGACGACATGAAGAAATGGGATAAAGTTTACTATGTCGGCGCCAAAGCGGAGCAGTCCGGTACGATGGAAGGCCAGCTGGTTGTAGATTACTTTAAAGCACATCCGGAAGCGGATAAGAATAAAGACGGCGTCGTTCAATACGTGATGCTGCAAGGCGAGCCGGGACACCAAGATGCGGAACTTCGCACACAGTTCTCCATTCAGGCTATCACAGATGCGGGCATGAAAGTAGAGAAGCTTGCTGAAGATACAGCGATGTGGGACCGCGTTAAAGCTCAAGACAAAATGGCTTCATTCCTTGCCGCACACGGCGACAAAATTGAAGTCGTCATTACGAACAACGATGACATGGCTCTGGGCGCAATCGAAGCTTTGAAAGCTAAAGGATACTTCAAAGATAACAAATACATGCCGGTTGTTGGCGTTGACGCTACGGCTCCGGCTCTGCAAGCGCTGCAAGACGGAACCTTGCTTGGAACCGTTTTGAACGATGCGAAGAACCAAGGTGCGGCAACAACAGCACTGGCAGCGGTATTGGCTAAAGGCGAAACCCCTTCCAAAGAGAACACAGGCTATGACATCACAGACGGTAAATATGTTTGGATTAACTACAAAGCCATCACGAAAGACAACATTGCTGAAGCACAATAAAGTTTAAAGAAATAAACATAGGCAGGGGGGCAACAGGCTTGCGCCGGCCCCCCTGTTTTGTTATGTATAGATAGCATCGGAGAACGGGTAGAGATCGCGTATTTACTGTAAAAGCACTTGTGGCATAAGGAGGCGAACAAACCATGTCTGAATTTTTGCTTGAATTAAATCATATTTCCAAAGAATTTCCCGGCGTTAAAGCGCTGGATGACGTAACCGTCAAGATCCGTCCGGGCTCCGTTCATGCCCTGATGGGAGAGAACGGCGCGGGTAAATCCACCTTAATGAAATGCTTATTCGGTCTGTACAAACCGGATGGCGGAGAAATCATCATCAACGGGGAGAAAGTTGAAATTAACAGTTCCAAAGATGCTTTAAAGCACGGTGTATCCATGATTCACCAAGAATTGCATCCTGTCCCTCACCGCAATGTGATGGAGAACTTATGGCTTGGCCGCTTTCCTGAGAAAGGCATCTGGCCATTCCGCTTTATCGATCATGCCCAAATGTATAAAGACTCGGTAGCTCTGTTTAAAGAGCTGGATATGGATATCAACCCGCATACGCTGGTCGGCTCCATGTCTGTATCGATGGTTCAGTCCATTGAAATTGCCAAAGCCGTTTCCTTTAAATCGAAAGTTATCGTTATGGATGAACCGACTTCTTCACTGACCGGCAATGAAGTGGAGCAGTTGTTTAAAATAATTAATGAACTTCGCAGACGCGGATGCTCTATCATCTACATTTCTCACAAGATGGAAGAAATTCTTCGTATTTCGGATGATGTAACGATTATGCGTGACGGTAAATATATCGGAACTTGGGCGGCATCGGAGCTGACCACAGATACCATTATTCAGAAGATGGTCGGCCGCGACCTCAGCTCCCGATATCCGGACCGCACGAATGTGCCGGGAGAAACGTTGTTGAAGGTGGAGAATATGACGTCGCCTAATCCTCTTTCCTTCAAGAATGTGTCGTTCGAATTGAAAAAAGGTGAAATTCTGGGTATCGGCGGTCTTGTAGGCGCTCAGCGGACTGAGGTCATCGAGGCGCTGTTCGGGCTCCGCGCGATGACGGAAGGCACGATTGAATTGAACGGCAAGCCGGTGAAGATCAAGTCGCCGGTGGATGCCAAGAAACACAGGATGGCGCTGTTGACGGAAGAACGCCGGGTTACAGGGATTTTCCCGGTCTTATCGATTGAAGAGAACGCGTTGATTGCCAACATCGGTGAATATATTTCACCACTAGGATTGCTCAACCGTAACAAATACAAGAATGTCATCAAAGCCAGTGTCGAGAAGCTTCGTGTGAAGACGCCAAGCGTGCACGAGCTGATTCGTAACTTGTCCGGCGGTAATCAGCAGAAAGTGCTGCTGTCCCGATGGCTGCTGACGAATCCGGATATTCTGTTACTGGATGAGCCGACCCGGGGCATCGACGTAGGCGCTAAGTACGAAATTTACTCGATTATTGCGGATCTCGCGAAGCAGGGTAAAAGTATCATCATGATTTCCTCTGAAATGCCCGAGCTGCTCGGCATGTCGGATCGGGTCATGGTCATGTGCGAAGGCCGCGTATCGGGCTTTGTGGACGGGGCTTCGGCAACGGAACAAGAAGTAATGCGACTAGCCACCAAGTACATGACTTAATTAGGGGAGGGAAACCAACATGAATATCACCAGACAAAACATTAGCAGTTTCTTGATGAAATATGCCATTTTCTTCGTACTTCTTATCCTCATCGCAGGCATCGGAATATCCGATCCGACGTTCTTGTCGGTAGAAATTTTTCGTGAAATTATTCTTCAAAATTCCACGCGTGTCATTATTGCATTAGGCGCCGCGTTTATCCTGATTACCGGCGGAACCGATTTGTCTTCCGGACGGATTGTGGGATTGTCAGCGGTCATCTCGGCATCCATGCTGCAGATGTCGGACTATCCGCGCAAGTTTTTCCCGAATCTATCGGAACAGAATTTGTTTGTTCCTATTATTTTGGCGATATTGGCCGGTTTAATTGTTGGTTTAGTAAACGGTTTGATTGTCGCAAAGCTGCGTGTTCCGCCGTTTATCGCTACCTTGGGTACGATGGTTATCGTTTACGGAGCCAACTCCTTGTACTTCGACATGGAGCCGAATAACTCGCAGCCCATCGGAAGCTTGAGGGGCGACTTTACCAACTTAGGGACAGGGTTTTTTGGTCCCAATGGACCTTATTCCATTCCTTATGTTGTCATCATCGCGATTGTCGTGGCCCTGATCGTATGGGTTATCTTCAACAAAACTCGCTTAGGCAAGAACATGTATGCCATTGGCGGAAATGAGCAAGCCGCTACCGTATCCGGAATCAACGTAAGCCGGAACCTGATTTACATTTACTCCATTGCCGGCGCGTTATATGGTCTGGCGGGCGTGTTGGAAGCCGCCAGAACCGGCGGAGCTACGAACAATTACGGTAACATGTATGAGCTGGATGCGATTGCCGCTTGCGTAGTCGGCGGCGTCTCCACGGCTGGCGGAATCGGAACCGTTCCGGGAGTTGTGGCGGGGGTTATGATCTTCGGTGTTATCAACTTCGGACTAACGTTCATCGGTGTCAGCCCTTACTGGCAGTTGATCATCAAAGGTTTGATCATTGTCGCCGCGGTAGCCTTCGATATTCGTAAATATCTAGCAAAGAAATAAATGTTGCTAAGAAAACCGCCAATTGGCGGTTTTTTTCCTGCGATTGGAACCTTCGCATCCGTGCGCCTGCGCTAGCGAACCGCATTAGCCTTTTCCCTTCCCTGCGCGCTTTTTCTTCCCCTTTGTCAACGCAGGCAAATGCTTCATACTTCTGGACATCGGTCCTTTGCACATCGGACACTTCTGGTCGGCGGGAAGATACTCTTCCCTGACCCAAGCTTTGCAAGCCGGATCTTTGCATCTATAGATTGGAGTCGGCGTGAGGACAGGTTGCTCCTCGGGTGTATCCACATTATCAACCAATATTAGCACCTCCTGAATGAACCCCTTTAATGTTTCCTTTGAATCCCAAAACATACATAAGAGGGACGCGCTTCGATGCCGTGACTTCAACCCGTTGGAATGGTACTATTAAAGTATACAATTCGTAGATTTATAGATGGACACGGTCCGCGTACAGAGGTGAAGAACATGCTGCAAGGAGCCGTCAGGCTGCTACAACGATTTTACGGATATCCTTCCTTTCGTAAGGGGCAGGAACCGATTATAGAAAACTTGATACGGAAACAAGATACACTGGGCGTGTTGCCTACCGGAGGCGGGAAATCCATCTGTTACCAGATTCCCGCATTATTATCAGAAGGAACCACGTTAGTCATCTCTCCCTTAATTTCACTGATGAAGGATCAAGTGGACGCGCTGGAGAGTATGGGCATTCCGTCTGCGTATATTAACAGCTCCTTGAGCAGCGCCGAAACGAATGATCGACTTCGCAAGGCTGCGAACGGAGCCTACAAATTGCTTTATATCGCCCCGGAGAGGCTGGATACAGGCAGCTTTAGTTATTTGATGGAATCGATGTATGTTCCCCTTATCGCTATTGATGAAGCGCATTGTATCTCTCAGTGGGGCCATGATTTCAGACCAAGTTATCTGAACATCGTATCTTTCATTCGCAAGTTTGAAGAGCGGCCGGTGGTGGCCGCGTTTACGGCTACGGCTACACCGGAGGTTATTCAGGACATCGCTGAGGCATTATCGCTGAAAGATCATAACGTCTTTGTTAATGGTTTCAGTCGCGAAAACTTATCCTTCTCCGTTATTAAAGGAGCGGACCGTCGGGACTTCATTACCCGATATTTAAGCGAACATCCTGAGGCATCAGGAATTATTTATGCGGCAACCCGTAAAGAGGTGGATGACCTTCACACCTTTCTGAACCGTAAAGGGATTTCAGCCGGTAAATATCACGCTGGTCTTGATGAATCGGAGCGATGCGCGATGCAAGAGCGCTTCCTGTTTGATGATATTCGGGTCATGGTGGCCACCAATGCGTTTGGTATGGGGATTGATAAATCCAACGTGAGATTCGTTATTCATCATAATATGCCTAAGAACATGGAAGCCTATTATCAGGAAGCGGGCCGCGCAGGTCGAGACGGGGAAGAAAGTGAATGCATCCTGCTGTACTCGTCACAAGATACGCAGCTGCAGAAGTTCTTGATTGAGCAGGGTGAGCTTTCGGATGAACGAAAGGCTATGGAGTATAAGAAGCTTAAATCTATGGTGGATTATTGCCATACAGGCAGATGCCTGCAGAATTATATCGTTCGTTATTTCGGGGAAGAGAATGATGACACATGCAGCAAGTGCAGCAATTGTACCGACGAGACCAAGATGACGGACATGACCGAAGAGGCTCAGAAAATCTTCTCATGTATACGACGGATGCGGGAACGGTTTGGCGTATCGTTGGTGGCGAAGGTACTAAAGGGCTCCAGGGATAAACGGATACTTGAACTTCGGTTTGATGAGTTGCCGACTTACGGTTTATTCAGCAGATTACCGGAGAAAGAGATTTCAGCCATGATTAACTATTTAGCAGCCGAAGGCTATCTGATTATGGATGGCGGGCAATATCCGGTCGTCAAGCTGACACAACGCGCCGCTGAAGTGCTTGCCGGACGGGAGCAGGTTAGCCGCAGAGCGGTGAAGGTGACTTCCGCTCAGCACGCGGAACCGAATCGTGAGCTGTTTGAAGAGCTGCGTCGGTTACGTAAGGAAATGTCCGAAAAGGCCAAGGTACCTCCTTTTATTATTTTTCAGGATACCGCATTACGGGAAATGGCCGAACAAATGCCGACGGATGAACAATCCATGATGCGAATTAAGGGTGTAGGGGAAGCCAAGTTTAATAAGTACGGCATACCGTTTATGGAGTTTATTGCTAGTTACGCACTGGCAAGCAAATAGAGTACAAGAGACGACAAATTTCCCGGGAAATTTGTCGTCTTTCACCTTAATAACTCGAATTCTCAATCACATTGGATAATATGCTTATGCTTTTGATATAGAAATCGAGAATTGGGGTAATGGTAGTAGAATGTGAATGTGGACGATGTTAATTCGATGAATCGGGGAGGACTATGAATATGGCACAGCATAAGATTAAGCTAAGCAATGGCTTGGAAATGAGTTATCTGGATGAGGGTTCGGCAACTGCGGAGCAAGCCCCGGTCGTATTGTTACACGGGTACTGCGGCAGCTCGGCATATTGGGAAAAGTTCATTCCTATGATTAGTGAAGATTACAGGGTAATCGCTCCGGATTTAAGGGGTCATGGAAATTCCTCTGCACCTCAAGGGGCTTATTCGATGGAAATTATGGCTGAGGATATCCGGTTACTGCTGGAGGAGCTTGAACTAAATAAGGTTCATTTATTAGGGCATTCCTTGGGCGGTTATATTACTTTGGCCTTTGCTGAAACCCATTCCGATTCGTTAAAGAGTTTCGGTTTGATTCATTCCACGGGTTATCCGGATACGCCTGAGGGGAAAGCCGGCAGAGGCAAGGCCATTTCCACCATTCGTGAGCAAGGCCTGGAAGTATTTATGGACGGGTTGGCACCGAAGCTTTTTGCTCCTTCTCATCGACAATCCGGATTGGATGCGGTGGATACCGTGAAGAATATCGGCCTAGGCACAGAACCCCATGCGGCAGCCGCGGCGGCTGAAGGCATGCGTGACCGTCCGGATCGAACAGCGGTGATCGCCGATACGAATTTACGCGTCTTGCTTGTTGCCGGAGGGGAAGACGGGGTCATTCCGCCGGAAAAGACGTTCTCTTCCACAGGTAATCATATTACCCAAGCACGGCTGGAAAGCGCCGGTCATATGAGTATGCTGGAGACGCCGAGACAATTGGCCGCGGTTGTAAAGGAATTTCTGCGAACCGTGTAAAGCGCTCGATTAACCAAACACCCAAAAAAACGAATACCCACTAGGGGTATTCGTTTTTTTGGGATATTAAATTGTTTATGAAACTTCCAGGTAAAGCTTGGTTCCATCCGTGTACTTAAAGATCGCCACGTCACCGACCATTTCAATAAACGAAATCTTTTTTAACTTTTTGCGAAAGTCAAAATCATACTGCATCTCATCCAATTTCGTGTAGAGTAAATTTAAGTTAGCAGCGCTGCCAAGAGCACTGTGGACTGTGATTTGTTTGTTCTTATAAGAAATCATTGCTGAAGTACGCAACATCATTCGCCTCCTTGATCTGTAGTATTAGGATACATAAGAGGTTTTAGCCTCGATTCAGTTCATTGTTAGCAGAGTATGAAATTACTTAATACATATTCATTAGAATGAAACGGGCTTGTCAGCGGAAACCGCTGTTTTGTGACGGTGAGACAGGTAACCCGGATCTCTTGGGACCGAACCTACGAGCATCCAGGACCAAGGCAAGAAGCGCAATATAACCTCTGTAACTAACCATGAAACCATCAGAGAGAGTACGAATCCTGTGAACTGAAATACATGGAATTCCAGCGGCGTGTTGCCTAGCGATAGCATGCGGTAGAATAGAAGGACCAACGGATGAATCAAATAGATTCCAAACGATGCGATTCCGATCCGAATCAGCGTATTCACGGCTTTCGGCGCCAGGTTACGGTAGATCACGAACGAAGCTTGCAACAACACCACACTGCTGGCCAGGCAAAAACCGCACCAGACAATACTATATTGGTTGGCGTGGTAGGGAGTAGCCCCTGTTCTAAGCAAGTAGTGCATATAAACATAGAAGCTGCCCAGAGCAAACCATACGAACCATAGAATACCGCTGGCGAGACCCCGACGAATATTGTTCCAAGGACGCTTCAGCCATTTTTGTACCTCGGAATAAAACATCCCAAGATATGCCCCCAACATGAGGTAGGCAAAATATGAAAACAGAATACTCCCGCTCTTATGGAATACCCCCGGTAAGTCGGTCATATATTGGATGACTTCTCTGTTCACATAAATATACCCCCACTGCACCGCCAAACCGAACAGAATTGCGGAGCGCGCAACCCCCTTCTGCATCAACCAGAGAAGCAACGGAAACAGAAAATACAATTGAATCATCAGAAACATGTAATACAAGTGTTCATGCGCTCCGCCTGTGAGCATTTGATATACAAATTTCAGGGCTGCGGTTTGCACGTCCGCATGTGGATTCAATAAGGATTTAATGACGAAATAAAGTACAGAAAAAATCAGATAAGGCACAAGAATATATTTTGTTCGCTTTTTATAGAAAGTAGTAATGACTGTGCGAGTTAATGGCTTCTTATAGTAACTGTAAAACAGCACGAAACCGCTCACGCAAATAAAAGCGGGCACGGCAAAAGATGAAAAAATATTAGCGAATAAATAAACTCCATATACCGAGGACTGGGGGTCCAATCGGGCTACGGAGATATTGGTTCCGTGAATGATCAATACGGCGAATAAAGCCATTGCGCGAAAAATATAAAGTTCCGGAATGTGTTTGCCGGCGCCTTGGGACGAGCGTTCCTGTAAAGGAGTGCGCATGATTTAGGACCTCCTTCTGGTAGTAAACACACGTTTAGTATATTACCATACTGCTGTTAACTTGAATCAGTATAGCACGATGTAATGATTTCCTGTAGGCATATGAATGATTCCATGAGGAAATGAGTCACTTTTGACTGGAAATAGAGGATTATCGTGAAGGGAGTCGAAATTTGATACTAACTATGATATACGGGAGTGCAACAAGATGAGAAGGCGTAAAAGCAGTTCAACGCATCGTATAGCTCGACTCCACAAAACAGCCGGGCTTGAAAAAGCGACGGTTATATCCCAGTGGTATCAATCTCTGCTGCAACATAATCCCGACGGAATACTTGTTCTCAATAAAACGGGTAACGTTCTTGCCTCGAATCCCGCCGCTGAACAGATTTTGAGCTATACAAAGCAAGAGATCAACAAATGCGCCAACTTCACTGAAATCATACCCCATGAAGATCTCGAGAAAGCATCTTATTATTTCAGAGAGGCGCTCGGGGGAGAACCGCATGCTTTTGATATGAAAATGAGGCATAAGGATGGGTACTCCATAGATGTATCAACGAAGTTGGTGCCGATGTTCGTCAGTGGAAGGGTTGCTGGCGTATTCGGGATATTTAAAAATATTTCGGAACAGATTAAAGCGGATTTAGAGCTGCGGAAGGCTCAAGAACTGATTGAATCCTTTGTCAACCACTCATCGGACAGTATAGTCGTGTCAGGATTACAGGGGGAGATTATCCGTACGAATGACGCATTCCGAAACTTGTTTCCTGTAGAACAAGGAGGGTATGTAGGCAGGAATCTGCAAGAACTTCCGAATTATCTGAACCGAAGCACGCTGGAACACATCATGATTAACATTTGCAATGGCAAACATCGTTTTAACATGGAAATTAATCATGTCCGCGCAGGCGGTGAACCTGTAGTGCTCGACATGCAGACTTCCCCGATATCGGACGGAGAGGGGAATGTCTCCGCTTATTCCGGTGTGTTTAGGGACATAACGGCTTATAAAGACATGGAGCATTTACTGCGTGAAGGGCAACAGCAATACAAACTTATAGCTGAGAATATGACGGATTTGATTTGTCTGCTCGACGAAAAACACACGATTCAATTTATGTCTCCGTCTTCTTCCCAAATTTTAGGTTATCCTCCTGAGGCAATGTTAGGTACCAAAGCAGAGGAATGGGTTGAGGAGAGCGAACGGAAGAAGCTTGAGGTACTGTCTAATAAGAATCACATGTCTACAACGCTTGAATTGAACTACATTCGTCCCGACGGGACCCAGATCGTGCTGGAATGCCATTCCGTGCCGGTAAACGACGAGGTTCAAGGTAAAGTGTACTTATCGGTCGTTTCACGTGATATTACAAAAAGGAAACACGCGGAGCTTGCCTTGGCGGAAGCGGAAGCGAAATACCGCGTACTTGTAGAAGAAGCGATGGTAGGCGTATATCTGTGCCAGGACGATCACTTTCTCTATATCAATCCTCGTTTTTGTGAATTTCTGAACTACACCTCGGAAGAATTAAAGCAACATCCCGTAGAGCATTTCATCGTGCCTGAGGACTTGGCTTTATTTCGAGAAAATTTAAGAATCGGTTTATCGGGAGAGCGTAAGAGTGTCTCCTACGTTTACAGATTATATCGTAAGGACGGTTCCATCGCCGAGTTGGAGGGAAATGGAAGCTTTACGATGTTTAACGGTCGTCCCGCGATAATAGGTACGATCATGGATGTCACGGAACGCAACAAGACAGAGGAAATGCTGCGTAAGTCTGATCGTCTCTCCGTTGTGGGACAACTGGCGGCCGGGGTGGCGCACGAAATCAGAAATCCGCTCACATCCTTGAAGGGTTTTGTTCACTTACTCAAATCCCGCAGTCACGAATTCAGGGATTACCTTGATATTATGTCTTCCGAATTAGATCGAATTAACTATATCGTGAGTGAATTTATGTTGGTGGCCAAACCTCAGGGAAGCATTCAATATTTAAGAAATCACGCCGTGGATATTATGGACCAGGTCATCTCACTGTTAAGCTCTCAGGCTGCCCTGTACAATGTCCAATTTATTATTGCAACAACTACAGATGAGCTGTATGTGATGTGTGACGAAAATCAGATGAAACAGGTTTATATTAACATCTTGAAGAATGCCGTCGAATCTATGCCCAGAGGCGGAATTGTGCGTATTGATTTCAGCAAGCGGCCGGAAGACAAGATCCGCATCCGGATCGTCGATCAAGGGGAAGGGATTCCGGAAGAGCGAATGCCCCAGTTGGGCGAGCCATTCTATACAACGAAGGAGAAGGGGACAGGTCTAGGGCTTATGGTTTGTTACAAAATTATTGAGTCTCACGGAGGTCGGCTGCGTATTCACAGCGTAGTGAGCGAAGGGACAACGGTCGACATTGAGCTGCCTCTGACGCCCTGATAAGCAAATAACCATCGTTACTTGAACGATGGTTATTTGTGACAAGAAACTAGACGATCTTGCGCAACTTGCCTAATTCCGAAACCAGTTGTTCAATCTCACTGATACTGAAATTAGCCTTACTGTTTATAATTTCGTAAATGTCCTTAATATCTTCATATTGATTCTCATCAAAATGCTCCGGTTTAATGGCGGCGGCAGAGGCCATTTTTAATTTACCTTTAATTTCATCCAGCATGTAAGCGATATTCGTAATCGAGGCGTGGGACAAATCCATGGGGCTCACCCTTTCTAGTTTAATGACGCGGGACGCGAAGTACTCAATACGCTCTATTGTAACATAAATAAGGTAACAACCCTCTACGGTCGAAAGGAGCCTACCCGAATAATGTCAGAACAATCTTATTCGTTCAGAGCCAAAATTTCCGGAGAGCAGCTTCCCACCTTTTTTAGCAATGTCAAAGTGTTCTGTCCGTCATTAGAGGATTTATACTTTGTTTGTATCGGAACGGACCGGTCCACGGGAGACTCCTTGGGCCCGTTAACCGGGACTTTTCTGAAAGAGGCCGGATACACCCAAGTGATCGGAACGCTGGATGCTCCTTGTGACGCGAGCAATTTGGCTGCGCGGTTACAACAAATTCCGAAAGGGGCAACCGTTATCGCGATTGACGCATGTCTCGGCCGATTGACATCCGTCGGGTTTTTCCAGGTAGCGAACCAACCGCTGGTACCGGGCGAATCCGTGGGCAAACAATTACCTCATGTCGGTGATTTCAGTATTGCGGCCATCGTGAACGCCGACGGTCCCAAGAAATATTGGATTCTGCAAAATACATCGCTTCACTTCGTAGTCACGATGGCTAAACATATTGTTATTGCCATTCAGCGGACATACCCGGTTTCACTAGAATAGGGTAGGCTCCTCATCCACATCCCCATATTCATGAGACATTTCATCTATGCATTCAGGTAACTCATTCTTCACATTCCCTACAAGCTTGGAAACGGGATACGCTATCATGTCTTCTGCCGGATAGGGACGCAGAAGCTGATACAGTAGGTCTGGATCCTCATGACGGTCCAGCCAGCGGTGTTCATCTTCCCGGCTTAGAATGACAGGCATGCGGTCATGAATCCCTTCCATAAGACGGTTAGGCGTGGTCGTAATTACGGTACAAGTAGCAATGGCTTGTCTATCGGGCATATTCGGGTCTTTCCAGAATTCATAGAGTCCGGCCATAGAGAAAATTCCCCGATCCTTCAGCTGGATCCGCATGGGTTGCTTTCCCCGCGGGGTGAGCTTCCACTCATAGAAGCCGTCTGCAGGAATGAGGCAGCGCTTACTAAGGTAAGCTTTACGGAAAGAAGGCTTCTCGCGGATGGTTTCCGCCTTGGCGTTCAACAGCTGAGACGCCATTCTTTCATCTTTAGCCCAAGGCGGCAGAAGCCCCCACTGAAGCTGTCCGATTCGGTTGACTCCATCTTTGCGAAGCACGGCGGTTACCCATTGCCGCGGTGCGATATTGTACCTGGGAACATACGGAAAGGATAAACCGATGGCGTCGAATCGTTCCAACAGTTCATCTTCCTCTTTCGCCAAAGTGAAGCGTCCGCACATAGAATCCCTCCTCAATCTATTGGATGTTGCTTACTCTCATCCCTTCTCAGTATAGGCATATTATGAATTGGAAAAAAACACTTGTCAAAAATTTCAAAATAGGAGACATTTAGTACAGTAAATTCCTAGAGTTAGATGGTGAATGGTTTGTTTATCGAGGCGCTGAAAGACATGATATTCGCAGTACTATTGCTATTGTTACCGGTATTTCTATACCATTTGTTCTATTCGGACAACCCGCATAAGAAGTTCAAAATCAATGAGTCATTCATTACCATGGTTTCCATGGCGGGCATAGTTCTTGCATTACATACCTCCGTTGAAGTCGCGGAAGGGCATCAATTCGACCTTAGACAAATTCCCTATATTGTAGGTTCTTTATACGGCGGACCTGTTGTTTCGTTTATATTATTTCTCTTCGTTAGCGGCTACCGATGGATGTTAGGCGGCGGCGGCGTGCTGCCTTCCGTTCTGTCATCGGCTATTATCTTTCTGGTCCTTGTATTTTTCATTCCAAAGTTCAGGACCCTGGTCTCCAAAAATCGCATTTGGTTATCGGGTTCCTTATCCGTTGTATTCATGTTTCTATGGTACGTTATAGGCATTGCGTTCTTGCCTGTCCTTTCGGAGCGCGTCTTATACGCGGTCATCCTGTTGTTGTTTGAAACCGCGGGTATTATGCTCATGGTTTCCTTGGTGGAGACGATCCAGAACCGTTCTGCTTTAGTGGAAGAGGTAAGACAAGCTGAGAAGATGAAGGTGGTAGGGGAATTGGCGGCTTCGGTTGCGCATGAGGTCCGGAATCCGCTCACCGTCACACGAGGGTTCATTCAATTGCTTCAGAACCATAAGTATTCCGATGAGAAGAAGAAGGAATTTACGAAACTGGCTTTGCTCGAGCTGAACCGCGCACAAGATATCTTGTCCGACTACTTGTCCTTTGCCAAACCGCAGATGGAGAATGTTGAGAATCTGGATGTATGCAAAGAGCTGCAATATGTGACGGATGTAATGTCTCCATATGCCATGATGCAGGAAGTTTATTTTGAGAATCAAATGAATCAAGAGATTTGGATCCGCGGCGACCGTCAGAAGCTGCATCAATCACTGATCAATATCGTAAAGAACAGCATAGAAGCCATGCCAAGCGGGGGAACCATTATCGTGGCTTGCGCGGAATACGGCAATCAGGCAAGAGTGCAAATCAGGGATACGGGAATCGGCATGAAGCCAGAGCAGCTCGGAAGGTTGGGGAAACCTTATTTCTCCAGTAAGGAGAAAGGGACGGGGCTCGGAATGATGGTCGTGTACAGCATTATCGAAGCTATGGGCGGAACCATCCGGGTTGACAGCCAGTTTGGCAATGGTACCGAAACCATTATTGAACTTCCATTATTGCTGGAAACCGATAATTTGGAAAAATGATGCATATTATCTTCCCTTTTCGCTCATATTACGATGGAAAACATTGTATGTTCCATTATCGTAATTGAAGGGAAGCGTTTAGCATGGACAACGTAGTTCTGGCACGCGCTTTGTTCGGATCCTCAATGGCGTTTCATATTATTTTTGCGACGCTGGGAGTCGGGATTCCGTTCATGGTTGTTTTTGCGGAAATACTCTATCACACAAAGAAGAATAAGCATTACGCGATCTTGGCCAAACGATGGACGAAAGGCTTCGCCATTATTTTAGGTGTAGCCATTCCGTCGGGAACGATTGTGGGCGTAATGCTTTCTTTGTTGTTTCCGGGTTTTATGGAGATTGTCGGCAAAGTGATTGCCGTTCCGTTTCAGGTTGAAATATGGGCCTTTATGCTGGAAGCACTATTTATGTCTATCTATATCTATGCCGCGGATCGGCTGACTCCGACCTTACGGATTATCAGCGTCTTTTTCGTTGCCCTCGGCGCGAGCGCGTCGGCGGTACTCATTACGGATGCTCATGCATGGATGAATACCCCCCGAGGGTTTGACTTGGTCAACGGAGAAGTGACGAACGTCGATCCCATTGCGGCGATCTTCAGCCCCAGCTTGTACTCCACCGCTCTCCATGTGCTGTCCTCCGCTTATATGACTGGCGCATTTGTTATTGTGTCCCTGGCGGCATACAAGTTGTTGAAGAGAGGATCCACCAAGGAAGAGAGAGCTTACCATCATCGCAGCTTAATGCTGGCATTGGTGGTGGGAGGCACCTTGTCCTTATTTACGGCCATCAACGGTCACGCTACGGCACAGATGCTGCATAAGTATCAGCCTGAGAAGCTCGCGGCGGCCGAAGGCCTCTTCGAGACAACGAGCCACGCGCCGCTTGCGGTCTTCGGGGTGGCGAATCCGGAAACCGGGGAGGTCGAGGGAGGCATTGAAATTCCCTGGGCGCTCAGCTTTCTTGCCGGTAACAGTTTTGATACGGTCGTGAAGGGACTGAACGAATATCCTCAGGAGCTCTGGCCGCCGCTATATATCCACACCCTGTTTAACATCATGGTGGTCATCGGAGGGTTTCTGATCGTTCTAGCTTTCGGTGTACTAGCCTGGCGGTATGTTCTGAAGAAGTCACTGCCGCGTTGGATGCTCTGGGTTCTGGTCAGCAGCGGCGCTTTATCCATGATCGGGATCGAAACCGGTTGGATTTTCAGTTGTACCGGCCGACAGCCATGGACGATCTATCACATGCAGTTAACGAAGGATGCGGCAACGAAATCCGATAATTTGCCCACTTTGTTCTTCATGTTCATCGGGATCTATGTGGTACTGCTGTTTCTTACCGCCTTCGTGCTTCGATTTTACTTCAAGCGTCATCCGGTGTCCAAAGACCTTACGCCGGATACGCCGATTCTGGAGGATGAAGGGGTGAACACGAATGGCTGAGTCTACGATAGCGATTCTGCTGGTATGGGTTATCGTGTTTGTTTATTCCATCCTCGGTTCGGTGGACTTCGGGGCGGGCTTTTGGGGCATGCTGTTTGGGAACCGCGAGGGGAGTAACGCAGGGGCTCTGGCAAACCGATTTCTGTCCCCGACCTGGGAAGTAACGAATACGTTTCTGGTCATGGTGGTGATCGCGCTGGTCGGCTTCTTTCCCACCGCGATCGCCATGTTGGGAACCGCCTTACTGGTGCCCGTCTCCCTGGTGTTGTTGCTATTGCTGATTCGCAGCACGTTTATGGTTTACGCATACTCCTCGCGTAAATACGGCAAAGAACTGAACATTGTCTCCGGTGTTACCGGTTTGCTCATTCCGGGGTTGCTCCTGAGTATTCTGCCGATTTCCCTCGGTGGATTTATTGATATAAACCCCGAAGGTGTTCCGGAGCTTCATTTCGGTCGTTTGCTAGGCTCCGTAACCCTGTGGGCTCATTTGGGCTTCGGACTGACAACGGAACTGTTTCTAGCCTCCCTGTTTCTTTCAGACTATTCAAGCGAGTCCGGAGATCGCAGCGCGTATTTACTGTATCGGAAAGCCGCATTGTGGCTGGGACCCTTCACCCTGTTCTTCGCGGTGATTACAACGTTCACGTTCGTTCCCGAGGCGCAATGGATCAGGGATGGTATTGAAGAGAATTTCTTGTGGTTCATCTTCTCGGTGCTCGCGTTCATATTTGGCTACAGCGCTTTGCTCTGGAGGCAAGGGGACGGGACCCCGGGGGTTCCGCGAGTGGCCTTCACCGCGATTATCATTCAGTACGCGTTCGCCAGCATTGGTTACGGACTTTCGCATATGCCCTTCATTATTCAGCCTTACCTGACCGTGGAGGAAGGATTTACGGATCCTGCCACATTCCGAGCGCTACTAATAGCTTACATCGTGGGCTTACTGATTCTGGGTCCGGCGTTTTACCTGTTCTGGAAGCTCTTTCTGAAGGATAAGCGTTATCTGCGTCAAGAATGAATCAACAATGAATCAACAATGAAGAAAGGCCGTCCCGTCAGGGGCGGCCTTCGCAGTTTTGGCTAACAGATCGCGTTCAGGTTGGATCAGAAGTCGCTGTCCATTTGCAGAATATCTCATAATCGCTGTGCACCTGCTTTGCATAAGTAAGCGCGGCGAATGAAAGCTGACTGACGAATGCTTCATCATCCTTACCGATTGCACGGACAATTTCTTCCTCGCTATGGTAAGGCATCAGGGTATGCTCCGTATCCCGATCCGCGCGGGCATGCATCTTTGCCGTAATTTGGCCCATTGTCTTTACCATGGTCGTCAAATCATCCATCGTCTCAATCGCCTCGAGCTTTACCCGTTTCTTATAAGGCGACCGTTCCCGGACATAATAATGATCGCCGCCAAGTGTGAAATGGCCAAGAAAAGGATCGGCTTTATGATGCATGGCCCGCTGGGTCATGATGACACGTTTGCCTTGATGAGGGAAGAGTGTCCAGAACTGATCGTTGTGCGGCAGGAAGTAAGCCGGAACAGGGGCGCGCACTTCCTTCGCCTCCAGCACGAGGTCGTCCAGCGCTCCGTGTTCACGTCCGCCCTCAATCAGCATATAGTAGCGATCGAGGCCGATTGAAGCGGTTCCCGAAGCATGCTTCACGACAACATCCTTGATGCCGTAGAAGCCTTCCTCTTTTTTCAACTGTGCATCTAAAGAAGAATAATATTCCGTCCATGCGGAGGTTAACAAAGCCCGCTGGTCCTCTCCCACCGACTCCAGCTCGGATGTGCTCTTGAAGCGGCGGTGATTGTCGGCAACATCCGTAACCCCGTCCAGCAGGTGGGTAACGCTGCGCTTATTCAACTTCTTCAACAGCTTACGGATAACGCCCGTTGTCTCATCTTCCGTGTAGCGAATGCGAGTAGGATCTTCTTTGCCCTCGGCAAAGCGTCGAATCTGCTTATAATAAGACTTGAGATACGTTTCGACGGCTTCCCGGCAATCCTCGGGATCAAACCCCCGCAGCTCCGCAACCAGCACAATACTGACGGACATACGCAACACGTCATACAGATAGGAACCGAGGTATCCTTCGTCAAAATCATTGACGTCATAAACAATTTCGCGGTCTTCGTCCAGGAAAGCGCCAAAATTCTCAAAGTGGAGATCCCCCTGAATCCAGGTCGGCCGGTCGTCCGGAGTATGAAAGGTGAAGGGAATCCGCGTCACGTCAAAATAAAACAAATAAGCGCTTCCGCGAAAGAAACGGAAGACGCTTTCGGTCATTTTGGCGTATTTCTCCCGGCGTTTATCCGGTGACAGCTTCATGATTTCTTGATCGAATTCGTTCAATACCGTTGTAATCGTATGTGTACGTAGAAGGTGATGTGTAGTTTTGATGCGCTCCGGTGAATACAAACTTTTCAAAGGTACAACACTCCTCGGAATCAACTAGAATAAGAGTATTTTACCACAACTGGAACAGATCAGCAGAATTGCCCCACTACTTCATATCAACCAGGGGCATGGGATAAGCGAACCGGGGTTGGAAATCCCAGGAGCACAAGGAGAGCTCATAAATACTGCGGTGCTTGCCGGTACCGTAGTAGTCCGCTTCGGTGTTGCGATGCCGAAATCCATGCGCCGAGAGGGCGCGAATCGAAGGGATGTTTCCGTCGCTGACCGTTACTTGTACGGATTGGAGACGTTCGAATTTCCGGAGAGCTTCCAGTCGCGCCTCAATGAAACGCTTGCCGATGCCCTTACCTTGAAATTCCGAGTGCACATTACTAAAAAGAAGCCAGCCCGTTGTATGATACATATCAATGCCGGCGCAACAGAAGCCGATTAATTGTCCTTGATGGGTTGCTTTAAAAATCAGATCGGGAAACAACTCGAAATATTTTTTGAGCTCATGCTGATTCATGCGGTCCGGCAAAGTTAGATCCGCAAGCTGAATCATTTCCTGGAAATCATTTCTCCGCGCTTGGCTGATCGTCACCACTTCCACGGTAAGCCTCCTCTTATGCAAACAAGCTATGTGTTCATAGTAGCATCCGAATGTTAAGGGGATTCTTTGCTTATTTTAATATTTTGTTAAAGCATAGTACATTAGAACTAAATGCGAGCAGCGGTCTATTGCGAAAATTGTCAAAATACGGTATGATATCGTTTAATAACATAGTGCTTAAGTATTCGATAACGGCAAACTTATTGAAAAGTAAGGACGCAAAGCTTAGGGTCTAAGGTTACAACGCGAGTTGTAACGATGGCAGCCTGGCTACCGAAAATCCTTTCCTACAAGCCTAAAGGCTGTGTCTGTTGGAGGATGCGGTCTTTTTTGTTGCCGAAAAATGTACAAATTTGGAGAACAAGGCGGTGTGGAGAGATGTATACGAACAGCAACTTAGCTAAGAAGATGAACTACCAGACGAGTATTGCCGCTTCCGTCTTATTGCAGTGCAAGACCGTTGTGGAGAAAGAAGATTTCGTATCCACCGGGATCCTCACCTATGCCGAAGGGGACGTTATTGAGGTTGAAATCGCGGAATATAAGCTGTTTGATCTCGGGAAACCTGTGAAGTTGACCGTATATTCGAAAGCAGGGATTTATGTGTTTCATACCATGGTTGTAGCTAAAGACCGAGGGGCGATCATGGTGCTGAACCCGCCGGACAACCGGAAGAAATTCAAGGAACAACGTGAAACCACACGTGTACAAGTAGATTGCAAGGGTATCTTGTTAAGGGATCACGCATCGAAAGACAATCCCGACAATGAGCCGATTGCTTTAAGTCTGAAGAATATCAGCTTGAGCGGGATGGGGCTGGCGGTTTACGCTTATGAGCCGATTCCCGTTGGCTCCCAGATGAGTGTCCGAGTGGATATCGGCTTCCCGCTGACCTGCAGAGTCGAAATCATCCGCTGTGAATTTATCGGCCAAGGTCATTATTACGGGGTGCGCATGTTATCTTTAACCTCGGAGCAGACGAGTGCCATCCGTGCCTTTATCGTCAAGACACAGACCGTGACTTATTTCTCGAAGAAGAAAGATGATGCCTCGAAAGCAGCAGAGGAATAGGGAACAGACCGGCCGGCGATTAGCCGGTCTTTCCTGTTTCGGGCGGCGCCGGTTCCCCCAAGCCGCCTCCCTCAACCCTCGACAAAGCGCCAGGGCATAGCCTGGCCTTTGGAGATCCCGATGCGACCGGTTTCCTTCAGGGGAAGGGGTCGCATCCCTGTCGGCGGCGGGAGCAGCTCGAGCTCGCCGCCGCCGAAACCACCGCATACATCGTACCCGTTGTATGCGAGATCCAGGGCAAGCCCCTTCGTGAGCTTGCCCGGACCGTTCAGCAGCTGCGCGTCCCGCACGCCGGGGCGGTTCGCTCGGACGAGCTCCAGCCCCTGGACGACTTCCGCTCCGCGCAGCAGCACGGCGCCGGGCTCGCCTTCGCCCTCGGTCACGATGTTCATGCAATAGTGCATCCCGTACGAGAGGTACACGTACAGATGCCCGGCTTGTCCGAACATCAGGCGGTTCCTCGGCGTCACGCCGCGGTGAGCATGGCTTGCCGGGTCGTCCGCTCCCCGGTACGCTTCCGTCTCCGTAATGCGGACCACGATGTCCTCAAGCCCTGAGAAGCCTCTGCGAATCAGTAGGCAGCCGATGAGATCTTGGGCCACGGTAACCGTATGCCGCTCATAAAATGCGCGTTCCATCTCTAAACCCCCTTTGGAATAGAATTCCCTGCATTTTCCTG
Organism: Paenibacillus swuensis; assembly: GCF_001644605.1. Classification (NCBI taxonomy): domain Bacteria; kingdom Bacillati; phylum Bacillota; class Bacilli; order Caryophanales; family Paenibacillaceae; genus Paenibacillus; species Paenibacillus swuensis. The sequence goes on along the minus strand of NZ_CP011388.1, from coordinate 160,940 downwards.
ATACTATGAAGTGACTAGAAGGAAGCGGGGAACGAAACGATGAAATCATCCTGGTTAGCTCTCTTGATAGGTTTAGTTTGCATGTTATCGGCCTTTCGCCGCGGCCTTTTTTTCGATAAAGATTTCTATACGTTGCAGTGGGTCCTCTTTGGCTTTGCGGCGGTATGCCTCGTTTATGCGATAACCACAAGACTTCTTTGGATCCGAACCTCCGGTTGGGCGCTCCTTCCATTCAGCATGGCCTTATTTTACACCGTGTCAACCTTTATGAATCCGGCATCGGTCGGAGGCACCATCCACGAAGCTTTAAGATGGACAGCCTATGGCTGCTTTCTGTGGTTATGTGTTCTTTATATTCAGCATCGGTCACATCATAGAGCGGTGTTAAATCACATTTTGACCGCATCCGGCTTATTTATTTTGGCCGGCGCATGGTCAGGGTTTTACGGACTATTGGACTATCCCGAGATTGTACAGCACGCCTCCGACGAGCGATTATCCGCTTTAGGCTTAAGGTTATCCGGTTATTTTCAATATGCGAATATGTTCGGGGCGGTGATGGGGGCCTATCTGTTGTATACAATGGGAGGTATTGTCAGTCCATCCTCCGGTCAAGCGCGGTCCACAACCTACTTGCGAATTTGGCTTCAAGCCATCCCTTTAGTTCCATATGCCACGGCAATCCTGCTGACTGAATCCAGAGGAGCCTGGATCGCCATCGGTATAGGATGGATGGCCGGTTGGATTTGCATCGCCAAAGCCGTCAAGTTCAATTATGCTTTACTATCGGTCTTGGTCTTATGTGCGGCAGGTATCGCTCACTTTACGATCGTATCCTCTATACAATCCGGCCCAACGTCGTTTCCGGGAATTTACAGCCTGATCGTCATCAGTATTATCCTAAGTATGATTATCCCTTTAATTGTACGACTTTCTATGAACAGGGTTGTCTATCTCGGTTCAAGCGCGGTTATAGCTTTAGGTATGCTGCTGTTCAGTTTCATCATACCGGCTACCACAACCGAACGAGTGAGCGGTCATTACGAAACGGCGAATGCGCGCGCACAGTTTTACAATGATGCTATGACCATTATCAGCGAGTCTCCTTGGGCAGGCTCGGGCGGCAACAGCTGGGGGAAGTTATACACGTCCTACCAAAGCAACCCATACGTAGGATCTGAGGTTCACAGCGGATATCTGGATATCTGGATGGACACCGGGACGGTTGGGGGCCTGTTGTTCATAGTCATGTTACTTCTGTTTGCCGTTCGGGTGGCCAGGCGGCATTCCATGCTGCTGGCGCCGCTGGCCGTCTTGTTTGCGCATAGCGCCGTTGATTTTGATATGTCCTACGGTTTTTTCTGGATATTGTCATTCCTATGGATCGCCTTAGGCGGGACCGATAACTTGAGCTTACCCCGCAACCACAACGCTGCAGAACACTTCTCATTCCCATGGCAAAAAAGAGCCACCTTTGCTTTACTCCTGCTCCTTTCTGCCGGAATATTCTATTCCGTGCGGATGGATGCGGCCAGGTTTGTCATTTCCGCCGTTCCGGGTGAGAGCCTTCCAACCCAAGCCGTGAGATGGTGGAACAGTTCCAATCCGCTTGCGAATCGGTCAGGGGGTGCGGGCGGTGAACCCGGTCTCAACCAGCGGCAAACGGCGTTGCGTCTGTATCCCTATTCTGCGGACGACAGGCTTGCTCTTGCGGAGCGGCTGCCTAAGCGTAAAGCCATCCCGTTGCTGAAAGAAGGCCTTCGCTATGAGCCCCGTAATCCGGAGTTGCATTGGCAGTTGGGCATTGCTTATTCGGCATTAGGTCAGATGGAGGCGGCGGAAGGGGAATGGCAAACGGCAGTAGAGTCTGACCCCTATGACAAAAGAAAGCAGGAGCAACTCATTCAGCTCTGGTATGAAGCGGCTTTGCAGGCCGGACAGAGGGGAGAAGCCGAAGTTGCTCGGGATTATGCCGTGCGATCTCTTGATGCCTATGAGGCATTCGCTGCCCGGGCAAGGCAAGCGGACCCCGAGAAGAAGAATGACCGTCTCTTCTTCCTGACAGAGCGGGCGAGAGAGGCCGCAATCCGCACAGCAACCCGGTTTCAGTTGCCGATACCTGAATAAACGGGTCTCAGCCGTGGTAATCTGTCCAAGCACTGACATTCCTGCACGCATACTGTATTTATGAGAATGCGTATAAGGAGTGAAGTTCATGCCAGGAGTTAAACCGAAGTTGAAAGATCCGATGGTCAAAGGTAAAGTTCTCCGCAAGGTTGTATCCGGGGGGAAAGTCCTCAGCAAAGTAGCCAGTCAGCGGTTTTCCAGATTAACGATTGTATGGCTGCAGCAGAACGGAAATCCGTTTGACACAGCCGGGTTCAGAGCAAGATTGATTCGCAACGGTCAAGTGGTTGCAGTCACCCAGTTCGATCGTTACGGTGTTGCGCGTTTTAGTACTATTGACGCTTTAACACGTGTTAGCTATACGCTGCAAGCCGTAGATTCGAACGGCGTCGTGTTCAGAACGAGAACGGTTCCGGCTCGGGTCGAAGTATTCGGCATTATCGGCTAAAACACATCAAGACCGCCCCTTTGGGAGCGGTCTTTACTTTACCACATTGGAACGTATATGTTTTCGTCCTCGAAAACACGCTATCCAATTGGCATAATAACCAACCTATAAACGCGGTCGCTCATCCTGGGAGGCCTCGATCGAGGTTATTTTACATAACTTATCCGCCGAACGCTTCCCGGAAGGCCCGGCTTAACGGAGCGGGATCCACTTCCCAAAGCGCGGACAGCTCCGGGCAAACGTTCTCATCCCACCAATCCGCAAGGAGCTTTCGATTGCTGCTGTTCTCATGGACCCACACCAGATTCAACATGACCTTTTTGAAATAAAGATCTTCACCTTCCGCCAATTTGGCTTCCGGGATATACTTCTTTAACCGTTTGACCGCACGGTATAATTCTTTATTGCATGCCCTGCGTATTTTCCGCGCCGTCGGCAAGGTGGCCTTATGCTTTTCATTATGTTGCTGCATCGTTCATCACCCGCTCCTCTCTGCAATAGATTATGCAGAGAGGGGGCGGTAGGCTACCGAATCCAGGAAAGGCTGTGATTTAATCCACTATGATATAGCCGATCATCGGCGCGCTGGGTCCCGATTCGGGATGGGTAAGACAGACGATGCGGTACGTGCCTTCCTGTTCGGTTTGGAACCTCACAACGGTCTCCTTGCCTTTTCTCACTTCACTCTTGATGTTAGTGCCTTCAATAATGAAGGGATGACTGCCGCCGTTGACCCCATAGAAGGATAAGTTGACCGCTTCTCCCTTACCCACATACACCGTACCCGGGTGAAACGTATAAGCTTCGATCTCTTTCCCGTCAGCCGACGTGGACTTATATTCCCCTGTCACAATATGTATAGTCCGTTCCGCTTCCTTGGATCCGGTCGTTACGGGTTCCTCCAAAGCATTGCTTTTATGCAGATTTAAATACATCGTTGCGGCTACGACCATCATCCCGGAAAGTAGCACAAGCTGAAGCTGTCTTTTGGTCACCACAAAAAATTTAGACATCGTCACGCCTCCATTCACGTTCTGTAATCTCCTACCGGAGTCATTGATACAACATGTCTATGCACAGGCTTGTCAGCTTATGATAGAATAGTGGGGATTATACATAGAGGAGTTGGGAGAACCGGATGCTGCATGATCTAGTTAGTAACTTGCTGTTATGGGTAGAATCGCTTGGGGCTTGGGGAATCATGCTAGGCTTAATGATCGAAGTGATTCCGAGTGAAATCGTATTGGCGTTCGGCGGTTATTTAGTGGCCCAGGGGAAGGTTTCATTTTTGGGCGCGGTTATATTCGGGACTATTGGCGGAGTCATTGCCCAAATCTTCGTTTACTGGATTGGACGATACGGAGGCAGACCGTTTCTCGAAAAGTTCGGTAAATATATTCTCATCAACAAGAAACAGATTGACATGTCGGAAGCGTGGTTCGAGAAATACGGGACGGGCGTTATTTTTACAGCGCGCTTTATTCCTGTCGTACGTCACGCGATTTCGGTTCCGGCCGGGATTGCCAAGATGCCTTTGGGCAAGTTCACGTTTCTGACGACACTGGCCGTCATTCCGTGGTCCATTTTGTTTGTGTATTTAGGATACACCCTGGGGGATCAATGGGAACATGTGGAAGAGAAGGCGGGCGCTTATATTACGCCGATCTTGATTGTGGCTGTTCTCTTGATGGCGGTATTCTTTCTGTACAAATGGCGTCAGTCCAAGCGTGTTCAAGGTTAAGCCGCTTATATTAGGGCTGCCTGACGGGATCTGATATAATGGAACGGAATACATCTAGCATGGACTATGGACCGAATAAGGAGTGTTACATATGAGTAAAACCGTAGCGGACAAATTAGGCAAAGGCATCACCCCGCAACAATTCATAGCGGGCATGGAGAAGAATAAAGAGGCTTTCACAGAATGGCACAACAATTTCGTCTGGGCTAATGAGGACGATCGTGAATTCTATGAATCTATGAATAACCGTGATGATCTACGGTGTTTGATTCTCATGGCGGAATGGTGCGGAGATGTGGTGCGTAACGTACCGGTCATATTCCGGGCCTTGGAGAACTCCGGTATTCCGGTAGAAGTGTTGATCATGGAAGATCATCTGGATACAATGGATCAATTTCTGACGGGCGGAGGACGCGCGATACCGGTCGTTATCTTTGCGGATACCGGAGGATATGTATTGGGTACGTGGGGACCTCGCCCTGCTAAAGTGCAAGCGATTATGAATGAATTCAAGAAGCACAACCCCGATCGTGACGCGGCGGACTATCAGGAGAAAATTGCTGTGGCGCGCGCAGATATGATGAAGGAATACGGAGAGGGCACAGGCTATCAAACCGTCATTGTGAAAGAGATGCGCGATTTGTTGGCTTCGTTCTAAACTATGACAACTTTGAAAATTGAGACATTCACCTTAGGCCCTTTCCAAACAAATGCATATCTCATAACCGATTCCGAGGGAACCAAGGGTTTTATCATTGATCCGGGAATGAACCCTAAATCGCTGATCAAGCGGATTGAACATATCGACATTGAAGCGATTGTTTTAACACACGCGCATCTGGATCATATTGCCGGTGTGGATGAAATCCGCAAACTTAAAGGCTGCCCGGTGTATCTGCATGATGCGGAGGCGGAGTGGTTAACGGATCCGGAGCTGAACGGCTCTCTGCGCTGGTCCGACCTGGGACCGCCCATTTCAACAGATCCCGCCGAGTATGCCTTGGATGAAGGTCAGAAGCTGGTGTTGCTGGGTGAGACGTTCCGGGTTATGCATACACCGGGTCATTCCCCGGGGAGCTGCAGTTTGTTGCACGGCAAGCATTTGTTTGGCGGGGATGTGCTGTTTCGAATGTCCGTCGGACGCACGGATTTACCCGGCGGCAGCGAGCGCGAGTTGTATAACAGCATCCGGGGGAAACTGTTTACACTTCCGGACGACGTCACGGTTTACCCCGGACATGGTCCGCGGACGACCATCAAGTCCGAGAAAGACAATAATCCGTACATTCGATAAATATATGGAAAACTACAGAAGAAGGAGCATTAGCTGCCTCGCGTTTAGGGCAGCTGATGCTCTTTTATTTTTCTGAAAAACAGGATACCTTTCCCCGGGGATGAGGGGGAGGTATCCTGTTTTATTCTTTGGACCTCATAAAAATCCTTACTGGATAATCAAGTTAAATCCGCTCTGAATGAAATATTTATTGGGATGAGCAATATTGCTGGTCGTTAAGTTGTTGAATGTTGCGGCACCGTTACCCGTGTAAGTGTAAATCGCCGCCCCTGGATGCGGGGAAGAGAAACGGGAAGTTTGAATGCCGTCAAGCCCTGTACCGTTAATGTTAATGTTGTTAAACACGATGTTCTCAAATCCGCCTCCATATCCAAACTGGACAGCGCTGCGTTGTGTATTAAGGATATCGATGTTCGTAAACGTTACGTTCTTGATCGAACCGTTGGAAGCCTCCAGATCAATGGCCCCGCGTTCTCCGTTGTACAAGTCTTTACTGGTACCGCTGTTAATCATGGTAGTATCCGAAACGAGAATACCCGTATTGTTCTGGAAGTGGTATCCGGGGAACACGGTATTCATTCTGAATCCGGATCCGCCTACCGTGTCAATAATCATGTTATGCGTAGCTTTATGTCCGCTTCCTCCGAAGAATGCAATTGCTGCCGCACGCCAGTTATTTTCGATGGTGTTGAAGGAGAACGTGTTGTTCACTCCGGCCGGCGCACCGTTGACATTACTGGTCCATACGGCCAGGCCGTCGTCACCGTTATTCCGCACACTGCTGTTAAGTACGCTTGAATTGCTGGTGCCTTGGGCGAAGTTGATCCCATCGGCAAGGTTATTACGGATGCGGCTGTTTTCAATAATTAATTCATTAGCTATGATAGCCGGAGTATGGGCGTAATCCCCTACCCAGAAACCGCATTCAAAGTGTTCAACCCATACGTTGTGTACTTTGGATTTGGATCCGAAGTTATCCATAAATCCTTTATAGATCGCATTTTGATCATACCTGGACCGTAGATTGGAATTCATATAGATATGACTGAAATCAAGCTTACCTTTAACACGCAGCGAAATGCCTCCGGAGGCCGCACTGGCATTGGTGAACTGCAGATTTGTATGCCAGACACCCGCCCCTACAATCGTAATGTCGTCTATCATTTTACTGACAGAACCAACTTTCCACATATTGCCCAAGTGGAACGTCCCTGCCGGGATATAGAGAGTCTTGCTCGATGCGACGGCTGCCAATACAGCAGCATCAAACGCCGCAAGATCATCCCCTCCGTCATTCGGAACAGCGCCGTGATCCGCTACGGATATGGAGTTGCTCGGACGGGCAATGGCGATAGGAACGGGCTCGATTTCAATAAAATCCACACCATATTCCAGGGTGTCGCCATTGTTCTTTTGAATACGGATGGTGTCTCCGCTCTGAAGAGGTGTATCCAATTTCCAGTGTACTTCGTCGAATCTGAAGAGCGGACGACCGCCGCCAGGAGCATCAGCCGGATGATCACTGTTGAAATATTGCCAGCTGTAATACGACGTTAACGATACGGTTTTGGCCTTGGTGCCGTTCACGTATACGTCAAGCGCCCCGTTTAATCCCATTCCGCTTGCGGAGTCAGGCATAGTAAACCTCATCGTTACACCTGCGCCGCCTTCTCCTTGTCTGACCGTCCATTGAAGATAGGAGCCGTTTGATGGAAGCGCAATATAGCGTTGCCCGGAAGCTTCCGAAGCCGTCAGTGCTTGATCGAAGGTCGGTGCGGACTGAATTGTGGCGCCTCCTCCTCGTGTTGCATCTTCGGTGTCATACCGTTTGTAGGGCATACTTGCCCCGCGGGAGGAATAAACGGCTAAATTGGCAGTGCTTACATTATTCCCTTGCTTGGCTGTTACCTCGTTTACATCCGCCGCTACAGTTGTGGTTACCGTGTAGCTGCCGTTGACCGCTGTCCATGTCCCCGGCATTACCACATTGACCGATGCTCCGGCAGCCAGCGTGCCGTTATAGGCTCCGTTCAAGGTTTGAACTGTGGAGCCGGTCGAATTTTTGAGAGCTACTGTAATTCCGTGCGAACCGCTTGCCGAAGACAGGTTGCCTTGGTTTTTTAGGTTTACCGTAAAGGTTACGGCACTATTGGCCACAGGATTTCCCGGTGACCAGGAAACGGTACCTGTCAAATCCGCGCTGGCAACAGCATTGACGTTGAGCGATGACGAGTTCGTGTAGCTGTTGTTTGAGTCGTTCTGCTCGACGATCGTATTATTTTCATCTACCTTTGCGCTGACAGTGTAAGTTCCTGCGGATTTCGTTCCCGCATTCAGCGAAACGGTCGCCGAAGCGCCAGCTGCAAGTGCAGTTACCGGAGCTGTGCCAGCCAACGTATTATTGAGATAAAAGTTAACCGTAGTGGCGGCGGAACCGGCGGATCCGTTGTTCTTGACTGTCGCGTTCAGTGTAATGGAGCTGGATTCGACCGGAGAGGACGGTGACCATGACAATCCCGTAATGGTAAGGTCTGGGCTCGGGGCGGTTGTGACCGGCTCGACTACAATTTGGTCAAGGTTGATGTTGCCGTTGTCTCCGGAATCGTATTTGTAAGCAACGGTGTTGTTGCCCGCGTTCAGAATCAGCGTCTCGGCCTTGGTGCTCCACGTATCCCAGTTCGCAAGATTAGGCAGCAAGGTTTGACGAATCTTTGAGCCGTTGACGTAAATGCTGACTGACGCTGTATTCCCGCCGGCATTGGCGTACTTTAGTGTTACGCCATGGCTGCCGGACTCCGGCACATTAACCGTAAAGGCCGTTGTCGCGCCCAGGCTCCAATAGCCGTCTACAAAGCCGGTGCCCGAGAAGCCGACGTGATCGGTATTCACTTTGGCCCCGCCGGATAATGCGGCAGATTCTGCCTGATACATGCCTGTTGTGGGCGGAGTGCCGCCTGTGCCGTAAATTTCAAATTCGGCTAACTGTGCAGCCGGCCAGCCCGTGTTACCCGTTACTTGGAGACGGACAAAGCGTGTGCTGATTGAGGTAAAGTTTATCGTGACGCCGTTGCCATTCACTGTCGGATTGAACACATAGCCTTTAGAACCGACAATATCGGTGAAGGCGGAGCCGTCCTGGCTGCCTTGTACCGCTAACGTTTGGGTTCGCGCTTCCCATCCTGCGGGAAGCTTCAGAACCACTTGGTCTATGCTGGTGTTCGTACCCAGATCGACTTGAATCCATTGAGGAAAGGCGTTATTGGTGCTTTCCCAGTAAGTGCCTTGATTGCTGTCTTTAATGTTGTTTGGTCCGTACGTTTGGGATTGACCGCTTGCCGTTATATTTTTACCCAATGTCAGATTTGTTCCGCCGGCGGCTGAAACGGTTGCTGGAGTTCCGATGGACAGGAATAAGCTACTGATAAGCATGGTGAATACAAGTGACCAGACTACGAACTTGTTACGCATTATATTCCTCCTCAAAATGTTTGTAGGATCGTTTTAAGTGCATCTTTTTGAAAGCCAAAATCAATGCTCAGTTGATATTCCTTGCCTTTCTCACCTTCTTCCCAGGAAAAATTATGTGATCCTCCTCCCTTTATCAGTCGCTTTAATTATAAAATCCGAACAATGTTGGATATAAGAGGTAATCCTACGGAAAATGTATGCGATTCCAAGATGATAGGGAAAGAATCCCAATTGAATCAAGAAGGTATTCATTGACAGATGAGTTTGTCTCCTGCTAAAATTTAAACGATCGTTTAAATTAAACGATTGTTTAAATCTTATTATTTTAAGGAGTGTGCAGGAAATGGGAGAAGCGATTAAAGCTTTTATGAAGAGACCGACAACCAAGATCGGCATCATAACGGCGCTTATGTTTCAGGTGATCTTTAGTTTGATTTGGATGACGGGGTACAACGGGGTCACAGACAATACGAAGAATTTAAGAATTGCCATCGTTAATGAAGATACTCAGATGGGCTCTAAGGTACAGGAGCAGCTTGAAAAGAATTTACCTTTTCACGTGGAGAAGTCCTCATCCATTGAAGCTGCCAGAGAACAACTAAACAACAGAGAGATCCAGATGGTAGTGCACATTCCGGCTGATTTCTCCGCAAAGGTTGCGGGACCAGGACAGCCCGGAGAATTGAAATATTATTTAAATGAGTCCAATCCGGCGACCATTAAGAGTATTATGACGGGCGTATCCGCTCAGATTACGGCTACGGTAAATAAACAGGCTATTGAAGCGGGCGCTGCCGGAATCCTTACCCAAGCCAAGATGCCGGGGGAACAGGTTTCCGCTATATCAGGCGGGTTGTCGGAACGTGTAATTTCCAACGTTCAAACGGATAACAAAGTAGAGGGCATGAACAATCAAATGGTGCCTATGATGATGGTGCTTGCGTCCTATGTAGGCGCCATGATTATGGGGATGAACATGGAACAATCCTCTATGGCCCTCAGCGGACAGGTCGGCAAGTGGCGTAGATTCGGCGCGCGAACCATCATTAACGCGGTCTCCGCGCTTGTTGTAGCTTTGGTAGGCAGTTCGCTTGTCCTCGCGCTTGGAGGTCAGTCCGAGCAAGGATTTCTGACGATGTGGCTGTTTCAAAGTCTGTTCGTAATGGTGTTCATGTTTGTTTCTCAACTCTTTCTTCTGCTGTTCGGTATGGCGGGGATGCTGTTCAATATTATTATGCTTTCTGCGCAATTGGTTACGTCCGGAGCCATGGTTCCGCGTGAACTCTTGTCCGATTTCTACTTTTCTCTCAGCAGTTACCTGCCTGCGACATATGCGGTGGAAGGCAATATGAATATCCTTTTTGGCGGTCCGAGCGTGGGAGAAGCAAGTTTGGCTCTAGTTATCATCGGTTTAGTTGCCATTGTACTGGGTGCCGGTGTAACCGCTGTAAGAAGAGCGCCGCAACCGCAGCGTCAACCCGGAAGCGATATTTCGCCGGGATTGGCTTAATATCATGCAATTGAAAGAGCCGGACATTAAGTACAAGATTCTTCAGGCAGCCAAAAAACTGTTCGCGGCACAAGGGTTCGACGCTACAACCGTCCGTCAAATCTGTGAAGAAGCGGAGGCTAACCCGGCCCTCGTTTCTTACCATTTCGGAGGTAAACATAATCTGTTTGTCGCTTTATTCGATACCCTTTATCCCGGAGGGCGCTTGCCTGAATTTGATCTCTTTGAAGGTACGGTTCCCGAACGCCTTACCTTCTTTCTCCGGGAAGTCATTCGGTTTCGGAGCAATGAACCGGAGTTAGTCGCCATTCTGCAAAGAGAAATCGCAACGGATTCTCCTCGCATGAACGTCATTCAGGGCCATACAATGCCCGTCTGGCGTAAGTTGCGGGATTTGTTGGAGCAAGGCAGACAAGAGGGGTTGTTTCATTTCCGGTCGCTGAATCACATGTTGTTTTTTGTGATGGGTACGGTCCTGTTTCATCGCAACCCTGCTTACTTCCGTCCGATCCTTACGGAAGAAACCGCGGGAGACATGGAAGAGCTTATTCAAGATACGTTGCACTATGTTCTTGGCGGGTTAGGCTATAAATTCTCCTGATTTAGATTGGACAGCGCCTGCTTTTTTTAGTAGAATCATAACTAAATATTGATAGATACCCTGTATAAATAGTAGATTTGCTCGAAGAAGGGGGCTGCTCCAATGCTTAAATTAGGCCAGAAGGTCTACATTATAGATGATCATTTCGAACAGAACTTACCGCTGGGCGAGTATGGTTATATTATTGCTTATGAACGCAATCAAGATAACGTGTTTGATTATGTCGTACGGGTTCCGAAAACCAGTAAACATTATTTCGTCGTCGATGCGGATGTGGAGATGGAAGAAGTGTTGTTGGAATTGGAAGCGGACCGAGTTGAGCGGGAAGCCTTAATCGACTTCGCGCTGGCTACCCGGAATGAGGAACTGTTCAGACGGGTGATGAACGGCGCAGAAGAACTGGACTTGCATTCGGAGGAAGAAGAGCCGGTGAAGGATTTGCTTAGTCAAGAAGACTTTATTAAGCAGATCAATCTGAAAGCCTGGATATAAACCTGGCTTGAAGTTAGAAGAACAGCCCCGCACCTTACACAGGTGCGGGGCTGTTCTTCTATCCAGTAAGCTTATTATACTCCTCCGTAGGCTTTAGCGTACCGGTATACTTTACGAGCGATGCTCTTGTCTTTGAGTTTACGGAAAATATATGGATCGGGCTTCGTATTGACCTCCAGAATCCAGGGATGAAATTTGCGATCCAACGCGATATCCAGACCAATTTCTTTCACACGCGGGTACTTTCTGGCGAACTGACGGGCGGTATCCACGCCAAGCCGGTTTAATTTTTGATGAAAAGCTTTGATGTCACTAGGAGACATATAATGCTTTAACAATGTTTCAACGGCAGTAGGCGTTCCTCCGCTATGATAGTTGGTTACTATTTTTCTCGGAGCGGCCACCCTGCCGATCCATGCTGTGGATTCCCATCGACCTTGCGGATTGATCTGAACCATGATCCGGATATCAAACCGGCGTTTATTGTACTTGAGAAGATGAATCCCTTTTTGGATCAAATAGATGCGTTTCGTTTTCTTGCTCTGAAGGGATGCATATAGAGAGTCCAATGTCGTGAAGCCCCTGCGCGTCTCTCCTGCTTGATATGCGTACCGGACACCTTGGTTCGTTAACTCTTTCTCGACCCTCATGACCCCTTTGCCGTACGTACCATGATCCGGTTTTACATAAACCATCTGATACAGATTCAGCATCGTTTCCAAGGTGGCGCGACTTAATTTGCGCGTATCCGGAACATAGTTTTTTAGTCCCTTTTTAACCAATAGAATACGGGTTTTATTCCATTTACTGTGAACCCGCTGTATCCGCGGCAGTTTATTCATCGTGACGGTAACCTTCTTTCCATTCATAATAAATTCGGTAAAGTCTATCTTCCTGACATTATCTTATTCGAGAACGACCTAACCGGAATAAGGCATTCGCAGGGTGGCAAAAGCGGAAGGTTGGGGGAGTAGTCGTTGAGTTCGATTTTGTACTGAGTTATAATAGAAGGAATGAGCATGAATAGGGAAAGGGGACCGATGTCCATGAGCATTACCGGAAAAGATGTAGAGAAAGTAGCGGCGTTGGCCAGACTGGATCTGGAGGAAGAGGAGAAAGAAAAGTTCACGGTCCAGTTAAACGCGATTCTTAAATATGCCGAGAAGCTGGGCGAACTCGACACGGAGAACGTGGATCCTACAAGCCATGTATTGCAACTGACGAATGTAATGCGTGAAGATATCACAAGAGAATCACTGACGATTGACAAAGTGTTGCTGAATGCGCCTGATGAAGAAGATGGCCAAATAAAAGTGCCGGCTGTGCTGGAATAATCGATTACATGCAGAATGCGGTTTTACATTGAAGGGAGGCCTCAAAGTTGTCATTATTTGATCTGAAATTACAAGAAGTACATAACCGGCTCCGCGACAAGGAGCTTTCCGTGACAGACTTAGTGGAGGCTTCGATTGGGCGAATCGGAGAAGTGGATTCCAAGGTCAAGGCGTTTCTGACGCTGGATGAAGAAGGGGCGCGCGCTGCCGCGCTGATTATGGACAAGCAGTTAGCCAACGGCGGAGAACGGGGATTGTTGTTTGGATTGCCTGCGGGGGTAAAGGATAATATCTCTACTGAAGGTCTGCGTACGACATGCGGAAGTCAATTTCTGAAGAATTTCACGCCCGTCTACGATGCAACCGTTGTGAACAAGCTGCGCTCCGCACAATCCGTAACCATGGGGAAATTAAATATGGATGAATTCGCAATGGGCGGTTCGAATGAGAATTCGTCGTTCTTCCCTACGCATAATCCTTGGAATCTCGACTATGTCCCGGGCGGCTCCAGCGGTGGCTCCGCTGCGGCTGTAGCTGCAGGGGAAGTCTATTTCTCCTTAGGTTCGGACACGGGCGGTTCCATACGTCAACCTGCGGCGTATTGCGGTGTAGTCGGTTTGAAACCGACTTACGGATTGGTATCGCGCTTTGGTTTGGTTGCTTTCGCATCTTCGCTAGACCAGATCGGACCCATTACGAAGAATGTAGAGGACAGCGCATATGTGCTGCAATCCATTGCGGGATATGACCCTATGGATTCCACATCCGCGAATGTGGAGATTCCTGACTACCTGAGCGCTCTGACAGGCGACGTGAAAGGCCTTAAGATCGGGGTTCCTAAGGAATACCTCGGACAAGGGATAGACCCGAAGGTGAAGGAGTCCGTGCTGTCCGCCCTTAAAGTATTGGAAAGCTTGGGCGCGGTCTGGGAGGAAGTTTCTCTTCCGCATACGGAATACGCCGTAGCCGCTTATTATTTGCTGGCTTCTTCGGAAGCATCTTCCAATCTGGCTCGTTTTGACGGGGTACGCTATGGAGAGCGCGCGACGGATGCCGGAAATCTGTTGGAGCTATATCATAAGTCCCGCAGCCAAGGTTTCGGCAGTGAAGTTAAACGTCGGATTATGCTCGGTACATACGCGCTCAGCTCCGGGTATTACGATGCCTATTATCTGAAAGCACAGAAGGTGCGTACTCTGATTAAACAAGACTTCGACGAAGTCTTTGCTAAATATGATGTAATCATCGGGCCAACTTCGCCGACAGCGGCGTTTAAGCTGGGAGAGCAGGTGGATGACCCGCTTACGATGTATCTGAACGATATAGTTACCATTCCTGTCAGTCTTGCAGGCGTACCCGCCGTTAGCGTTCCTTGCGGATTTGCCGACGGATTGCCTCTAGGACTGCAGATTATTGGCAAAGCTTTTGACGAATCCACTGTTTTACGTGTGGCCCACGCCTTCGAGCAGCACACCGATTACCATAAAGAGCGCCCGCAGCTATAGGCGTCGTTCGCGATAGGAGGATATCCATGTCATCGACAAGTACCAAATATGAAACGGTCATTGGATTGGAAGTGCACGTTGAGCTGCATACCCATTCCAAGATTTTCTGCGGTTGCTCCACAGCTTTCGGCGCACCTCCGAATACCCATACCTGTCCAATTTGTTTAGGACATCCCGGCGTATTGCCGGTGCTCAACAAGCAAGCGCTTGAGTATGCCATGAAAGCGTCCATGGCGCTGAATTGCCAGATTGCGACGGAGAGCAAGTTCGACCGCAAAAATTATTTTTACCCCGATTCCCCGAAGGCCTACCAAATTTCTCAATATGATCAACCTGTAGGCGAACATGGTTTTGTGGATATTGAAGTGGACGGGTACACGAAGCGAATTGGCATCACGCGCGTTCACCTGGAAGAAGATGCGGGCAAACTGACGCACGTGGACGGCGGATTTGCCTCATTGGTCGATTTTAACCGGGTAGGCACACCCCTGATTGAGATTGTATCCGAACCGGATATTCGCACACCTGCCGAAGCCCGCGCTTATCTGGAGAAGATTAAAGCCATCATGCAATATTGCGATGTATCCGATGTGAAGATGGAGGAAGGTTCACTTCGTTGCGACGCGAATGTTTCCATTCGTCCTTACGGTCAGGAGAAGTTCGGAATCCGAGCCGAGCTCAAGAACATGAACTCTTTCCGAGGCGTACAGAAAGGTCTGGAATACGAGGAGCTTCGCCAAGCGGACATCCTGGATGACGGCGGGACGGTTGTTCAGGAAACCCGTCGGTGGGATGAAGCTCAGAATCGAACGGTTTCCATGCGCGGTAAGGAAGAAGCGCATGACTATCGGTACTTCCCGGACCCGGATCTCATCCGAATGTTCATTGATGAAGAATGGAAAGCGCGCATCAAGTCGACGATCCCTGAGTTGCCGGACGCGCGCAAAGCACGCTATACATCAGAGTATGAACTCCCGGGATACGATGCGGAAGTTATTACGTCTTCCATCCATCTTGCTAACTTCTTTGAGGAAAGCCTGAACTACACCAAAGATGCCAAAGCCGTATCGAACTGGATTATGGGGGATTTATTGGGTCATCTGAATGCGAACGGTTTGGAGTTGGCGAATGTGCCGATCACCGGTCAAGGCTTGGGCGAGATGATCGGGTTAATTGAAGCGGGTACGATTTCCAGCAAAATTGCCAAAACGGTCTTTAAAGAAATGCTGCAATCCGGCAAGCTTCCTAAACAGATCGTAGAAGAACAGGGATTAGTCCAGATCAGTGATGAAGGAGCGATCCGCGCCATCGTCGAGCAGGTTGTTGCTGCGAACCCGGCGTCAGTAGCCGATTTCAAGGCAGGTAAAGATAAAGCGATCGGCTTTCTGGTTGGACAAGTAATGAAGGAATCCAGAGGTAAGGCGAACCCTGCTTTGGTCAACTCCTTATTAATTCAGATTCTGAACGGCTAAGCAAGAACATGAAGGCGATTCCGGTTTTGTTATTAAAACCGGGAAGCCTTCTTTTTTCAATGAATCCATAATACGTTACTACGAACAAGGGAGATGTCCTTAATTGTGATAACAGCCATAAACTTAAGCGATGAAGAAGAACTGAGTCGGCTGTGGTATTTGCAGCATGCGTCCTATAAAGTGGAAGCCCAATTGATCGGCTTTGACGCCATACCCCCTTTAATGGATACACTGGAGACGTTGAGGGAATGCGGGGAACAGTTTATTGGTTACGAACGAGAGGGCGAATTAGCCGGAGCATTAGCCTATTCGGAAGCGGGTGATGTGGCAACGCTTTGCAGAATGATGGTTCATCCGGAACATTTCCGTCAAGGCATAGCCGGGCAACTGATTAAAGCTTTCGAGGAGAGGACCGATTGTTCCGTGTTAGAGGTATCCACAGGGGCTTTAAACGAACCGGCTATTCAACTTTACAGAAAATATGAGTACAGTGAGGTAGGCAGCCGCGAAGTCGCTCCGGATGTATGGATAACTTTGTTCTCGAAACCTAGGCGAGTCGATCGAGTACAGTCTTCAGCAGAATAGGAGGACACCATATGGTAAGGATCGGCAGAATCACTTCCGCGATTATTCTTGTCACAGTGGGTTTCATCCTCCTAGGCGATATGCTGCGCGGTACGAACGGATTGATGTGGATTAAGGACTTATGGCCGGTCGCGCTTATTCTGCTTGGTCTTGAATATGTGATTGTAAGTCTTGTGTACTATCAAAAAGAGAAGAAATTCAGGTTGAACTGGGGAGCTTTGTTGATAGCCGGACTGCTGTCCGTCGCCGTAGCCGCCTACAGTGAAACCTCTGCCTACTCGTTGCAAGGGATCAGACAATACCTATCTAATATCGTAATGTCCACTTCGAATGAAGTTGGTCATCGGTTTGACAAAGAACTGATGCGTATTGAACTTAAAGAAGATATCCATAATCTTGAACTCGATAACCCTAATGGTTCCGTAACGATACGGAAAGGACCGGTTGAAGCTATCGAAATTCAGACCGTTGTATGGGTAAATCGTATAGATGAGGAGAAAGCAAAGGAAATCGCTCAAGCATCTGTAGTATATTACTCTAGTGACGGAGATTCATTGCTCATGAAGACTGACAGCAAAAATTATGGACAGGGCATTGGACGCAGGCCGAGAATGAATTTGGTGGTGGTTGTGCCGGAGCGACGGAAGCTGAACTTGCAAATCCGACTCGTTAACGGTACGTTCTCAGGTGAAAATTTGTCGGTTCAGAAGGAACTCCGGGTAACGTCAGTCAACGGCAATGTGACTGTCAGCCGTGTAGAAGGTGACGTTGCGCTTAGAACAACCAATGGAGCCATATCCTTGTCCGAGGTAAATGGTTCGGCGAATTTGAGTACCACGAACGGCAAGGTGGAATTCAATCAGATTACCGGAGCTGTTCAAGCGAATACGAGTAATGGACGTATTCAGGCATATAGCACAACGGTTGGCGGAGATTGGGAACTCAAAACAACGAATGGCTCCATCGAGGCGGGGCTGCCGGAGGAAGGGAGCTTTCACGTCCAAGGTTCGGTCAGTCACGGATCTATATCGTCCGAACTGCCGTTAAAGATTGATAAACATACGGTGGAAGGCACTATAGGTGCAGGGGGACATACCCTACGTATGAAGACCACTAACGCTTCCATTGACATCATTAAACGTTAATTCAAGGTAATTCGCTTGTAAACGTTGACAAATTTTAAAGCGGACACGTAAAATAAAAGGACTCTTAAATTCATAAGCGTAAAGGCGGTGAGGGTCTTGAATAACCGATTCGAAGAAGCGATGCAGAAGTTGAAGGTGTCCGGTGTTCGCATGACTCCTCAACGACACGCCATATTATCTTATTTGCTGGATTCACTGGCGCACCCGACGGCCGATGATATTTACAAAGCACTCGAAGAGCGCTTTCCGAATATGAGTGTTGCGACGATCTACAATAATTTAAAGCTGTTTGTCGAAGCCGGTTTGATTCGCGAGCTGACTTACGGGGATGATTCAAGCCGTTTCGACGGAGATACGACGGAGCACTATCATGCGATCTGTGAAACCTGCGGAGTGATTGTCGATTTTCACTATCCGAAGCTCGATCACGTGGAGGAATCCGCTTCGCAGGAAACGGGATTTAAAGTCCGCGGGCATCGCATGGAGATCTACGGGTCGTGTGCAGCTTGTACAGTAAAGCTGCACTAATTTATACTATACAGATGTAAGACGCTTAGGAAGCGGAGATCCGGATGCCCGGAACAGTCTCGGCTTTTAGCGTCTTTTATTTTTTGAGGGGGATGAAAAGCTGTTGGAACCGATATACACCCCGCGTCCTCGGCGTTCCAGGGGGAAAACAGGCATGTATCTGTTTATCTGGATTTGTATAGTGACATCTATATGTCTGTCTGTATACTATTTGCTATTTGCCCCGAACACGGAGCGCGTGGAACCGGATTTTCACGGGTTGGACAAGCCGGTCTTTTATCGCGGGCTTCAATTGGAGGAAGCTGCCGTCGGCACGGGCGAAGGACTCATGCTTACTTTAGAAACGTTGCAAAAACATATCGATGGTTCCATCTATTATGAGGAAACAACGGAATCTGTCATCTTAACTACGAAAGATAAGGTTGTTCGCCTCCGGACAGAACGACTGACTGGATTGTTGAATGCCAAGCCTCTTCAGTTGCATTTTCCAGTGAAGAAGATCCAGGGGAGGCTGTATGTCCCGGTTGCCCCCATAAAGCAACTGTATGGTTTAGTAATCACAGAAAATCCAAGTACGGGAGCTGTCCTGTTAAAGAAAACAGGGGATGTCATTCGCTCAGCTACAGCGGAATCCCAAGATGACCTAAAGGGAAATTCATTTCCTTTGCGTGTGGAACCGGACCGGCGTGCGCCCATTGTGGCTGATCTGATCAAAGGTCAGCAGGTCACGGTATGGGATAGTACAGACGATTGGC
Organism: Paenibacillus swuensis; assembly: GCF_001644605.1. NCBI lineage: Bacteria > Bacillati > Bacillota > Bacilli > Caryophanales > Paenibacillaceae > Paenibacillus > Paenibacillus swuensis. The sequence goes on along the minus strand of NZ_CP011388.1, from coordinate 141,935 downwards.
TTAAAGTTCAGTTACAGAACGGTGTCGTTGGGTATATCAAGACGAATCATGTATTGCAGGGTAAGGAGGAGACAGTTAAGGCCCCTACGGCGGAAAAAATGCCATATACACCATGGAAACCCGCTGCCGGTAAGGTCAATCTTACTTGGGAACATGTTGTCCGGGCTACTCCGGATCCTGCGGGGTTTGCGCCGATGCCCGGGGTGAACGTCATCAGTCCCACCTGGTTTGAATTGTTAGACGGACAAGGAAATATCGCAAGTAAAGCGGACATGCCTTATGTCAAATGGGCACACGCTAAAGGATTGCAGGTATGGGCGTTGTTCAGTAACGGGTTTGAGCCCGATCGCACATCAGCCGCACTTGCTACTTACGACCGCAGACTATCTATGATTAAACAGATCCTCAGTTACGCGGAAACTTATGATCTGCAGGGCATCAATTTGGATTTTGAGCATGTTTATTTGAAGGATAAGGCGCTATTGACCCAATTCGTTCGGGAACTTACCCCGTTGCTGCATGAGCAAGGTCTGGTGGTGTCTATGGATGTAACGCCCAAATCAACAAGTGAGGTATGGTCCCTGTTCTATGATCGGAAGGCATTGGCTCAGACTGTGGATTATATGATGATTATGGCGTATGACGAACACTGGGCAAGCAGTCCGGAAGCGGGATCCGTTGCTTCTTTACCTTGGACGGAGGTAAGCCTGAGACGTATCCTTGAGGAAGATGAGGTCCCCGCTGACAAAGTGGTGCTGGCTATACCATTCTACACTCGGTTGTGGACGGAAGAGACGGTTAACGGTACGTTGGATGTGTCGTCCAAAGCGCTATCCATGGAAAAGATCAACGGGATCATTCTTGAGAAGAAGTTGAAACCCGTCTTTCTGCCGGACATCGGTCAGCATTATGTGGAATACACGGAAGGCGGCAAGCGTTACAGAGCTTGGTTGGAGGATGCAACTTCGGTGAAAGCGCGCATGGAGTTGGTCCGTAAATATAAGTTGGCTGGCACGGCATCCTGGAGACGGGGGTTTGAAACACCGGAAATCTGGGCCGGTTTACAGCAGGAGCTCTTTCGAAAACCATAATAAAGCCCGAAGGTTTATTTCCATTTAAGGAATCAACCTTCGGGCTTTTTTGTAAATTAATTTGTTAACTTACGGTCTATAGCGGAAGAATCATTCATGACAGGTACCTGTTCTGTTGCTTTGTCAGGGTCTAGCGTAAGGATGGTCTTGCAAAACATACAACGATCGGTCTTACCAAGCATCTTGGTTGGTTTGGCGCATTCCGGACATTGCAGCATAGTTGCGGTAGTTGACAGCATTCCTGCCCAGAAGTAAATACCGACGGACACTAACATGGAAATCATACCGAAAACCATGAATATGGCTGCAACAATTTTACCTGCTTGTCCCCATAATAATATTCCCGCTGTCCCCATAATCATGAGACCCATTCCGAACAATGTAAGCAGGAGTCCCCAAAGTCGGAACTCATTGATTTTACTGGATTTAAAAAACATAACCGTACCTCTTCTCCTTGTGTACCCAAAATAATCAGTTCCCCGACCTCATGAAGTTGCAGGAAACACGATGGCTAATGTAGAAACATTATATATCAAATCCCATCTCTTTCATAGCAATAACCCTGCCAACAGCTAGAAATTCAGATCGGTCGTTTCAACAGCGGTATCTGTGTGTAATGATTATTATTAGGGATCATCTGACGACGAGGATTGGAATGGATAGTTTAAGGAGAGATTATGTTGGATAGAGATATAATCCTGGCAAGAGCCGGCCTGGAACAGGAATCGCATCAATTGAAGCGGGAGCAGGATCTGTTTACTGCATTTGCACGATTTATGTACAACTATTTACAGAGCAAGAAAGAATTGCAGGAAGGGCACCTACTTGATGCCTACAGCAGTTC